>NZ_JBFASK010000003.1:0-174508 GCF_040677675.1 Streptomyces sp. NPDC053755 | reverse complement strand
AGTGGCCGGCCGGCGGCCCGGCGGACGGCTCCGCGCCCGCGCGCCGGAGTGGCCGGCCGGCGGCCCGGCGGACGGCTCCGCGCCCGCGCGCCGGAGTGGCCGGTCGACGGCGCTGGGCTGTGCATATGCCGATCCTTGGCCCCCTCTTGGTCCGCCCGTGTGACGCTCCACGCCGACCACAGCGCCACGAACAGGGGGAAGTCCATGAATGGCACGATGCTGCTGCACGCCGACCCCATCGGGGAAGACGCGAGACTCGGGGGCGGGGGGCGCGCCAGGGCCGGTGACGCGGTCCTCGCGGAGCTGGGAGCGGAGCTGTTCTCCTCGATGCCGCGCAGCGACCAGCGGGTCAAGGGGATGCGCTACGTGCGCGGCCTGCTGGAGGCCGAGGGGCGCAAGTCCATCCGCAACATCGCCACGCTCTTCGGCGGTGACGCCGAGGAACAGAGCCTGCACCACTTCATCGCCGGTTCCACATGGGACTGGGTGCCGGTACGGCGCGCCCTGGCCCAGCACGTGGAACGGGTCGCCCAGCCCGAGGCGTACGTCGTCCACCCCCTGGTCATCCCCAAGGCCGGGGAGACGTCCGTGGGCGTGGAACGGCGCTTCGTACCGACGCTCGGGCAGGTCGTCAACGCCCAGCAGGCGGTGGGCGTCTGGTCCGCGTCGGCCGACTGGAGCACCCCGCTGAACTGGCGGCTGTACCTGCCCCACGCCTGGCTCGCGGACCGGCGCAGGCGTCGTCAGGCGTCCATACCGGACAGCGAGGAGCCCGAGACGCTCGGCCAGTGCTCGGTCAGGGCGTACCTGGGTCTGATCAACAGCTCCCGGCTGCCGGTGAGGCCCGTCGTGATGGACGCCCGGCACACCGACGTGAGCGCCGTCGTCCAGCGGCTGCGCGCCGCCGACACCCCGATGCTGCTGCGCGTCGACGGCAACCTCCGGCTCACCGTGGACGAGCCCGCCTTCCCGCGCCGGGGCGCCGCCATGACGGCGCAGCAGATCATGTCCGCCGTCTGGCACATGTGGCACCCCGGTGCGCGTCCCGGCGAGGACAGGGCCGGCCGCAGTCTCGTCGTCACCCTGCGCACGTCCCTGGTCCCCGACGGCCGCCGGACCGGGCACACGGGCCCCCTCCTTCTCATGGGGGTCTCCGAGCACGGCAGGTGGCCCGCGGAGCTCTGGCTCACCGACCTGACCTCCCACACCTCCGGCGAGCTGCTCCGGCTCGCCCGGCTGACCCGCCAGGTCGACCGGGATCTGGAGGAGGTCGCCGACGGCGTCGGGATCCGGGATTTCTCCGGGCGCTCGTTCACCGGCTGGCACCGGCACGCCACCCTCGCCTCCGCCGCCCACGCCGTGACCGTCCTGAGCCGCGGACCGGGCCGCGCCAGACCGTGGCGCGCGCCCCTGACCGGCGGACCTGATGGACCCGTCCGCATGATCTGACGTACTTGTCCGCCCAGTTGACGGATCGTCCCGCCGGCTGTTGGCCGGGGTACGCGTCGCGTCCAAGGATCGAGCCGTCCGAGCCGAACGCCGAGGGAGCACCCGCACATGACCAACGTCGCCGTCATCTACTACTCGTCCCAGGGCAACGTCCACCAGCTCGCCGTGGCGGCCGCGGCGGCCGCCGAGAAGGCGGGCGCCGAGGTGCGACTGCGCAGGACCGCCGAGCTGACCACCACGTCCGTCGTCCCCGAGAACGACACCTGGAACCAGGCGTGGGCCGAGCACCTCGCCTCCGTCCAGGACATCCCGGAGGCGACCCTCGACGACCTGGAGTGGGCCGACGCCGTGCTGTGGGGCACGCCGGGCCGCTACGGGCTGCCCGCCGCGTCGCTCAAGCAGTTCATCGACCAGACGCTTCCGCTGCACATCCGGCGCGGCCTGGTGAACAAGGTCATGTCCTCGTTCACCTCCACCGCCACCCTGCACGGCGGCCAGGAGAGCACCCTGCTCGCCCTCAACAACGCCTTCTACCACTGGGGCGCGATCATCGTCCCGCCCGGCGTCGCCGACCCGATCCAGCTGACCGCCACCAACGGCAACCCGTACGGCGTCAGCAGCGTCTCGCGCAACGAGCCGGGCAACGTCGACGAGGACAACCTCGCGGCCATCGAGTACCAGGCGCGCCGCACCGTGGAGATCGCCACCGCGATCCGCGCGGTCCCGCGCCCCGCGTGACCCCGGGCAGGGCCGCGGGCCGCCTCCGGACCCACCACGGGGCCGCCTCCCACCGGTGCGTTCCGCCGGGCGGTCCGCGACCTGCCCGGCTCCCCCGAGGCGTCGGTTTCTCCGGATCTCCGCCGACCGGGTCGCCGCCCTCCGCGACCTGACGGAAAAGCAGAAGGGGGACGGATATCTGACGGATACCTCCGGGCTCTCTTCAACTCCCTCCCGCCATTCTGAAGAATTCATTGCAGTGCATCCGTCGGTGTAATGGGAAAACGACCTGAGGGGCGATACATATGCTTCCCGTCAAGGCCAGTGACAAGGGTCTTTACATGGGCCTGGTGGCCGAGCGGGCCGCTGTCGAACACGGCGACCAGCTCATCATCCTCGACCACGACATGGATCTCCTCCCGGACGCCGGGCGGAAGCTGACATTCGCGCAGCTCGCCGAGCACATCGACGACATGGCCGCCCGGCTGTACGCGGCGGGAATTCGCCGGAGCGAGCACGTCGCCCTGCACAAGTCCAACGGATTCGACATCAACATTCTCTCCAGCGCCGTCGCCCGGATAGGCGCCGTGCCCGTGCAGCTGTCGCCGGCGCTGGACGCCGAGAGCGTGGTCGCGCTGCTGCGCCGCCTGGGCAGCCCTTATCTCGTCACCGACGCCGCGAAGCTGGACGGCTCCTTCGCCGACGCCCCGCTCGCCGAGATCACCAGCAAGGTGATCCTCGTCGCCGGGTCCCGCCCCGGCGCCGTCTCCCTGGACGACTTCGCCGGCGCGCCGCGGCAGGAGCCGGTCGTGCCGCACGCCGACCTGCCCGCGCTCATGACCCACACCTCGGGCACGACCGGGCTGCCCAAGCTGGTCGTCCACTCCGCCCGCACCCTGCACGGCCGCTACCGCCCGCAGGCCAAGCTCTTCGACATGATCCGCGAGCGGGAGACCGTCGCCCTGCACGTCTCGTACGTCCACTCCCGGATGCCGCTCGCGCTCGCCGTGCTGCTGCCGCGCGGGCACCGCATGGTCGTCATGAACGACGCCGACCCGCAGAAGGCCGCCGAGCTGTGGGCCGAGACCCGGCCGGGGTTCATCGAGTCACACCCCAACTCCTTCATGGAGTGGGAGGAGTTGGTGGACCACCCGCTCCGGCCGCTCGCCAACGTCAAGTACTTCAGCACCACGTTCGACGCGATCCACCCCAGCACCATGCACAAGCTGCTGCACGCCACCGACCGCAGCTCGCCGCTCTTCTACCAGATCTACGGGCAGAGCGAGACGGGCCCGCTCGTCGGCCGCGGCTTCACCCGCGCCACCGCCCAGGGCGCCGACGGCCGCTGCCAGGGCTACGCCTTCCCGAGCGACACCAAGTTCCGTCTGGTGAGCCGGAACGGCAAGGAGGTGACGCGGGACAACCCCGGCTACATCGACGTGCAGGCCGCCGGCCGGGCGCTGGGCTACTTCGGCGAGCGGGAGCGCTACGACACCCAGGTGCACGGCGGCTGGTGGCGCGGCATGGACCTCGGGTACCGCACCGACGAGGGCTGTCTGCACCTGCTCGACCGCGAGGTCGACTCCATCCCCGGCATCCACTCCACCCTGGAGATCGAGGACACCGTCCTCGGCCGCCTGGACGAACTGACCGAACTGGTCGTCGTCCCGGGGCCCGGCGAGAAGGGCGTGCCGGTGGTCTCCACCCGCGACGACCTGCCGCTGGACCTCGACCGCTGGCGCTCCGCGATCGCCGAGTGGCCGCAGCTCGCCGAGCCCGTCCAGATGAAGCTCTCGGAGCTGCCCCGCACCGCCACGATGAAGGTGCAGCGCATCGAGCTCTCGGCCCGGCTGCGCCGGCGCGCCGAACAGCGCCCGGCATGACCCGGAACGGCCCGGAGACAGGAAGGAGGACCCGCTCGTGACTGCCGGCGACGCCGACGTACTGATCGTCGGAGGCGGCCCCACCGGACTGCTCACCGCGTGCGAACTGCTGCGCCGGGGCGTCCGCGTCCGCATCGTCGACCGCGCCGCCGAGCCCGCGACGGTGCCCAAGGCCCTGTCGCTGTGGCCGAGGGTGCGGGACATCCTGACCGACCTCGGCGTGGGCGAGGAGGTGCACCGCGTCTCCGTCCCGGTCCACGCGTTCCGCTACTTCTCCGACCGGCGGCCGGTCGCCTCCCTCACCTTCACCGAGGACCTGGCGGCCCGCCAGCTGCCCCAGCCCGAGACGGAGCGCATCCTCACCGAGCGGCTCCACGCGCTGGGCGGCAAGGTCGAGCGCGGTGTACGGCTGCTCTGCCTGGACGACGTCGACTTCTCGGGCCGGATCGAGCCCGGCGGCACCGTCACGGCGGTCCTGGAGCACGGGGACGGCGCCGTGGAGCGTTTCGCCGTGCCGTTCGTGGTCGGCGCCGACGGCGCCGGCAGCGCGGTGCGGGGGCAGCTGGGCATCGGCTTCGAGGGCAACACGTACGAGATGGCGTTCGCGCTCATCGACACGTACGTGGACGGCCACCTGCCGCCGGACGAGATCGCGTACTACCAGACCATGAACGGCACCCTGGTCGTCGTGCCCCAGCCCGGAGGGGTGTTCCGCTTCCTGTCGGTCATGCCGGACGGCGGCACCATGTCCCGCGCGGCCATGCAGGAGATCGTCGACACCCGGGGGCCCCGGGGCGTCACCCTCACCGAGCCGGTCTGGGAGACCGTGTTCCGGGTGCACGCGCGGCGCGCCACCGACTTCCGCCGGGGCAGGGTCTTCCTGGCCGGGGACGCGGCGCACGTGCACAGCCCGGCCGGCGGCCAGGGCATGAACAACGGCCTCCAGGACGCGCACAACCTGGCCTGGAAGCTGGCGGCCGTGCTGCGCGGCCACTCTCCGGCGGCGCTGCTCGACACGTACGCCACGGAGCGGGCGGAGGCGACCCGGCGCATCGTGCGGGACACCGATCTGCACACCCGTGCCCTGACGGCGCGGACACCCCGGTGGGCGAACCTCCGCGACACGGCGTTCACCCTGCTGGACCGCTCCGGGGCCGCCGCCCGGCTGTTCGCCCCGGTGCTCGCCGGCCGTCGGCTCGCCTACACCGCGGAGCGGTCCGGCCAGCACCCTTCCGGCCGGAGCTGCCGGTGGCGCGGTCGCCTTCCGGGGGTGGCGGCGCCGGGCGCGGTCCTGCCGCGCCGGGCGGCCCTCGCGCTGGGCATCGCGGGCCCGGAGGCGGACCCGACGGCCTGGACGCTGCTGGTCCGGCCGCCGACGGGTGACGCCCGCTGGTCGACGGAGACGGGTCACATCACGTCCCGCCACCCGCGCCTGCGCCTGCTGCGCCCGTCCCCTGGCACGGCCGCGGGCGAGGGCCTGTGCACCCGCCCGGGCTACTACCTGATCCGCCCCGACGGCCACATCGCCGCCCACGGCCACGTCCACGACCTGGACCGCCTGGAGTCGGAACTGGCGCTGGTGCTGACACCGGGCGGGGAGTAGGAGCGGAGGGTGCCCGGCACCTCACTCGCGTGATCCACGGCGCCGCCGGGGCCTCGGCCCCGGCGGCGCCTTCGGCGCGCCCGCGGACGACCGGCCACGGGCGGACTCACGAGGGGCGGACCGACCGCGGACGGACCCGGGGCAGCCTTGCCGAAGACGAACGGACCGACGGCGAACGGACCGAAGACGAACGGACCGACGGCGGACGGACCGACGGCGGACGGACCGGTGGAGAACGGGCCCTGGGGGCGTGCCGACCACCGGCACCCCGACCGCGGTGGTGCCGACTGCCGCCTTACCCACGGCTGCCGTAGGCACCCTGCGGGCATCCCGCCCCCCGCGGGGGTCACCTCCCGCGCACCGGCGGGGGCCCCGGGCGGTCCTCCTGCACGGAGTCCGGAAGGGCGAGGCACAGCGCGTCCAGGGCGGCGGCGAAGGCGTGGTCCGGCGGCGTTCCGTACCCGATGACCAGGCCGTCGCGCGGCGGCATCGTGCTGTCGGGATGGCGGTAGGCACGCAGCCCGTCGAGCGCGAGCCCCTGCCGTTTGGCCGCCCGCATCGCCTCCTCCTCGGTGTTCTCGGGCAGTTCGAGCACCGCGTGCAGGCCGGCCGCGATACCGCTCACCCGGATGTGCGGCGCGCGTTCGGCGAGGGTGCTCGCCAGCAGGTCGCGCCGGCGCCGGTAGCTCTGCCGCATCCGCCGCAGGTGCCGGTCGTACGCCCCGCAGGCGATGAAGTCGGCGAGCGTCAGCTGGTCGACGACCCCCGACCACATCTCGCGGGAGCCCTTCGCGGCCAGCACGTCGTCGACCATCCAGCCCGGCAGCACCATCCACCCGAGCCGCAGCGCCGGCGACAGGCTCTTGCTCGCCGAACCGAGGTAGACCACCCGGTCGGGGTCGAGGCCCTGCACCGCGCCCACCGGCTGCCGGTCGTAGCGGAACTCGCCGTCGTAGTCGTCCTCCACGATCAGGCCGCCGGACGCGCGCGCCCAGTCGACGACCGCCGCACGCCGCTCGGGATGCAGCGGCCCGCCGGTGGGGAACTGGTGGGCAGGCGTGAGCAGCACCGTCCGCGCCCCGGTCCCGGGCAGCTCCTCGATCCGGGCCCCGTGCGAGTCGACGGTCAGCGGGACCGTGCGCGGCTCCGGCTCGTCGAGGACGTCCCGGTGGAAGTCGAGGCCGTAGGACTCCACGCCGACCCGGCCCTCGCGCAGGGAGCCGACGAGCCGCAGCCCGTGCGCGAAGCCGGCGCAGATGACGATCCGGTCGGGCTCGGTGCGCACCCCGCGCGCCCGCGCCAGGTACTCCGCGAGCGCCTCGCGCAGCTCGGGCCGGCCGCGCGGGTCGCCGACGCCGAAGGCGCTGTTCGGGGCCGCGGCGACGGCCCGCCGGGTGGACGTGAGCCAGGCGGCACGCGGGAAGGCGGCCGCGTCGGGAGAACTGGGCAGCAGGTCGTGCACGGTCCGCCGACGGGTGGGGCGTTGCGGGCGGCGGGCGAGTTTCGGCTCGGAGGGGACGGCCCGTCGCGCCACCCGGGTGCCGGAGCCCTGCCGGGCGGAGAGCCAGCCCTCCTCGACCAGCTCGGCGTAGGCGTCGGCCACGGTGTTGCGGGCGATCCCGAGGTCGACGGCGAGGCTGCGGTAGGGCGGCAGCCGGGTCCCCGGGAGGAGCCTGCCGGAGCGTACGGCCTCGCGCAGCGCGTGCATGAGCTGGGTGCGCAGACTCCCCTCACCGGTGAGCTCCAGATGGAGATCGGCCCCGGGGGGCGGCCCCGTGCCCCCGGCCGTGTCACCGACGTCAGCCGCCGTGTCGGCAGGGCCGTCCGTCTCGGTGGGGCCGCCCGTGCCGGCGGGCCCTGTCGCACCGTCCGTCGCTTCCGCCGCACTGGCGGTGACGCCCGCCGCACTGCCGGTGAGGCCCTCGGTCGGTTCGGTGACGTCCGCCGTCGGGCCCGTGGTGTCCGGCTCCGAGGAATTGACCCACGAGTCTTCCATGAGAATGCACCATACCTTGGGCCGTTTCCGCTCCTAGATTCATGGCATGACAACTTTTCAGGTGCCTGAGCGCATGAACTTCTCCGCCGTCGCCCCCAAGGTCTTCAAGGCCGTCCTCGCCCTGGACGCCGCCGCCCGCGACGGCATCGACCCCGTCCTCCTGGAGCTGGTGCAGATCCGCGCCTCCCAGGTCAACCGCTGTGCGTACTGCATCGACTACCACACCTCCGACGCCCGTAAGGCGGGGGAGACCGAGGAGCGGATCTACCAGCTCTCCGCGTGGGAGGAGTCGAGCCTGTTCACCGAGCAGGAGCGGGCCGCACTCGCCCTGACCGAGTCCGTCACCCGTCTCCCCGAGGGCGTGCCGGACTCGGTCTGGGACGAGGCCGCGAAGCACTTCGGCGAGAAGGAGCTCGCCCAGCTGATCGCGCTGATCTTCACGGTCAACGCGTGGAACCGCATGAACGTCGCCACGCGCAAGACCCCCGGCACCGAGTAAGAGAGCCGTTCCCTCCGGGGGCGGGGGCCGACCCCGCGGCTCCCGCCCCCGGCACGCCGTGGACCACCATCCTCATGAAGGGCTGTTGCAGCCGTGACCTCCGTCGACACCCCAGCGCCCGCCACCCGCGGGGACCGCTCGCCCGTGAAGGGCTGGCTCGCCGTCCTCGCCGTGACCCTGGGCATCTTCTCCCTGATGACCTCCGAGCTGCTCCCCGTGGGCCTGCTCACCCCCGTCGGTACGGCCCTCGACGTGTCGGAAGGCACCGCGGGCCTGATGGTGACCGTCCCCGGCATCGTCGCCGCCATCTCGGCGCCCCTGGTCACCGTGGCCACCGGCCGCGTCGACCGCCGTCTCGTCCTCGCCGTCCTGATCGGACTGGTCGGCGCGGCCAACCTCGCCTCCGCGTTCGCGGACACCTTCGCCGTCGTCCTCGTCGCCCGGTTCCTCGTCGGCATCAGCGTCGGCGGCTTCTGGTCGATCGCCGGCGGCATCGCCCTGCGGCTGGTGCCCGAGAAGCACGTCCCCCGCGCGACGGCCGTCATCTTCGGCGGTGTCGAGACCGCCTCCGTCCTCGGCGTGCCGACCGGTACGTTCATCGGCGACCTCAGCAGCTGGCGGACCGCCTTCGCGGTCGTCGGCATCCTCGGCCTGGTCTCGCTGGCCGCCATGGTGATCCTGATGCCGAAGGTCCCGGCCGAGCGGACCATCACCTTCGCCGACCTGCCCAAGGTGTTCAAGGGCAACGCGGGCGTCCGGATCGGCATCGCCATGACGTTCCTCGTCATCACGGGCCACTTCCTGGCCTACACCTTCGTCCGGCCGATCCTCCAGGACGACGGCATCGACGACAACATGGTCGGCGTCCTGCTGCTGACCTTCGGCATCGCCGGCATCTGCGGCAACTTCATCGCCGGAGCGCTCATCGCCAAGCGGCTGCGCCAGACCGTCATGGGGATCTCCGTGGTCCTGACCGTGGCCATGGCCGTCCTGGCCCTCGCGGACACCACCGTCCTCACGGCCGGCGCGATCCTGGTCCTGTGGGGCCTGGGGTACGGCGCGGTGCCGGTCACCTTCCAGACCTGGATCCTGGACGCCGCCCCGGACGCCACCGAGGCCGCCTCCTCGCTGTACGTCTCCACCTTCAACCTCTCGATCGCGCTCGGCGCGCTCTTCGGAGGCCTCGCCGTCGACGGCATCTCCACCACCAGCGTGCTGTGGATCGGTGCCGCGCTCGCCGTCCTCACGCTCTTCGTCGTGGGCGGCTCCCGGCGCCAGGCGACCGTCGCCGAGTGAGACCAGGGGCCGCCCGCCCGGCCCCGGCGAACGGCCGGCTCCCCGTGCTCCTCATCCCCCGCGCACGGGGAGCCGGCTTCCCTCCCCCTGTTCCTCATGGGCGTCACGGACCTCCGGTCCGCACGCTCCCCGACCCCGCGACGCAAGGACCGTCATGACAGAGACCTTCTCCTCCTCCGCCGTACGCCCGGGCGACGACGCCTACGAGGCGCTGTCCCGGAGGGGACTGAACAAGCGCTTCACCGCGCGGCCCGACACCTTCCACGTCGTCACCTCCACCGACGAGGTCGTCCGCGTGGTGCGCCAGGCCGTCCGCGACGGCCACCGCATCGCCGTCCGCAGCGGCGGTCACGGGTACGAGAACGTGGCCGGCGACCCCTCCGTCCAGGTGGTCGTCGACCTGGGCGAGATGCGCGGGGTGTCCTACGACACCGAGCGCGGGGCGTTCGCCGTCGAGCCCGGCGTCCGGATCGCCGACCTCTACCGCCACCTGTACGAGAACTGGGGCGTGGCGCTCCCGGCGGGCGACAGCGCGACCGTCGGCGTCGGCGGCCATGTCGCCGGCGGCGGCTTCGGTTCGCTGAGCCGCGCCCACGGCCTCGCGGCCGACCACCTGCTGGCCGTGGAGGTCGTCGTGGTCGACGCCTCCGGCGAAGCCCGCGCGGTGGTCGCCAGCCGCGACCCCGAGGACCCGCACCACGACCTGTGGTGGGCCCACACCGGTGGTGGCGGCGGCAACTTCGGCATCGTCACGCGCTACTGGTTCCGCTCGCCGGCCGCCCGCGGCGGCGAGCCGGGCGACGCGCTGCCCCGCCCCTGGGACTCCGTGCTGACCGGCACCGTCCTCTTCCCCCGCGAGGCGCTGGACCGGGCCGCGCTGCGCACCCTCGTCGGCAACTTCGGCCGCTGGCACGAGGAGAACAGCGGGCCGGACTCCCCGTACACCTCCCTCTTCGGCGGTCTGATCCTGAACGGGCGGCCCGGTCCCGGCGGTGACGCCCCCCTGGGCGCCGTGGCCTTCGCGCACGTGGACGCCACCCGCCCCGACGCCGACCGGCTGCTGGCCGCGCACACCGCCGACATCATCCGCGGCCTCGGCGACTTCCCGGTCGTCCTGCCCACCGAGGTGCTGCCCTGGCTCGACGCCAAGAAGGCCCTCGCCGCGGCCCAGGACGCCGAGGTCGGGCGCCAGAAGGTGAAGTCGTCCTTCCTGCGCCGCCGGTGGACCGACGAGCAGGTCGACACGCTCTTCGACCACCTCGACGCCGAGAACCCGCCGCACGACAGCAGCCTGATCGCCCTGCAGTCCTACGGTGGCCGGATCAACGCGGTCGCGGGCGACGTCACGGCCTCGGTCCAGCGCGACTCCGTGCTCCAGGCGTTCTTCATGAACACCTGGCAGGACCCGGAGCGCGACGAGGCCGCCGTCGACTGGATGCGCCGCCTCTACCGGGACCTGCACGCCAAGACCGGCGGCGTCCCGGTCCCGGGCGACGAGCACGCCGGCTGCTACGTCAACTTCCCCGACGCCGACCTGGCCGATCCCGAGTGGAACACCTCGGAGGCGGGCTGGGAGGAGCTGTTCTACGGGCAGAACGCCGACCGCCTGCGCGCGGTCAAGGCGACCTGGGACCCGCGCGGAGTCTTCCGCCACCACCTGTCGATCCGCGGCGAGCACTGACCCTCATCGGCGCCGCCCCTCTCCGGGGCCGCCACCATGGGCGACATTTCGCCATCATGACAGATTCGTACGGCGGTGTTCGTACGGAACGTGACCGTGCGCGACGGTCAGCCGGAAGGGCACGGAGTGGGGCAGAAACGTGCCTGCCAGGGCGCGGGGCGACCGGCGTCGCCCCCGCCCGCCCGGCGAAGGGACGTCGCGCGACCGCAGTCTTAGACCGGTGAGGACGTTGTGATGCTGCACTTTGCCCTGCTGGGACCGATGGAGATACGAGTGAAGGGGGAGCTGAGAACACCCAGCGCGCCGATGGCCCGCAGGGTCCTCGCCGTCCTGCTGACCCACGCGGACCGCGTCGTCCCCATGGAGTTGCTGATCGACGAGCTGTGGGGCGAGAGCCCGCCGAAGCGGGCCCGCAAGACCGTCCAGACCTACGTCTACCAACTGCGCAAGGCGCTCGGCGACCCGCACGACGACGGGGGGCCCGAGCGGGGACAGGAGTTACTGGAGACCCACCCGTACGGGTACCGGCTCCCCCTGCGGGACGGCCAGCTCGACATCTCGGACTTCCAGGGACGCCTGCGCGAGGGCCAGAAGGCCCTCGGCCGCGGCGAGTCCCGCGAGGGCGCCTCCGCCCTGCGCCGCGGCCTCGAACTGTGGCGCGGCTCCGCCCTGGAGGGCATCGAGACCGGCCCCGTCCTCGCCGCGCAGGCCGCCCGCCTCGAGGACCTCCGGCTCCGCGCCCTGGAACAGCGCATCAGCGCGGACCTCGCCCGGGGCCGGCATCAGGCCATCCTGGAGGAGATCAGGGAGCTGACCTACCTCCACCCGCTGCACGAGGAGTTCTGCGCCCAGTTCATGACGGCCGCCCAGCGCTGCGGCCAGCGCGGCGAGGCACTCTCCGCGTACGCGAAGCTCCGCGGCGCCATGTCCGAACAACTGGGACTCGAACCCTCCGGCCGTCTGCGCGAACTCCAGCGCGAGGTGCTCGACGGCGCGGACGAGCGGACGCCCCAGCCCTACCGGCCCCAGCCCTACCACCCCCAGCCCTCCGGGCCCCACCCCGAAGGCCCCGCCCCCGCCGCCGGCGCCCCCTTCCTGCTGCCCGCCGCCGTCGACGGCTTCGTCGGGCGGCACCACGAACTGGCCGCCATCGAACGCGCCGTGACCGGCCCCGGATCCGCCTCGGGCCCCCGGATCGTCACCGTCACCGGAGCGCCCGGGATCGGCAAGACCGAGACCGCGCTCCAGGTCGCGCACCGGCTGCGCGAGCGCTTCCCCGACGGACAGCTGCACGCCACCCTCCACCAGGAGGACGGCACACCGCAGGCGCCCGCCGAAGCCCTCAAGGGGCTGCTCGCCGCCGTCGGACACGACCGGCGCACCCTGCCCGACCGTACCGAGGACCTGGCCCGGGCGTTCCGCGGCTGGGCCGTCGGCCGCCGCCTCCTGCTGCTGCTCGACGACGCGGCCGGCACCAGCCAGGTGCTGCCGCTGCTCCCCGCGGACCCCGGCACCGTCGTCGTGGTCACCTCCCGCTGCCGCACGACCGGACTGCCCGGCAGCGTCACCACCGTCACCCTCGGACCACTGCCCGAGGCCGAGGCGACCCAGCTCCTCGCCCGGACCGCGGGCGCGGGCGATACCCCCGGCGAATCGGCGGCCCTGGCCCGGCTCGCCTCCTACTGCGAGGGGCTGCCGTTCGCCCTGCGCGCCCTCGGCAGCCGCATCGCCCCGTGGCAGGGGCGCAGCCTCGCCGACTTCGCCGTCCGGCTTGCCGACCGGCAGCACCGGCTCCAGGAACTCAGCGGCCCGCACCTGGACGTCGAACGCTTCCTGCTCCGGGCGGCCGCCCGCCTTCCGCACGGCGCCCGGGAGGTCCTCGCCGAGCTGAGCCGCGCCTACTGGACCGACGTGCCGGTCGAGTACCTCTCCCTGCGCCTCCAGCGCTCCCTGCCCTTCGTCGAGCGCTCGGTGGAACTCCTCGCCGACCATCACCTCCTCATCCCGGCCACGCTGTACGGCAACCCGGCCCTGCGGGTGGCGCCGCTGTTCCACCTGGCCCTCTCGGGCGCCCGGCCTCCCCGTACGGGCGGAGCCGAGCGGCACCAGACGCCGGTCCGCTGCGGCTGGCGCGCCCTGCCCCCGCGCGGAGCGGGCGCGCCGTATCCCACCGTTGCGCTGCGGACGGGTCAGTCCACGGACTGGGGGAACCGGAAGAAGCGGTACGGGTCGTAGGCCCGCTTCACGGTGCGCAGGCGCGGGTAGTTCTGCCCGTAGTACGCCTGCCTCCAGTTCGTCAGTGCGGGGTCCATGTAGTTCTGGTACGACCGCCCGCCGGAGGCCGCGGCGAGCGTCGCGTACCCGGTGTCCACCCAGGACTGGGCGCGGTCCCGCTGCTCCGGGGCCGGCTCCGCGTCGGCGAGGCCGACCTGGAAGCCCGCTTCGAAGAGCGAGTCCCGGTGGACGAAGGCCGTGTCGGTGGGGGCGGGGTCGTTGACCCGGCCTCCGTAGGCGAAGAGCCCCAGGAAGCGGAACTGGCCGGGAGCCGGGTCCGAGACCAGGGCGGAGACCGCGGCCTCGGCGGTCGCGCGCGTCCAGGGCCGGGAGAAGAAGGTGTTGCGGTAGGTCGCCCAGTTCTCCCGGGGCAGCCGGGCGTGGGGCGAGTACCCCACCCGGTGGCACTCGGCCACGGTACGGTCCGCGCAGCCGAAGACGGTCATCAGCGCCTGCTGATAGGGCAGTTCGTCGACCTCGCGGCTCGCGGGACGCAGGCCGAGGCCGTCGGCGAGCCGGTCGAGGACGCGGTCGCAGGCGTCGCGCGAGCCCAGGTAGCCGCCGGAGACGACCACGGTCGGCGGCGTACCGGCGGGAGAGTCCTCAGGCAGCAGCAGGAACAGCTCGCCCGCCAGTTCACGGGGCCCCTGGGCTATCCACTCCTGCCACGCCCTGACCACCTCGACGGCCTGGCCGCCGTCGAAGGTGAGGTTGTAGAGGACGACCGACGGCACCTGGACCGGCCGCACCTCGTACTCCGTCACCACGCCGAAGTTGCCGCCCCCGCCGCCGCGCAGCGCCCAGTACAGGTCCGGGTGCTCGGTGGCCGAGCAGCGCACGGCGGAGCCGTTCGCGAGGACCACCCGCGCGGAGACGAGGCGGTCGGCCCCCATGCCGAACTTGCGGGCGGTCAGGCCGAAACCGCCGCCCTGCAGCCAGCCGCCGACGGCGACGGTCGGGCACGTCCCGGACGAGACCTGGATGCCGTACCGGGCGAGGGAGTTGATGATGTCGACGCTCTGGCCGCCGGCCCCGACCCGCACGGTCCCGTCGCCGGGCCGCACGCCGTTCAGCCGGGAGACGTCGATGACCAGCCCGGTCGAGGTGGAGTAGCCGGCCTGACTGTGGCCACCGCTGCGGACGGCCGTCGCCAGCCCGTGGTCCTGCGCGAAGCGCACGCAGGAGGTGACATCGGCGACGCTCGCGCAGTACGCGATGCCCCTCGGCAGCACCGAGTCGTACCGCGCCATCTGCAACTGCTTCGCCGTCGCGTACGACGGGTCCCCCGGCAGCACCAGCTCACCCCCGAGCCGCGCCCGCAGGCTCCCCCACGGCGTCCGGGCCTCGGCGGCCCCCGCGGCCCACGGCGCGGCGGCGGCCCCGAGGCCGGCGACCGCGCCGGCCGTGGCGCCGGCGCGCAGGAGTGTACGTCGATGGATCATGGTTCCCCCCTGGAATCGGCCGAAGACGGCGAAGGGACCCGGCAGCCCGCGTCATGTCAGCGGCCACCGCCCGACGGTTCACCCGGTCGGCGCTCCCTCCCCCGGCCGGGGAAGACTATGCGCGCGGCCCCCACGACCCCCGCCGCCCGACCCCGAACCGGGGCGAATCCGTCAGGTGTGTTTCGGCCACTTCGGGGGAGGGGTGCTGGGCGGTGTCGGATGGGGCACGCGAAGGGCCGCGGATGTCGGCTGGGGCGCGGACTGCCGACTGCGGAGACCGAAGGGCGGGCCTCCGTGAGAGTCTCCCGCCGGAGGAGATCACCCTCGGCCGCAGCCGTGAAGCCAGGACCGGACTGCCCGCCTGGATGCGCCCGCCGCTCGCGGAAGGCTGGTTCGCGGAGGACCTCGGGCCCCTCCCCGAGGCACCCCGCCACACCGAGCTGATCGACGGAGCTCTCGTCTTCGCGATGTCGCCGCAGCGAGCCTGGCACGGCCGCCTCGTCACCACCCTGACCACCGCGCTCATGACGCGGGCGCCGACCGGCTTCGAAGTCGAGCGCGAGATGACGATTCGCCTCGACGCCCGCAACCGCCCCGAGCCGGACCTCTTGCTGACGGACCTGCCCTACGCCCCGGACCGCACCTAGTACGCCCCGGAGAACGTCAAGCTCGTCATCGAGGTCGTCTCCCCGGAATCCGCCCACCGCGACCGCACCGTCAAGCTCCGTAGTTCTGCGGACTGCTGCGGACAGCACAACGGCCTGACCTGCATCCACGCAGGTCAGGCCGCATCTGGATACGCGATCAGACGTTGAAGCGGAACTCCACGACGTCGCCGTCCTGCATCACGTACTCCTTGCCCTCCATGCGGGCCTTGCCCGCCGCGCGGGCGTCCGCGACCGAGCCCGTCTCGACCAGGTCGGCGAAGGAGATCACCTCGGCCTTGATGAAGCCCTTCTGGAAGTCCGTGTGGATCACGCCGGCCGCCTCGGGGGCCGTGGCGCCCTTCTTGATCGTCCAGGCGCGGGATTCCTTCGGGCCGGCCGTGAGGTAGGTCTGGAGGCCCAGGGTGTCGAAGCCCACGCGGGCGAGGGTCGCCAGGCCCGGCTCCTCGGCGCCGACGGACTGGAGGAGCTCCATGGCGTCCTCCTCGTCGAGCTCCGCCAGGTCCTGCTCCAGCTTGGCGTTGAGGAAGATCGCCTCGGCCGGGGCGACCAGCGCGCGCTGCTCGTCCTTGAAGGCGTCGTCGGTCAGCTCCTCCTCGTCCACGTTGAAGACGTAGAGGAAGGGCTTCGTCGTCAGCAGGTGCAGGTCGTGGAGGAGCTCGGCCTTCTCCGAGCCCTGGAGGATGCCCTGCGAGAAGAGGGTGTCGCCCCTCTCCAGGATCTCCTTCGCCGCCTCGACCGCCGCGACCTTCGGCGCCACGTCCTTCTTGATGCGCGCCTCCTTCGACAGGCGCGGCAGGACCTTCTCGATCGTCTGGAGGTCGGCCAGGATCAGCTCGGTGTTGATCGTCTCGATGTCGTCCTTCGGCGAGACCTTGCCGTCGACGTGCACGACGTTCTCGTCCTTGAAGGCGCGGATGACCTGGCAGATCGCGTCCGACTCGCGGATGTTCGCGAGGAACTTGTTGCCGAGGCCCTCGCCCTCGCTCGCGCCCCGGACGATGCCCGCGATGTCGACGAAGTCGACCGTCGCCGGCAGAACCCGCTGCGAGCTGAAGATCTCGGCCAGCTTCGTCAGGCGGGCGTCGGGGACCCCGACGACGCCGACGTTGGGCTCGATCGTGGCGAACGGGTAGTTGGCCGCCAGCACGTCGTTCTTGGTCAGGGCGTTGAACAGGGTCGACTTGCCGACATTCGGCAGGCCGACGATTCCGATCGTGAGCGACACGGTGGCGACTTCCCTAGCGGTGGATGCGGTGTGGGCGCGGTGTGGCCAGTGGGCCGATCCCCCAGTTTACGGGCGCGGCGAACCGGCCGACGACGGACGTTCCCCGTCGACTCTCGGTCGATATCGGCCGAGAGGTCACCCAAAGGGCGTGTCTCACGGCGGTGCGCGACCCCTACCCGACCTACGTTGGTGGAGTGGAGCAGCACAGGACTAGTCAGCCCCAGGGCCGCCGGCGGCCGCAGACCCCTCTGACCCCGCCCGGCGCGCTCGTCGAGGGCGCCGCCGTCTACCGCGTCGCCGCCCGCCCCGGGCCGTCCGGCCGAGGCCGGGTGGAGCGCGCCGCCGGGCCCGCGCGCACCAGGCCGGTACCGCCCGCCACCACCGCCCAGGGACGGCTGCCCCATCCCCGGCTGACCGGCCTCGGCGCCGGGCTCTTCGCCTCCGCCGTCATGCTGGTGCTCGGTCTCCTCGACCGGCTGCTCTTCGACGGGTCCCCGGTCGTCTTCGGGATCCTGTTCCTGCCGGTCAGCGCCCTCACCGCGCTCTGGGTGCGCCCCGCCGACCTCGTGACGGCCCCCATCAGCGTCCCCATCGCCTTCGCCGTCGGCGTCGTGCCTATCGCCGGCGGTTCCGGTGGCTTCGGCGGCCAGGCGATGGCCGTGGTCACCGCCCTCGCCGTCCACGCCGGCTGGCTGTACGGAGGCACGCTCGTCGCCGGACTGATCAGCAGCGTCCGGAAGGTACGGGACATGGGGCGCCGGCAGCGCGCCGGCGCCCGCCCGCTCCCGGGCCGCCGCCCCGCCCCGTAGCAAGCCCGCGGCGGCCCGACGGGCCAGGCCGTGTCCGGAAAGTCCCGCCCGGGCCGCGACGCCCCGCGCGCACCGGACGCCGCGGCCCGCGCCCTCCGGGCGGACGGCGATACCTTCCGGTCGCTCCCTAGTGGAGGACCTGCGACGCCATCGCCGCGCCCACGATGCCGGCGTCGTTCTGCAGGCCCGCCGGGACGATCTCCGCCCTGATCCCCTCGATCAGCGGAAGGAACTTGTCCGCCTTCCGGCTCACTCCGCCGCCGATGATGAACAGGTCCGGCGAGAAGAGCATCTCCACGTGCGCGAGGTACTTCTGGACCCGCCGCGTCGCCCAGTGCTCCCAGGTGAGGTCCTCGTCCTCCTTCGCCTTCGTCGAGGCCCGCTTCTCCGCGTCGTGCCCCTTCAGCTCCAGATGACCCAGCTCCGTGTTCGGCACGAGCCGCCCGTCGACGAAGAGGGCCGAGCCGATGCCCGTACCCAGCGTCAGAAGGATCACGGTGCCCTTGCGGCCCCGGCCCGCGCCGAAGGTCATCTCGGCGACCCCCGCCGCGTCGGCGTCGTTGAGGACCGTCACCGGGAGGCCCCCGAGGCGCTCGCCGAGCAGTCTGCCCGCGTCGACGCCGACCCACTTCTTGTCGACGTTGGCCGCCGTGCGGATCGTCGAGTCGGTCACCACGCCGGGGAAGGTGACGCCCACCGGCCCCGACCAGCCGAAGTTCTCCACGACCTCCGCGACACATCCCGCGACGTCGTCCGGCGTCGCGGGATGGGGGGTGAGTACCTTGTGGCGCGGTTCCGTGAGCGCTCCGCGCTCCAGGTCCACGGGGGCGCCCTTGATGCCCGAGCCGCCGATGTCCACTCCGAAGACGTTCATGGAATCAACGGTAGGGGAAACACACCCCGGTGTTCACTCCTCGAGGAGCGCGGCGGCCTCGGCCCGCAGGTCCTTGTTGCGAAGCTCCTTGGGGAGCGAGAACGTCAGGGACTCGTCGGCGGTCTTCACGATCTCCACGTCGGCGTAGCCGCGCTCGGAGAGCCACACCAGGACCTCCTCGACCAGGACGTCCGGGACCGAGGCACCGGAGGAGAGGCCGACCGTCGTGACGCCTTCCAGCCACGCCTCGTCGATCTCGCTGGCGAAGTCGACGAGGTACGCCTCGGGCACGCCGGCCTGCTTGGCGACCTCGACCATGCGGATGGAGTTCGAGGAGTTCTTCGAGCCGACCACGATCACCAGCTCCGCCTGACCGGCGAGCTCCTTGATGGCGGTCTGCCGGTTCTGCGTGGCGTAGCAGATGTCGCTGGACGGCGGGGAGATCAGCTGCGGGAACTTGTCCTGCAGCGCGTCGACCGTCTCCATCGTCTCGTCGACCGAGAGCGTGGTCTGGGAGAGCCAGACGACCTTGGAGGGGTCGCGCACCTCCACCTTGGCCACGTCCTCCGGGCCGTCGACCAGCTGGATGTGGTCGGGCGCCTCGCCGGAGGTGCCGATGACCTCCTCGTGGCCCTCGTGGCCGATCAGCAGGATGTCGAAGTCGGCCTCGGCGTACCGGACGGCCTCCTTGTGCACCTTCGTGACCAGCGGGCAGGTCGCGTCGATGGTCGCGAGCCGGCCCTGCCGGGCCTCCTCGTGGACGGTCGGCGCCACGCCGTGCGCGGAGAACATGACAATGTTGCCCGGGGGCACCTCGGTGGCCTGGTCGACGAAGATCGCGCCCTTCCGCTCCAGCGTCTGGACGACGTACTTGTTGTGGACGATCTCGTGGCGGACGTAGATCGGGGACCCGTACTGCTCCAGGGCCTTCTCCACGGCGATCACGGCACGGTCCACACCCGCGCAATAGCCGCGGGGAGCGGCGAGCAGGACACGCTTCGGGCGGTTGGTCGCGGGCGTAGCAGTCATGCGTCCCATCGTAAGGCCGCGCCTTGAGGGCCCTGCTCGCAGCCACTCGTACGGACGACGGAGGGCGCAGCGCGGGACGGGCCGCGGGCCACGGGCCGACCGGAAACGCGGGCCGAGCGGAAACGTGGGCCGACCGGGGGCCACGGGCCGACCGGGGAAACGGCCGCGGGCTCGGCCTCGCGGGGGGGGCGCCCCTGACCCGCCCGCCCCGCCGGCGGGCGTGGTTCCCTTCGGCCGCGTCGGTCAGGCGGATGATCGACTCCGTGGCCGAGACTGGCCCCATGGCGCAGGAATCACAGCAGGAGCCGCCGGTCGCGGCGCACACCGGCCTGCGGCGGACCCTCGGCTTCCGCGACCTCGTCGTCTACGGCCTGCTCTTCATCGCGCCCATGGCACCGGTCGGTGTCTTCGGCACGCTCGACGCGAAGTCGCACGGCGCGGTGGCGCTGGTGTACCTCGTCGCGACGGTCGCCATGGCGTTCACCGCGTTCAGCTACGCGCAGATGGTGCGGGTCGCCCCGCAGGCGGGATCGGTGTTCACCTACGCCCGCAAGGGCCTGGGCGAGGGCCCCGGCTTCGTCGCCGGGTGGATGGCGATGCTCGACTACCTGCTGATCCCCGCCGTGGCCTACCTGTTCGCGGGAATCGCCATGGAGGCGCTGGTCCCCGAGGTCGACCGGTGGGTCTGGACCGGGATCGCGGTGGTGATCACGACCCTGCTCAACCTGTGGGGCGTGCGCGCGGCGGCGCGGGTCGGCTTCGCGGTGCTCGCGATGGAGATCGTGGTGCTGCTGGTCTTCGTCGTCTCGGCCGCGGTCGTTCTCATACGGGACGGGGCGCGGCGCGACTGGTGGTCGCCGCTGACGGGCGACGTGTCGTTCTCGCTCGCCGCCGTGCTGGGCGCGGTGTCGGTGGCCGTGCTGTCGTACCTCGGCTTCGACGCGATCGCCTCCTTCGCCGAGGAGGTCACGGGCGGTTCGGCGAAGGTCGCGCGGGCGGTGCTGTTCTGCCTGGCGCTGGCCGGGGTGCTGTTCATCGCCCAGACGTATCTGGTGGCGCTCCTCGAACCGGTGTCGTCGGCGGAGCTGGCGGCCGAGCCGGTGAAGCAGGGATCGGCCTTCTACGACGCCGTGGAGGCGTCCGTGGGCGGCTGGCTGCACGACCTGGTGGCGGTCTCCAAGGCGATCGGCGCGGCGTTCGCCGCGCTGGCGGGGCAGGCCGCGGGGGGCAGGCTCCTCTTCGCGATGGGCCGCGACCGGCGGCTGCCGCGGGCGCTCGCGCGCACGGACTCGGGGGTGCCGCGGGTGGCGCTCCTGGTCGCCGCGACCGTGACGATGGTGGCGGCGGTGTGGGCGGCGCGGCGGGACGACGGGCTGGACCACCTGGTGTCGGTCGTCGACATCGGGGCGCTGACGGCGTTCGTGCTGCTGCACGCGAGCGTGGTGGGCTGGTTCGCGGTACGGCGGGCGGAGGGGCCGCCGCACGTGCTCAAGCACGTGGTGGCGCCGGTGGTGGGCGCGGCGATCCTGGTGGCGGTCATCGCGGAGGCGGCGACATCGGCCCAGCTGGTGGGTGTGGTGTGGCTGGGGGTGGGGCTGGTGGTCCTCGCGGTGCAGGGGACGGCGCGGCGGACGTGAAGGCCCGCGGCCCGGCACGGCGGACGTGACGAGCCGGCCGGGACCGGCACGGCGGACCTGACGGACGAGCCCGGGACCGGCACGGCGGACCTGACGGACGAGCCCGGGACCGGCACGGCGACACACCTGACGCCCAGGCCGGGCGGACGACACGGCGATCGGGACGGACGGGCCGGGCCCGTTCGGATGTCCGAGCGGGCCACTAGTCTCGGCGCATGGCTCTCACTACGTCCGCCGAAGCGCCGATTCCCGTCGGGGAGGTCTCCCGGCTCATCGGAGGCTGGATCGACCGGCTCGGAGCCGTGTGGGTCGAGGGGCAGATCACGCAGCTGTCGCGGCGCCCCGGCGCGGGCGTCGTCTTCCTGACCCTGCGGGACCCGTCGCACGACATCTCCATCGGCGTCACCTGCTACCGCCAGGTGTTCGACGCCGTCGCCGACATCGTCTCCGAGGGCGCGCGCGTCGTCGTGCACGCCAAGCCCGAGTGGTACGCGCCGCGCGGGCAGCTCTCCCTGCGGGCCGTGGAGATCAAGCCGGTCGGCATCGGGGAGCTGCTGGCCCGTCTCGAGCAGCTGAAGCGGAGCCTGGGCGCCGAGGGGCTGTTCGCTCTCGACCGCAAGAAGCCGCTGCCGTTCCTCCCCCAGCTCGTCGGCCTCGTCTCGGGCCGCGCCTCCGCGGCCGAGCGGGACGTCCTGGAGAACGCCCGGCGGCGCTGGCCCGCCGTCCGGTTCGAGGTGCGCAACGTCGCCGTCCAGGGCGTGAAGGCCGTGCCGCAGGTCGTCCAGGCCGTCAGGGAGCTCGACGCCCACGAGGGCGTGGACGTGATCATCGTGGCCCGGGGCGGCGGCAGCGTGGAGGACCTGCTGCCGTTCTCGGACGAGCGGCTGATCCGGGCGGTCGCCGACTGCCGTACGCCGGTGGTCTCCGCGATCGGCCACGAACCCGACTCGCCCCTGCTCGACCTGGTCGCCGACCTGCGGGCCTCCACGCCGACGGACGCGGCCAAGAAGGCCGTACCGGACGTCGGGGAGGAGCTGGAGCGGGTGCGGGGGCTGCGGGACCGGGCGCTGCGGACGGTGCGGGGGCTGCTCGAACGCGAGGAGCGCGGGCTGGCCCACGCGCTGACGCGGCCCGTCATGGAGCATCCGCAGCGGATGGTGGAGCTTCGCGAGGACGAGCTGGACGCCCTCCTCGCGCGCAGCCGGCGGACCCTCGGGCACCTCCTCGACCGGGCCGACTCCGAGCTGTCGCACACCCGCGCGCGGGTACGGGCCCTGTCGCCGGCCGCGACGATGGAGCGCGGGTACGCGGTGCTCCAGCGGGCGGACGGCTCGGTGGTGCGCAGCCCCGAGGAGGTCGCGGCGGACGAGGAGCTGCGGGCCAGGGTGGCGGCCGGGGACTTCGCGGTCCGCCGCGTCGGCGCACCGCGCGCCGACGGAACCGCGGCCGCCGACCCGGCACAGGACCACGGCGACGCGGCACAGGACCACGCCGACCCGGCACAGGACCACGGCGACGGAGGGCGGGACCACGGCGACGCGCCGCAGGGCCCCGATGGCGGGCCTCGTTCCGGCGAGCCCCTCGCCGCCGGCGGAGCACAGGAGACTCACGCGGACGGGTCCTGATCCCTTGTCCGACCCCACGCATAGGGTGGTGCGCATGGCAGGCACGGTGGAAGAGGCAGCGCTCGGGTACGAGCAGGCGCGGGACGAGCTGATCGAGGTCGTCCGGCGGCTGGAGGCGGGCGGGACGACCCTGGAGGAGTCCCTGGCCCTCTGGGAGCGTGGCGAGGAGCTGGCGAAGGTCTGCCGGCGGTGGCTGGAAGGGGCCAGGGCGCGGCTCGACGCCTCGCTGGCGGCGGAGGCCGCGGACGACGAGGGGTGACGTCGGAGGGGGTACGAATCCCCCGTACGCCTGTGAACCGGACCACTATCCGGTTCGTTTAGTTGAAAATTAACCAAACACCGGCGTACGGTCGAGGCATCGCTTGACCCCCTTGCTTGTCCGGAAGGTACGCAGATGTCTCTCGTTCTTGACCCCGCCGCCCAGGACCTCCTCTTCCGCGAGGCCCGCACCGCCAACACGTTCACCGACGAGCCGGTGACGGACGAGCAGGTCCAGGCGATCTACGACCTGGTGAAGTTCGGCCCGACCGCCTTCAACCAGACCCCGCTGCGCATCACCCTGGTCCGCTCCCCCGAGGCCCGCGAGCGCCTGATCAAGCACATGGCCGAGGGCAACCAGCCCAAGACCGCCGCCGCCCCGCTCGTCGCGATCCTGTCCGCCGACAACGAGTTCCACGAGGACCTGCCGGCCCTGCTCCCGCACTTCCCGCAGGCCAAGGACATGTTCTTCGCCGAGCGCCCGGTCCGCGAGAACTCGGCCCTGCTGAACGCCGCCCTTCAGGCCGCCTACTTCATCGTCGGCGTCCGCGCCGCCGGCCTCGCCGCCGGCCCGATGACCGGCCTCGACTTCGCCGGCGTCCAGAAGGAGTTCCTGGACGACGACCACACCCCGCTGATGGTCGTCAACATCGGCAAGCCGGGCGAGGACGCCTGGTTCCCCCGCTCCCCGCGCCTGGCCTACGACGACGTCGTCACCACCGTCTGACCCCGACGGAATCGGACACGGATCTCCCCACGGACCGCACCCGGACCCCCGGATCCGAACCGGACCGCCCGGATCCGACGTGAAAAGGCCCCCAGCGCATCGCGCCCGGGGCCTTTCCCGTACCGGCGGACCGCGGCTAAGCCGCCTTGCCCGCCCGCAGCGAGCCGGCCATCTCCGCCAGCCGCTCGAACGACGCCGTGCCGGTCACCACGGTCGTCGCCTCGCCGTCCGTGCGCACGAGGGCGTCGTAGTGCGGGCCCTCCCAGCGCTGCCAGACCTGACCGGCCACCGTCTGCGTCTTCCCGGAGTCCTTGGCCCGCTGCGTCACGTCCGGGACGAACTTCTTCGGCTCCGACGTCGACTGGTAGAGGGCCACGTACTGCGTGTCCGGGTCGAGGAAGCCCAGCCGCCACGTGTCGCCCTGCTCGCGGTTGTACGAGACGACCGTCGCCTTCCAGTCGCCACCGAGACCCTCGGGCGCCAGCACCGGATACGGCGCCGCCCGCTGGGCCGTCAGGAGCTCCACCCGGTAGTCCTTCACCTGGACCGGGTTCGCGTCCTCGTCGTGCGGGATGAAGTAATACATCACGCCCGCGGCCACCAAGATCACCGCAAGGGACTGAATCATCCCGCGGACCGTCTGTCTGCCTCGCATACCTGCCACGCCCCCCATGGTCGCATCACGATGCCGCGCTCATACGTGGGCCCCTCTGCTCAATTTGTCGACGTACCGATAGAGTCGCAGCACCCTCCATTCCGGCCGTCGCCGTACAGAAAGGTGCGCTCCGATGACCGAGCATCATCTGCCGTCCGAGCTCGAGGTCTCGCCCGAGGCCCCCGACCGCAACCTCGCCCTCGAACTGGTACGTGTCACCGAGGCCGCCGCCATGGCCGCCGGCCGCTGGGTCGGCCGCGGGGACAAGATCGGCGCCGACGGCGCCGCGGTCAACGCCATGCGGACCCTCGTCTCCACCGTCTCGATGAACGGCGTCGTCGTCATCGGCGAAGGCGAGAAGGACGAAGCCCCCATGCTCTACAACGGGGAGCGCATCGGCGACGGTACCGGCGCCGAGGTGGACATCGCCGTCGACCCGATCGACGGCACCACGCTCAACGCCAAGGGCATGCCGAACGCGATCGCCGTCCTGGCCGCCGCCGACCGCGGCACCATGTTCGACCCGTCCGCGGTCTTCTACATGGACAAGCTGGTCACCGGCCCCGAGGCCGCCGACTTCGTCGACATCAACGCCCCCGTCTCGGTCAACATCCGCCGGGTCGCCAAGGCCAAGCGCATGGCGCCCGAGGACGTCACGGTCGTCATCCTGGACCGTCCCCGCCACGAGGGGATCGTCAAGGAGATCCGCGAGACCGGCGCCCGGATCAAGTTCATCTCCGACGGCGATGTCGCCGGCTCGATCATGGCCGTCCGCGAGGGCACCGGCGTCGACCTGCTGCTCGGCATCGGCGGCACGCCCGAGGGCATCATCTCGGCCTGTGCCATCAAGTGCCTGGGCGGTGTGATCCAGGGCAAGCTGTGGCCGAAGGACGACGCCGAGCGCCAGAAGGCGATCGACGCCGGCCACGACCTCGACCGGGTGCTGTCCACGAACGACCTGGTCAGCGGCGAGAACGTGTTCTTCGTGGCCACCGGCATCACCGACGGCGAGCTGCTGCGGGGGGTCCGCTACCGCTCCGAGACGGCGACCACGTCGTCTCTCGTGATGCGCTCGAAGTCGGGCACGATCCGCCAGATCGACTCGACGCACCGGCTCTCGAAGCTGCGCGCCTACAGCAAGATCGACTTCGACCGCGCGAAGTAGCGCCGGACGCAGGGCACGGAGACACGAAGAGGGGCGCCCCCATGTGCGGTGGGGGCGCCCCTTCCCGTACGGCCGGGCCGCCGGGGCCGTCAGCCCGCGGCGGCGATCCGGTCCGTCGCGGCGTTTCTGAGCTCCACCTCGCGCCGCCGGCGGCGGGCGAGCACCACGCGGCGCTCGGCCGCGGTCAGCCCGCCCCACACGCCGTACGGCTCCGGCTGGAGCAGCGCGTGCTCGCGGCACTCGACCATCACGGGGCAGCGGGCGCAGACCCGCTTGGCGGCCTCCTCCCGCGAGAGCCGGGCGGCGGTCGGCTCCTTGGAGGGGGCGAAGAACAGTCCGGCTTCGTCCCGGCGGCACACCGCCTCCGAATGCCAGGGGCCTGCCTCGTCCTCCCGTGCGGGGGCGGCCTGGGAAGGGACGGCGGCGACCTGGAGGGGCTGATGCGGCGGATGCAGCACGGTCTACTCCTGACGACGGCTTCGCGAGCGAGAGACGATGCAGCAGCCTTACCCGCTGTGCGTACGCCTATGCACCGCGTGCCAGGGAGTTCCGGAGTGCGGAATCCGAGGGTCGGAATCCGGTCACCCGGATCGGCGTCCGCGGGGCTCGCCGACGCGGCGACCGGTCACCGGACGGCGCGACACCCGGTCGGCTCCGTCGCCTCTCCGGTCGGTGGCCGACGCGACGCCGGTTCAGCGCCGGCGGGGCCGCGACCCGGCCCCGGGTCAGTGGCCGAGGTGCTTGCGCAACTGGTTCTGGAGGTCGGTGATCCACTTGCCGCGCTTGGGCTTGGCCTCGACGTTGCCGAAGACCGAATAGCCGTTGATCACGACGACCGGGGCCTGCGGGTCGGCGGCCTCCAGGTTCACCACCTCGAAGTTGCCGAAGATTCCGGTGCCGTTGCCCCGCAGGGTGATGTTCTCCGGGACCCGCACCTCGACGTTGCCGAAGACGGAGGTGGCGTTGATGGTGGTGAGCCGCTGGGCGAAGAGCGCCTCGGTCAGGTCGATCTCGATGTTCCCGAAGAGGGAGAAGGCGTTGGTCCGGCGGCTCACGCGCCAGCGGCCCTTGCGGGTGGTGCTGGAGAAGACGGCGACCAGGTTGTCGGCGGGGCCCGAGGTGTCGTCGGGGCCGTAGGCGTACGCCGATGCCGGCTCCGGGCGGGGGCGGGCGCCGGCGGGCAGGTCGCGGACGATGGGCTCCAGCTCGCCCACGGTCTTGGCGCGGTAGACCGCGTCGATCCGCTCGGAATGCTCCTCGGCGTCGATCCGCCCCTCGGCCAGGGCGTCCCGGAGGATGTCCGCGATCCGGTCCCGGTCGGCGTCCGAGGCCCTCAGGGAGTCGCCGACGGCGGCGGGCGCCGGGGCGGGCTCGGCGGGGGCGACCGGCTTCTGGGGCTGCTTGTCGAGGTCCACGACACCACCTTAGCGAAACGCGATAGATCGCGACTAGCCCACCGCGCGCGCTGTGTGGAAGGGGCCGCCCGGAACACGGAGAAGGCCCCTCCCGTCGCGGGGTGCGGCGGGAGGGGCCTCGCGAGGCTCCGGCAGGAGCGGGCGGGCGGGGTGCCAGGCGGGGTGCCGGGGTCTCAGCCCACCGTCGTCCGGAGTGACGCGGTGTTGTCACCCGGGTTCGGGTCGGGCGTGCCGCTCCCGGCCGTCGCCGTGTCGGTGATCGTGGTCCCCGCCGTCGCCCTGACCGTGACCCTGATGGTCGCGGTCGCCTGGGCGTTGCGCCCGATGCGGCCGAAGGCGCAGGTCACGGTGTCGGATGACCCGGTGGGCGGCAGGACGGCGCACGTCCCCCTGCTCGGCGTGGCGGTCACGAACCGCCCCTCGCCGGGGAGGCTGTCGTCGAGCACCACGTCGTCGGCGGCGGTCGGCCCGTTGTTGCGGACCGTGACCGTGTACGTCAGGTCCTCTCCGTTCGTCACGGGCGCGTCCGAGGTGATCGTGACCCGCAGATCGGCGCGGGGCAGGGCGACGGCCAGGCTGTGTGCGAAGCCCGCCGCCACCGCGCCGACCCCCTCCAGCAGCCGGTCGCAGGTCGGACTCTGCACGGACGCGCAGACACGGTTCGGGGTGGTCCTGCCGCTTCCCCAGGTGCGGACGGTGCCGTCGGCATGCCGGGTCACACCGAACCGGAACCCGGCGTCGACGGCGGTGGCCCCGCCGAGGAAGACGGTGCATCCGGCGCTCGTACCCGTGCCGCAGACGCGCACCGGCGTGTGCCGGTCGGTCGTCGTCCCGTCGCCCAACTGCCCCTGGCCGTTGTGGCCCCAGGCCCGGACACCGCCGTCGGCCAGTACGGCCAGTCCGTGGTCCTCGCCCGCGGCCACCGACGCCACACCGCCGAGGAAGGCGGTGCAGCCGGCCGAGGTCCCGACCGCGCAGACCCGCACGGGCGCGGTCCGGTCGGTGGTCGTGCCGTCGCCGAGATAGCCGTGGAAGTTCTGCCCCCAGCCACGCGCGGTGCCGTCCGTCATCGCGCCCAGGCTGAAGAAGAGGCCGGCGGCGACGCTCCGGACCCCGCCGGTCAGCAGGGTGGGGACGGGGACGAGCCGCTGGACGGTGGTGCCGTCGCCGAGCGCGCCGTAGCGGTTGTCGCCCCAGGCGCGGACCGCTCCGCCGGTGCTCACGGCGAGACTGTGCGCGTAGCCCGCCGAGACGTCGGCCACCCCCGTGAGGAAGCTGGTGCACCCCGCCGAGGTGTTCTGGGCGCAGACCTGGACGGGCACGTTGCTTGCGGTGGTGGTGCCGTTGCCCAGCTGGCCCTCGCCGTTGTATCCCCAGGCCCAGACGGTGCCGTCGGAGCGGACCGCGAGGGTGTGGAGGCGGCCGGCGGAGATCGCGGTCACCCCCGTCAGGGAGCCCACCCGGACGGGCGCGTGGCGGCTGACGTAGGTGCCGTCGCCCAGCTGCCCGGTCTCGTTGCTCCCCCACGTCCAGACCGTGCCGTCGGAGGTGAGGGCCACGCTGTGGAGGTAGCCCGCTTCCACGGCGACGACCCGGCCCAGCGCCCTGGGGCAGGGAGCGGCGCCGCAGACCGCGACCGGTCCGGGGCTCGCGCCGACGGTCGACCCGTCACCCAGCTGCCCGTAGTCGTTGGACCCCCAGGCCACCACGTCGCCCGGTTCGGCGGCCCGGCCGGCGACGGCCGCCGAGGGCGCGAGGCCCGCCCACAACAGCACGGTCAGCCCCAGCGCCACGGCCCGTCCCGGTGAGCGGCGGCCCCGCACGGCACATCCCATGGATCGTCCTCTCGTACGCATCAGCTCACCGGCGTCCGGAGGACCGCGGTGTTGTTGACCTGCTTGGGATCGGACGTGCCGGCGCTCACCGTCACCGTCCCGGCGATCATGGTCCCGGTCGCGGCGGTGACCCTGACCCGGATGCTCACCGTGGCCTGGGCGTCGGCGCCGATCCGGCCGAGCGCGCACGTCACGGTGCCGGAGCCGCCGGCCGGCGGGCCCGTGCAACTCCCCCTGCTGGACGTGACGCTCACGAATCCGCTCCCGGCCGGCAGGCCGCCGCCGACGGTGACGTCGTCCGCCGCGGTCGGACCGTCGTTGCGGACCGTGACCGTGTACGTCAGGTCCTCGCCGCTCGCGACCGGTTCGTCCGCGCCGATCGCGACGCGCACGTCGGCGCGCGGGCGGACGGCCGCCAGGGCGAAGTCCGCGCCCGCCGCGACGGTCCCGGCCCCTTCGAGGAGGCGGTCGCACGGCGCGGGCCTGCCGGGGGCGCACACCCGGACCGAGGCCGGCCTGCTCGTCTGCGTTCCGTCGCCGAGCTGGCCGAAGGCGTTGGAGCCCCAGGCGCGGGCCGTGCCGTCGGCCTGCCGGGTGAGGCTGAAGGACCCGCCCGCGGCGACCGAGGCCACCCCGCCGAGGAAGGAGGTGCATCCGGCGCCCGTTCCGGTGGCACAGACCCGCACGGGCGTGGTCCGCTGGGTGGTCGTTCCGTCGCCCAGCTGTCCCGCGCTGTTCTGGCCCCAGGCGCGGACCCCGCCGTCGAGGACCGCGAGCGTGTGGGCGCCGCCCGCCTCGACGCCGGTCACGGCGGTGAGGAAGGTGGCGCATCCGGCACTCGTGCCGGTCGCGCAGACCGCCCCGGGCCAGGTGCTGCCGGTGGTGGTGCCGTTGCCCAGCTGCCCGCTGGTGTTGGATCCCCAGGCGACGACCGCGCCGTTGTCCTGGCGCACGGCCACGCTGTGGCGCGCGCCCGCGGCGATGGCCTTGATCCGGTGGGGGACGCCCGAGGGGACCGGGAAGGCGCTGGACTCGGTCGTGCCGTCGCCCAGCTGCCCCGAGGAGTTGTCGCCCCAGGCGCTCACCTCGCCGCCCGCGTGGAGGGCGAGGCTGTGCGCGGCGCCCGCGGCGATGGCGGTCGCCCGGGCCAGGACGGGCTCGCCGCACCCCGCTTCGGGGAAGAAGAGGCACCGCACCTGCACGGGGGCGGACCGGTCGGTGGCGGTCTCGTCGCCGAGCTGGCCGGCGTGGTTGCGGCCCCACGCCCAGACGGTCCCGTCCCGGCGGAGCGCGAGGCTGTGGTGGTCGCCCGCCGCGATGGCGTTCACGTCGGTGAGGGAGGCGACCGGGACGGGCGTGGTCCGTGGCGTGGTCGTGCCGTCGCCCAGCTGTCCGTACTGGTTGGCACCCCAGGTCCAGACCGTGCCGTCGTTCCGCAGGGCCATGCCGTGTCCGGAACCGCCCTCGACGGCGACCACACCCTCCAGCGCGGCCGCGCACGAACCGCCCGCGCAGACCGTGCCCGGCGTGGTCCGCACCCCCGAAGCGGCCCCGTCGCCGAGCCGGCCCTCGGCCCGGTCGCCCCAGGCGAACGCCGTACCGGGCTCGGCGGACCGGCCCGCCGCTCGCGTCGTCCCCGCCACGTGCGGCGCCTGCGCCGCGTAGGCCGTGGGTGCCGCGTAGGCCGTGGGTGCCGCAAGTGCCGCCCGAGCACCGTCGGGCACCACCCCCGGCGCGAGACCGCCCCACAGCAAGGCCGCCGCGGCCACGGCCACGGCCCCTCTCCACCCAGGTGTCATCGGTCTTCCTCCCGTACGCGATCGAGGTCTCCCCGGCGGCACGGAAGAGGCGGCCGGTGCACAAGGCACGTACGAGCACAATCTGGACCCCCCACCCGAGGCGAGGTGAGGGACACGCAGCGTGGGCGTCACTTGGCCGATACGGACATCACCCGCCCGGAACTGAGCCTTACCTCACAGACGCCGCCGCCGAGCCGCGCTCTACGCTGGAGGACGCGCCGCCAATGGAGGCGGCGCTGCTGTCTGCCGAGTGAGGAATGGCTGCCGTCATGCCAGAGTTTGCGTACTCCGATCTGCTCCCCCTGGGAGAGGACACCACGCCCTACCGCCTGGTGACCGCCGATGGTGTCTCCACCGTCGAGGCCGACGGCCGTACGTTCCTCAAGGTCGAGCCGGAGGCCCTGCGCCGGCTGGCCGCCGAGGCGATCCACGACATCCAGCACTACCTGCGCCCGGCCCACCTGGCCCAGCTGCGCCGGATCATCGACGACCCGGAGGCGTCGAGCAACGACAAGTTCGTCGCGCTCGACCTGCTCAAGAACGCCAACATCGCCGCCGCCGGCGTGCTGCCCATGTGCCAGGACACCGGCACCGCCATCGTCATGGGCAAGCGCGGCCAGAACGTGCTGACCCGGGGCGGCGACGAGGAGGCCCTCTCCCGCGGCATCTACGACGCGTACACCAAGCTGAACCTGCGGTACTCGCAGATGGCCCCGCTGACCATGTGGGACGAGAAGAACACCGGCTCGAACCTGCCCGCGCAGATCGAGCTGTACGCGACCGACGGCGGCGCGTACAAGTTCCTCTTCATGGCCAAGGGCGGCGGCTCCGCCAACAAGTCCTTCCTCTACCAGGAGACGAAGGCCGTGCTCAACGAGGCGAGCATGATGAAGTTCCTGGAGGAGAAGATCCGCTCACTCGGCACGGCCGCCTGCCCGCCGTACCACCTGGCGATCGTCGTCGGCGGCACCTCGGCCGAGTTCGCCCTGAAGACCGCGAAGTACGCCTCCGCGCACTACCTGGACGAGCTGCCCGCCGAGGGGTCGGAGCTGGGCCACGGCTTCCGGGACAAGGAGCTGGAGGAGAAGGTCTTCGAGCTGACCCAGAAGATCGGCATCGGCGCGCAGTTCGGCGGCAAGTACTTCTGCCACGACGTCCGCGTCGTCCGACTCCCCCGGCACGGCGCCTCGCTGCCCGTCGCGATCGCCGTGTCCTGCTCGGCCGACCGCCAGGCCGTCGCGAAGATCACTGCCGAGGGCGTCTTCCTGGAGCAGCTGGAGACCGACCCGGCGCGCTTCCTGCCGGAGACCACCGACGAGCACCTCTCCACGGAGGGTGACGTCGTGAGGATCGACCTGAACCAGCCGATGGACGAGATCCTCGCCGAGCTGACGAAGTACCCCGTCAAGACCCGCCTCTCCCTGACCGGCCCGCTGGTCGTGGCGCGCGACATCGCACACGCCAAGATCAAGGAGCGCCTCGACGCCGGCGAGGAGATGCCGCAGTACCTCAAGGACCACCCGGTCTACTACGCCGGCCCGGCGAAGACCCCCGAGGGGTACGCCTCCGGCTCCTTCGGCCCGACGACGGCCGGCCGCATGGACTCGTACGTCGAGCAGTTCCAGGCGGCGGGCGGCTCCAAGGTCATGCTGGCGAAGGGCAACCGGAGCAAGCAGGTCACGGACGCCTGCGGCAGCCACGGCGGCTTCTACCTGGGCTCGATCGGCGGCCCGGCGGCGCGCCTGGCGCAGGACTGCATCAAAAAGGTCGAGGTCGTCGAGTACGAGGAGCTCGGCATGGAGGCCGTCTGGAAGATCGAGGTCGAGGACTTCCCGGCGTTCATCGTGGTGGACGACAAGGGCAACGACTTCTTCCAGAACCCGGCGCCGGAGCCGACGTTCACGCACATCCCGGTGCGGGGGCCGGGACTGGGCTGAGCCGGGGCGATCGTCGGGGCCCCGGGCGAACGTCGCCCGGGGCCTCCGGCGGTCGGCCCACGCGCCGGAAGCCCTCAGGCCCGCCCCGGCCCCCTCACGGCGCCGCGTGGCACCGGCACCCGCACACCAGGTGCCGTACCCCCGGGACCCCGCTCTCGCGAGGAGCGTGATCCCGGCACCGGTCGTGGCGGCCGACCACACAGCGCGGCGAGCGGAACTCCGGTTCGGCCGCCTCCTCCGGAGGCTCGCCCTCACCCATGAACGTACGCGCGAACAGGGACACGCTCACCGCATCGGCGATCTCCGGCGTCACCCACCACGCGTCCCCCGCCCGGTCGCGGTGCGGCCCTTCGTGTCCCACCACGAGGACGCAGACCGATCCGGCACACACCGGCCTCACCACGGCCGCCACGGCGAACACCGACCGCCGCGCTCCGCAGCGGGAGCCCGCACCCCCGCTCATCGAGCACCCGCGTGGATGTTCCGGTGGTCCACGTCGAGCCCCACCGTCGCCAGCCACAGCACCCGCCGCCGCTTCCTCTGTGCCGCCCGGCCGGCGGCGGCCGCCACGTACGGACGGACGAGCGGCGAGCGCGCCCCGTCGAGAGGCGCGGCCTGTTCGCGGCTGTACGGCGAGCGCCGGGTGGCGACGCGGGGCGGGCGCGACGGACGCGGCGAGGCGGCGTGCCGGGCACGCGGCGGGGCCTCGCGGTGGCGACCTGTGGGTGGCAGGGTCCGCATCAGCAGCCAGAGCATGACGGGGATCAAAGCCCCGCCGAGGGCACGCGCGATAAGGTTCCGCACGTCATCAACTCCTTGAAAGTTGGTGGCCATGCCCCGGGAGGTCTAGCCACCTCGCCGGGGTCTTCCGTGGTCGCGACCACCGTAGTGCGTGATGCACAGTGATGCATCACGATGTAGCTAGAGCCACCCAAACGTGCACTTGTATGACTATCTACCGTTGGACCATGAGCCTTGATCCGGAATCGGGACGGCCGCTTTACGTGCAGCTAGCCGACGTCATCGCAGCCAAGATCGCCAGCGGGGAGTACGCGCCGGACCGCATGATTCCGACGCCCGCTCGCCTGGCCGAGGAACACGGCATCGCACAGATGACCGCCCGCCGCGCCATGCGGGAACTCCGCGAACGCGACCTGATCTTCACCGTCCCCGGCAAGGGCTCCTATGTCACCCCCCGCGCGGGAACGACCAGCCCCTCCCCCGACGCCTGACCCACCCTCATTAGGCTGACGCCCATGAGACATCACATACGGGCCCGGGCCCTCGCGCCCGCCCTCGCCGTCGTCGCCGCGGTCGGCGTACTCGCCGGGTGCGGCAGCGAGAAGGCGCCGACCCAGGACGTCAAGGAGGCGCCCGTCGCCGCGGGGGCCAAGGCCGCCGCGTCCCTCGGCGAGCCCGGCACCGCGTGCGTTCTGCCCGTGTCCTTCGGCCTCGCGGCCGACTGGAAGCCGAAGGCCGTCCGGATCGACGAGGGCGACGAGCTCGCCGCCGCCCTCGGCAAGCAGGGTCCCGCGACGATGGTCTGCGAGATCGACGCCAAGCCCGCCGGGAACATCGGTTACATGCGCGTCTGGACCGCCCCCGGCGCTGCGACCCGTACGGCCCTCGAAGGGTTCGTGAAGGCCGAGGAGAACAGCACCAAGGTCGCGTACAAGGAGACGAAGGCCGGCGCGCTGCCCGTCGTCGAGGTCACGTACACCGTCTACAACGAGATCATGGAGGAGTCCAAGGAGGAGAGCGCCTTCGCGGTCTCCACCCCGAAGGGCACGGTCATCGTGCACCTCGGCGGCCTCGACACCGAAGAGCACCGCGAGATGCTCCCCGCGTACGAGCTGGCCCGTTCCAGCGTCAAGGCCCTCTGACCGAGCGCTCGCGCCGAGGCCCCCGTCCCGCACCGGACGGGGGCCTCGGCGCACGGGCCACGCGCCCCACGGGCCACGCGCCCGCGCGAGGGCCGTACGACCTAGACGAACCGCTGGTTCGCCGAGCCGTCGCAGTTCCGGAGCCGCAGCGGCTCCTTCGCCGCCGACTGGGTCAGGCACAGCCCCGTCGCGGCCGCCGGCCGGATCGTGGCCCCGTCCCGTACGAACCGCTGGTTCGCCGCGCCCGAGCAGTTCCAGAGGACCAGTGCCGTGCCCGCCTGGTACTTCGCGCCCGGTACGTCCAGGCAGCGGTCCTGGGTCAGTTCCGTATGGAAGGTGGAGCGGGCGGAGTCGTACCACCAGCCCTGGTTGCGCCCCCCGTGGCAGTCCCAGCCGAGGACTCCGGTGCCGTTGGCGCTGGCGGAGGCGTCGACGTCGGCGCAGTTGCCCGTGGCGGCGTTCCGCAGCGGCTTGTAGGCGTCGTCCCAGGCGTACGGGAAGAGGGTGGCCTTCCCGGTCGAGGACACGTCCGCGCATCCGGCTTCGCGCAGGCCGGCGTCGTAGAGCTGCGTGAGGCAGGAGGCGAAGGCGGCGTGGCCGCGGGCGTTGGGGTGGAAGGACTGCCGGACGGAGTTCTCGTCCGGGGTGCCGGGCTTGGAGAGGTCGATGTAGAGGCCGCGGGCCCAGGGGTCCTCCGTGCAGACCTCGTGGCCGTGGAAGAGCCGGGAGTTGTCGAGGTAGGTGGCGCCGGTGTTCGCGGCGGCCTTGCGCATGCCGCGCTGGAAGGCGGGCACGGCGGTGTTGCGGCCCCAGACGGTGTCGGAGTCGTAGCCGAGCCCTCCGCAGGCGAGCTTGCCGGGGAAGTTCGGGTTGTCGCGGAAGTCGGGGCCGATGGGGCTGGGGTAGCCCATGACGACGAGCTTGTAGTCGCCGTCGGCGTATCCGGCGTCGCGCATCACTGCCTTGAGGTCGCGCACGGTCTGCTCGACCTTGGGGACGAGCGCGTCGACGCGGGCCTGCCAGCCGGGGGCGTACTTGGGTTCGCAGGGGCCCTGGAGGGTCAGGTACCGCGTGACGCAGTCCGTCATCACCGGGCCGAACTGCAGGTCGTCGTTGGCCCCGGCGACGAGGAGCACCATCTTGATGCGGGTGTTGCGGGCCTTGATGGCGAGGTTGTCGCTCTGGACGAGTTCGTCGGCGTACTGCTTCGAGCCGCCGATCCTGATGTTGCCGCTGTAGGCGCCGGAGCACGAGGCGTTGAACGTGAGGTCCGCGGGGATGCCGGTGCGGTGGATGGCGGCGTCGGGCGAGCGGTGGCACCAGTTGGTGGGGCCGTTGGTCGGCGGTTCGTAGGTACCGACGCCCTCTCCGGAGATCTCGCTGTCGCCGAGGGAGATCAGGCCGGTCCTGCGGTCGGCGAGCGGGCGCTCGGCGGGGTCGCCGTAGATCCTGGTGGCCTCGGCGGCGCGGATGGCCTCCAGTTCGGGCGGGAGCGGTACGGATGCGACGCGGGCGGTGCCGTCGGTCGTGTCGGCCGCGCCGGCGGGTGCCGCGGCTGCCATGGTTCCGAAGGCCGCGGCGGCCGCGGCCGCGGCCGCGATCGTCCGGCGGAGTCTGAGCCTGGTGCGCCTCATTGCGCCTCCTGGAGGTGGGGTTACCCACGGTTTCTACTGGTCGGTACGCACGTTGGGAATAGGCGGAACAAGACAACTGCTCAACTTTTGCAGGAGGTTGGGAACATGAGTGACACGAGTGACAAGCGGGAAGACGTCCGGGACGACCCCCGGGCGGGCTTCCGGATCGAGCACGACTCCATGGGCGAGGTGCGGGTCCCCGCCCACGCCAAGTGGCGCGCCCAGACCCAGCGGGCGGTGGAGAACTTCCCCGTCTCCGGGCAGCGCCTCGAACGCACCCATATCGAGGCCCTCGCCCGGATCAAGGCGGCCGCCGCCAAGGTGAACGCCGAACTCGGCGTGATCGACGAGGACATCGCGCGGGCCGTCCAGGACGCCGCGGCCGAGGTGGCCGAGGGGCGGTGGGACGACCACTTCCCGGTCGACGTCTTCCAGACCGGCTCGGGCACCTCCTCCAACATGAACACCAACGAGGTGCTCGCCACCCTGGCCGGCGAGCGCCTCCCGGAGGGCCGGGCCGTCCATCCCAACGACCACGTGAACGCGTCCCAGTCGTCCAACGACGTCTTCCCGTCCTCCATCCACATCGCCGCGACCGCCGCCGTCACCCGCGATCTGATCCCGGCCCTCGGTCATCTGGCCGCCTCCCTGGAGCGGAAATCGGCCGAATTCGCGAACGTGGTGAAGTCCGGCCGCACGCACCTGATGGACGCCACCCCGGTGACCCTCGGTCAGGAGTTCGGGGGCTACGCCGCCCAGGTCAGGTACGGGATCGAGCGGCTGGAGTCCGCCCTGCCGCGGCTCGCCGAACTGCCCCTCGGCGGTACGGCGGTCGGCACCGGCATCAACACGCCACCCGGCTTCTCGGCCGCGGTCATCGCCGAGGTCGCCCGAGCCACCGGCCTCCCCCTCACCGAGGCCCGCGACCACTTCGAGGCGCAGGGCGCCCGGGACGGCCTGGTGGAGACGTCCGGCCAGCTCAGGACGATCGCCGTCTCCCTCACCAAGATCTCCAACGATCTGCGCTGGATGGCGTCAGGGCCGCGCACCGGCCTGGCGGAGATCAATCTGCCCGACCTCCAGCCCGGGTCCTCGATCATGCCGGGCAAGGTGAATCCGGTCATTCCCGAGGCGGTTCTGATGGTCGCCGCGCAGGTGACCGGAAACGACACCACGGTGGCCGTGGCGGGCGCGGCCGGGAACTTCGAGCTCAACGTGATGCTCCCGGTGATCGCGAAGAACCTCCTGGAGTCGGTCCGGCTGCTGTCCAACGCCGCCCGGCTGCTGGCGGACCGTACGGTCGACGGCATCACCGCCAACGTCGAGCGGGCCAGGGAGTACGCCGAGTCCTCGCCGTCCGTCGTCACGCCGTTGAACAAGTACATCGGCTACGAGGAGGCGGCCAAGGTGGCCAAGAAGTCCCTGGCCGAGCGCAGGACGATCCGCGAGGTCGTCCTGGCGGGCGGGTACGTCGAGCGCGGCGACCTGACCGTCGAGCAGCTCGACGAGGCCCTCGACGTCCTGCGCATGACGCGGCCCTAGGCAGTGTCAGTGGACCCGTTGAAACCGGTCCAGCCGTATCTGACTCATCCGTGACCTGTGCCGCAGCGGTGCCGGGGGCTCGCCCCTAAGATCTGCGCATGACAGGATCGGGCGGCCCCCAGCACTGGGCGCCGGGGGAGCACATCCTCTGGCGCTACCGCGGCAACGGCTCCGGCGCTGTGCACATCTGCCGGCCGGTGACCGTCGTCCAGGACACCTCCGAGCTGCTCGCCGTCTGGATGGCGCCCGGCACGGAGTGCGTCAAACCGGTGCTCACCGACGGGACCCCCGTCCACGAGGAGCCCCTCGCCACCCGCTACACCGCCCCGCGCACCACCACCCGCTCGCGCTGGTTCGGCACGGGCGTGCTGAAGCTGGCCAGACCCGCCGACCCGTGGTCGGTCTGGCTGTTCTGGGACCGCGGCTGGCAGTTCCGCAGCTGGTACGTGAACCTCGAGGAGCCCCGCACCCGCTGGTCCGGCGGCATCGACTCCGAGGACCACTTCCTCGACATCTCCGTCTATCCGGACCGCAGCTGGCTGTGGCGGGACGAGGACGAGTTCGCCCAGGCCCAGCGGGCCGGTCTGATGGACGCCGCCCAGGCCGCACGGGTCCGCGAGGCGGGCCGGGCCGCCGTCGACGTGATCCGGGCGTGGGGCGCGCCGTTCTCGGACGGGTGGGAGGACTGGCGTCCGGATCCGCGCTGGCAGGTGCCCGAGCTTCCCTCGGACTGGGATCGCACCCCGGCGCACACCGCACCGTGAGACCCTTGATGCGCCCCCGGGGTGCAAACGTAGGATCGTCCTCCGCAAGACGTGATCAACCGAACGCCGTGTCAACCACTGAGCACAGCGCAGGACCTGACCGTAAGTCATCCAGGAGGGGGAGAGCCGTGCCGGACGTGCGCCCGGGTGTCGCGACCCCTGCCGCGGCCGCTGCTCGCGGGGTCTTCGGATCCAGTACCCGCCAGGGGTTTATCCCCGGTGACGGCGCGGCATCGGCGAGAAGAGCGAGTGCATCGCACCACCGGCCCGGACGGACGGAATCCCACGCGTGACGGAGCATCCCACCTCCCACGAAGGCCGCCAGCCGCTGGCTGCCCGGTCGCAGGAACGCGCCCGCCCCCGCCAGGAAGCGGCGACGGCGGCGGCGGCGGCCGTCGCGGTGCCCGCGCCCGGCGGCGGCGGAGGGGCGCAGGACGGCGCCGCCTCGCGGCGCGAGGGTGACCGGCTGCGGTTCGTGGGCGCGGCGACCCGGCGGATCGCGCGCGGCATAGACCTGGACGAGATCGTGCTCGGCCTGTGCCGGGCCACCGTGCCGACCTTCTCCGACGTGATCCTGGTCTATCTGCGCGACCCGCTCCCGGTGGGCGACGAGCGGCCGGTCGCGCCGTTCGTGCTGCGGCTGCGCCGCACCGACCGGCTGCGCTTAACGGACCTGGAGGGCGAGGAGCTGGTCCTCGTCCCCGACCCGGACCCGACCCCCGCGGCGGAGCTGTGCGAGGTCCGCTCCGGCGGCGCCCTCGCCGAGGTGCTGCGCGGGGTCCGGCCGGTCTTCGGCGACTCCGCGGCCGCCCGGGCCGCGCTGCCCGAGCTGCTCGGCTCCGACCACCCGGTGCCCGGCGGGCACCGGGCGATCCTCGCGCCCCTGCGCGGCCGGCGCCGGGTCATCGGGGCCGCGGTCTTCCTGCGCCGCCCCGAGCGTCCGGGCTTCGAGCCGAACGACCTCCTGGTCGCCGCCCAGCTGGCGACGCACACGGCGCTCGGCATCGACAAGGCCGTGCTCTACGGCCGCGAGGCGTACATCGCGGACGAGCTCCAGCGCACCATGCTGCCGGACTCGCTGCCGCAGCCGACCGGGGTGAAGCTCGCCTCCCGCTACCTCCCCGCCGCCGAGACGGCCCGGGTGGGCGGTGACTGGTACGACGCGATCCCGCTGCCCGGCAGCCGGGTGGCGCTGGTCGTGGGCGATGTCATGGGGCACTCCATGACCTCCGCCGCGATCATGGGGCAGCTGCGCACGACCGCGCAGACCCTGGCGGGTCTCGACCTGCCGCCGCAAGAAGTACTGCACCACCTGGACGAGCAGGCCCAGCGGCTCGGCCAGGACCGGATGGCGACCTGCATGTACGCCGTGTACGACCCGGTCTCGCACCGGATCACGATCGCCAACGCGGGCCATCCGCCGCCGATACTGCTCCACCTCGGCGGCCGAGCGGAGGTGCTCCGGGTTCCCCCGGGCGCTCCGATCGGCGTGGGCGGGGTGGACTTCGAGGCGGTCGAGCTGGACGCCCCGGCGGGCGCGACGCTGCTGCTGTACACCGACGGTCTGGTCGAGTCCCGGCTGCGGGACGTGTGGACCGGGATCGAGCAGTTGCGCGAGCGGCTGGCGGCGACGGCGCAGTTGACCGGGCCCGACCACTCGCCTCCGCTGGAGGCGCTCTGCGACGACGTCCTCGACATGCTCGGCCCGGGCGACCGGGACGACGACATCGCGCTGCTCGCGGCCCGTTTCGACGGGATCGCGCCCAGCGACGTGGCGTACTGGTTCCTGGAGCCGGAGGACGCGGCTCCGGGGCGGGCCCGACGGCTCGCGCGGCGGGCGCTGGCGCGCTGGGACCTGGAGGAGCTGTCGGACTCGGTGGAGCTGCTGATCAGCGAGGTCGTGACGAACGCGGTGCGGTACGCGGAGCGGCCGGTGACCCTGCGGCTGCTGCGGACCGACGTACTGCGCTGCGAGGTCGGCGACGACTCTCCGCAGCTGCCCCGCCAGCGGCGGGCGCGGGACACCGACGAGGGCGGCCGGGGGCTGTTCCTGGTGAACCGGCTGGCCCGGCGGTGGGGGGCGACGCGGCTCTCGGGCGGCAAGGTCGTCTGGTTCGAACTGGCCACGCGCCCCTAGGGCGTGTTTCGCAGGCGGCTGTCGTCCATGACGAAGGCCGGGCCCCCGGGGGCCCGGCCTTCGTCACGTCGTCACCCGGTCACGGGAGCTGGAACGGACGCTCGGCGTCCTCCCCGCCGTCCGGGGGCTCGATCGTCGCGTCCGAGGCCGACGGCGTCGGCTTCGGCGGTGTCGTCGTCGTCCGGGTCGGCTGCGGCGGGGTCGTCGCGGTCGGCGTCGGCGGCGGCGTCGGGTCGGGGGTGTCGGTGTCGGGCGTGGCCGGCGGCGTCGGCGTCGGGGACTCGGTCGTCCGGGACGGCGTGGGCTCCGGGGCGAGGACGCCCGAGTCGCCGGTCTCCAGATCGAACGGGGTGTCCGAGCCGCCGCCGAGCGCGCCGGTGGTGTAGGCGCCCCAGATCTGGGCGGGCGTGCGGCCGCCGTTGGCGCGGCCGGGGTTGATCGTGTCGGTCAGGGTGACCTGGCCGCCCTTGGGGTCCTCGCCGAAGAGGCCGACGGCGGTGACCAGTTCGGGGGTGTAGCCGACGAACCAGGCGGAGCGGTTGTTCTCCGAGGTACCGGTCTTGCCGGCGGCCGCGTAGTCGCCGGCGGCGCGGAAGCCGGAGCCGCTGGAGACGACGCCGGTCATCGCCTTGGTGACGGTGTCGGCGGCCTCGCGGCTGAGGACCCGCTCGCCGATCGCCTTGACCGGCTCGGCCTGGCGGTTCTTGTGCGCGGCGGACTTCACGATGGTCGGGGTGACCTTCACGCCGTGGTTGTCGAGGGTCGCGTAGGCGGCGGCCATGTCCCAGGTGGAGGCGCCCATGGTGCCGAGCGACATCGCGGGGCTCTCGACGAAGTCGGGGCTGTCGCGCAGGCCGAGGTCGAGCGCGGTCTTCTTCACGTTGCCGGGGCCGACGTCGACGATCATCTGGGCGTACACCGAGTTGATCGAGCTGTTGGTGGCCTTCTGGACGGTGACGGGGCCGTAGCTCCTGTCGTCCTCGTTCTCCGGGTTGAACGGCACGTCGCTGCCCTCGACGGGCCGCTTGCTGGTGCCGTCGTAGACGGTGCCGAGGCCGATCTTCCGGCCGTCCTGGGTGTCGGCCCCGTTCTCCAGGGCGGAGGCGAGCACGATCGGCTTGAAGGTGGAGGCGGGCTGGTAGTCGCGCCGGGTGGCGTTGGACATCCAGTGCTCGGTGGCGCCGACGCCGCCGTAGAGGGCGAGGACCCTGCCGGTCTTCGGGTCGACCGAGGTGGCGCCGGCCTGGACGGTGGCGTCCTTCTCGTCGTCCTTGCGGTCGAGCTTGTCCTCCAGCTGCCGTTCGACCGCCTTGACCAGCGACTTCTGCTTCTTCTCGTCGATGTTGAGGGTGATCGTCCAGCCACCGGCCCTGATGTCGCCCTCGCTGATGCCCTGGCGCATCAGCTCCTGGTTGGCGGCCTCGACGAGGTAGCCGGTCTGGCCCTCCATGCCGGGGGCGGGCTTGGGTTTCTGGGGGACGGGGAACTTCAGGCCCGCGCGTTCGGTCTGCGGCAGCCAGCCTTCCTCGACCATGTTGTCGAGGGTGTAGTTCCAGCGCTCCTCGACCAGCTTGCGGCCGGTGGGGGTGGCGGAGGTCCAGTCGTACTGGTTGGGGGCCTGGAGCAGGGAGGCGAGGTAGGCGCCCTGGGCGACGGTCAGCCGGGAGGCGTCGACACCGTAGTACGACTGGGCGGCGGCCTGGATGCCGTAGGCGCCGCGTCCGTAGTAGCTGGTGTTCATGTAGCCGGCGAGGATCTCGCTCTTCTCCGTGCGCTGGTCGACCTTGAGGGCGATCACCATCTCCTTGAGCTTGCGGGTGACCGTCTGGTCCTGGTCCAGGTAGTAGTTCTTGACGTACTGCTGGGTGATGGTCGAGCCACCCTGCTTGGCCTTGCCGGTGACGGTGTTCAGGGCCGCGCGGGCGGTGCCCTTGATGTCGACGCCGTGGTCCTTGTAGAAGGTCTTGTTCTCCGCGGCGACGAAGGCCTTCTGGACGCCCGTCGGGATCTTCTCCAGGCCGACGATCTCCCGGTTGACCTCACCGGTACGGGCGAGGACCTTGCCGTTGGCGTACTTGTAGACGTTGCTCTGCATGGTGGCCTGGGCGTTGGCGACGGGCACCGGGACCAGCAGATAGACGGCGTAGAAGGCTCCCAGCACGAGCAGGCAGCCGACGAGGAACGTGCCCAGGAGTTTCCTCCAGGTGAAGAGACGGCGTATCCGCCCGCTCTTTCCCTGGCGTTTGTCCGCTCGGCCCATGTGCGTCGTCGCTCCGCTCGTCGTCGTTCCGGTCCCGGCGTCCGCGCCGAATCAGCTCAGCAAGCTAACACCGCTCATGCAGACAAAGGGCGATCGATCCGGTCTTTCCGGACGTGAGAATCAGCACCTGTCTCCACGGGAACCGACGCGCCAGAGACGGCGATGGTTGTGCGATACCCGTCACACGCTGCCCTGTTGGCGGTATACACCGTGCGTATACACCGGGGGTACAGTGACCGGCATGTCCATCGGTCACACCCTTCTGGGGCTCCTGGAGTCCGGTCCGCGTCACGGCTACGACCTCAAGCGCGCCTTCGACGAGAGATTCGGCCACGACCGGCCCCTCCACTACGGGCAGGTCTACTCGACCATGTCGCGGCTGCTGAGGAACGGCCTGGTCGTGGTCGACGGCGTCGAGGCCGGCGGGGGCCCGGAGCGGAAGCGGTACGCCATCACGGAGGCCGGCATCACCGATGTCGAGCGCTGGCTGGCGCAGCCCGAGAATCCGGAGCCGTACCTCCAGTCCACGCTCTACACCAAGGTCGTCCTCGCCCTGCTGACCGGGCGCGGTGCGGCCGGGCTCCTCGACGCGCAGCGGGCCGAGCACCTGCGGCTGATGCGCGATCTCACCCGGCGCAAGAAGGGCGGCGACCTCGCCGACCAGCTGATCTGCGACCACGCGCTGTTCCACCTCGAAGCCGATCTGCGCTGGCTGGAGCTGACCGCCGCCCGTCTCGACCGGCTCGCCGAGGAGATCCGCCGATGACCCCCGCTCCCCTGCTCCGCGCCGGGGGCCTCGACAAGGCGTACGGTCCGACCCCCGCCGCGCCCGGCACCCGTACCGGAAGGGTCACGTCCCGACGCCCAGCACCCGCACCGGAAGGCGCCTCATCGCGCCCCGCAGCGAGCACGCCAGCTCCTCGAACTCCTCATGCCGGGCCGCCCCGGTCCGCATGGCGAGGGCGACCCGCCGCGACGGCGCCGGGTCGGTGAAGCGGCCGGTGCACAGGGCGGCGTCCCGGGCGGTCTCCACCTTCACGGCGGTGCGCGGGAGCAGGGTCACGCCGAGGCCGCCCGCGACCAGCTGGACGAGGGTGGACAGGCCCGCGGCGGTGGTGGTGACGGGAGCCCCCTCCGTGCGGCCGGCCTCCCGGCAGATGTCGAGGGCCTGGTCGCGCAGGCAGTGGCCCTCGTCGAGCAGCAGCAGGTTGAGCTCCTTCAGTGCCTCGCGCGGGATGTCGTCGCGGCCGGCCAGCGGGTGCCCCTGCGGGGTGACGAGCACGAAGTCCTCGTCGAAGAGCGGGAGCTCGGTCACCCCGGGCACCCCGAGCGGCACCGCGAGCAGCAGCAGGTCGAGGCGTCCGGCCGCGAGGCCCTCCAGGAGCGAGGAGGTCTGCTCCTCGTGGACCTGGAGGTCGAGCTCCGGATAGCGCTCGTGGACCAGACGCAGGACGGTGGGCAGCAGATACGGCGCGACGGTCGGGATGACGCCGAGCCGCAGCACCCCGGTGAACGGCGCCTGGGCCGCCTCCGCCTCCTCCATCAGCTCCGACACCGCGTCCAGGACGGCTCTGGCGCGCACCGCGAGCCGCTCCCCGGCGGGCGAGAGCAGCACCTTCCGCGTCGTACGCTCGAGGAGCTGGACACCGAGTGCCTCTTCGAGAGCCGAAACCGCGCCCGAAAGCGCGGGCTGGCTCATCCCGATCGCCGCCGCCGCGTCACGGAAGTGCAGATGCTCGGCGACCGCCGAGAACGCCCTGAGCTGGGAGAGGCTGGGCTGCTTGCCTCGGTACGGGTTGTACGGGAACCCCACTGATAACCACCTTCAATCAACACGCCGCAGTCTAGCTATTTCACTGATCAATGCACTGCGTGCCATGCTGTGACTCGTCCAACCCCCACGGAAGGCCCCAAAAGGGACTTCCACCCCCTCTACGAGGAGAGCGCGTGCTCACTGTCGGTGACCAGTTCCCCACCTACGACCTGACCGCCTGCGTGTCGCTGGAGAGCGGCAAGGAGTTCGCTCAGATCGACCACAAGACCTACGAGGGCAAGTGGCGTGTGGTGTTCTTCTGGCCGAAGGACTTCACCTTCGTCTGCCCCACCGAGATCGCCGCGTTCGGCAAGCTGAACGAGGAGTTCGCCGACCGCGACGCGCAGATCCTCGGCGTCTCCGGCGACTCCGAGTTCGTGCACCACGCCTGGCGCAAGGACCACGACGACCTGCGTGACCTGCCCTTCCCGATGCTCGCCGACTCCAAGCACGAGCTGATGCGCGACTGCGGCGTCGAGGGCGAGGACGGCTTCGCCCAGCGCGCCGTCTTCATCGTGGACCAGAACAACGAGATCCAGTTCACGATGGTGACCGCCGGCTCCGTCGGCCGTAACCCCAAGGAGGTCCTGCGGGTCCTCGACGCCCTGCAGACCGACGAGCTGTGCCCGTGCAACTGGACCAAGGGCGAGACCACCCTGGACCCGGTCGCGCTCCTCTCCGGCGAGTAAGGACGGGTGAACTGACATGGCTCTCGACGAACTCAAGTCCGCCATACCGGACTTCGCCAAGGACCTGAAGCTGAACCTCGGTTCGGTGATCGGCAACAGCGAGCTGCCGCAGCAGCAGCTCTGGGGCACCGTCCTGGCCTGCGCGATCGCCTCGCGTTCGCCGAAGGTGCTGACCGAGCTGGAGCCGGAGGCCAAGGCCAACCTCAAGCCCGAGGCCTACCAGGCCGCCAAGTCCGCCGCCGCGATCATGGCGATGAACAACGTCTTCTACCGGACCCGGCACCTGCTGTCGGACCCCGAGTACGGGACGCTGCGCGCCGGTCTGCGGATGAACGTCATCGGCAACCCGGGCGTGGAGAAGGTCGACTTCGAGCTGTGGTCGCTGGCCGTCTCCGCGATCAACGGCTGCGGCCAGTGCCTCGACTCGCACGAGCAGGTGCTCCGCAAGGCCGGTGTCGACCGCGAGACGATCCAGGAGGCCGTCAAGATCGCCTCGGTGATCCAGGCGGTCGGCGTGACGCTGGAAGCGGAAGCGGTGCTGGCCGAGTAAGGCCGCGCGACGCGAGGAAGGGCCCGGGGTGCACACCGCACCCCGGGCCCTTCCGCCGTCGCCGCTCCTCACTCCTTCAGGGCGGCCATCAGCGCCTTCATGTCCTGCACGAGCAGGGCCTCGACGCCCGACAGGTCGGTCTTCGGTGTGCTCGGGACCGCCTCGTCCTTCTCCAGGTCCCAGGTCTGCTGCGGGCTGAGCCAGATGTTCAGCTCGGCCTGACCGTCGAGGACGGCGATCCAGGCACCCGCGAACTCCTCCGGCTGGTTCTGGACGAACGCCCGCTCCCCCAGCCCCTCCACGGCCTCGGCGTGCTTCGCGAGGTCGCCGAGGCCGGGCTCGAACTCCGGCCCCGGGTCGGTCGCCTTGTGCAGGTCGTACTGGACGTCGACGGAGTAGCCGGTGTCGGCCGAGCCCAGCATGACGGTGCACCGCGCCTTGTCGAGGGCGGGGTGACGCGCCGTAGGGGCGTTCGACGCGGGGTCCACCGACCTCTTGCCCAGCTCGGCCGAGAGCGCTTTGAGCTCGGCCTTCTCGCAGAGGTTCCCGACCGCCCGGTATCCGCCGAGGTCGGGCCCGTCCTCCTGGGACCGGTCGTACGCGTAGAGGCCGCCGGCCCACACCGCCGAGGCGAGCAGCGCACCGCCCAGCGCCCACGGCCAGCGCCGCCGGGTCCCCGGCGCGCCCGGTTCCGGCGTACGGAGCGCCGCCGCACCGCCCGCGGGGACACCGCCCACGGTGGCTCCGGCCTCGGGCGTGCGGCGCGGGGGGTCCCCGGCGGGGAAGGCCGCCCCGCCCACCAGCTCCGGTTCGGAGATCACGCTTCGTCCCGGTCGCGCGCGCCCGGCGCCGGCGTGGGCGCCACCGCGTACGCCGTCGCGCCGCGCGGTTCCGGTGTGCTGAGCAGGGCTCGTTCGGTGCTGTACGCGCGGAGGTAGCCGACCGCCGTGTTGGTGACCGCCACCAGCGGCACCGCCACGACGGCGCCGCCGATGCCCGCGGTCAGTCCGCCGGCCGCCACGGCGAGGACGACGCCGAGCGGATGGACGCGGACCGCACGGCCCAGGATGAAGGGCTGCAGGACGTGGCCCTCGATCTGCTGCACGGCCAGGACGACGACCAGGACCATCAGGGCGGTGAAGACCCCGTTGGTGACGAGGGCGACGACGCACGCGAGAGCTCCGGAGATGACGGCGCCGACGAGCGGGATGAAGGCGAAGAGGAAGATGAAGACGGCGAGCGGCACCGCCATCGGGACGTCGAGGAAGTACAGCCCGAGGCCGATGAAGACCGCGTCGATCAGGGCGACGATGACCGTGCCCCGGACGTAGGCGGTCAGGGTCCGCCAGGCGCGCGGCCCGGCTCCCGCGACTCCGGGGCGGGCCTGGGCGGGCAGCAGCCTCAGCGTCCAGTTCCAGACCTTCTTCCCGTCGTAGAGGAGGAAGAGGGTCGAGAACATGGCGAGCAGTATCCCGGTGATCGCCTCGACGACCACGGTCACGCCCTGGAGCCCGGCGGTGGTGATCTGCTCGGTGTTGGCGCCGATGGTGTCGCTGAGGTTCTTCGCGATCTCGTTGATCTGCTGCTCGGTCACATGGAAGGGGGAGTCGAGCAGCCAGCGCTTGAGCTCCTCGATGCCGTCCCTGACCCGGTCGGACAGGTTGTCGATGTTGTCCATGACCTGCCAGACCACGAACCAGCCGACCAGCCCCATGACCACGAATCCGGAGACGGCGGTGACGGCGGTGGCCACTCCGCGCGGCAGGCCCGCCTTGCGCAGCCGGGCCACGGTGGGCTGGAGCAGGGCGGTGATGAGGAGCGCGGCGACGAAGGCGAGGACGACCAGCCGGACGGAGCTGATCACCTTCATCAGCACCCACAGCGTGCCGGCGAGCACCAGCAGCCGCCAGCCGGCCTCGGCAGCGACCCGCATGCCCCACGGGATGGCGTCGGCGGGCTCGGGCCGCGCGGCGACGGCCGGCGCGTAGGCAGGCGGTGCGGGGACGGCGGGCGGGGCGGGCGCGCGCCGGCCCGGCCACCGGCCGGAGTCGGCGCCGTCGGCGGCCCGCGGTCCGGCCGCGTCGTCGTCGCCCGGCGGAGGCGGCGCCTCGGGACCGGCGTCCCCGCCGTCGCCCGCACCGGGGCCGTAGGGGCGCTCGGGGTCGCGGTCGCGGTCGCCCAGGTCGTCGTCGTCCGCCTCGGCCCGCGCCCGGCGTTCGTCAAGGCGTTCGCCCATGCGGCTCAGGCTCTCGCCCAGCCGGCCCAGCCATCCTGGCAGTCTCGACATGACCTTCCCTCTTCCCCCCGCTCACTCCCCCACTCACCCCCGGCGAGCCCGACGAACCCCGAACCTACACGCCCGCACGCACGGAGCCCCTCACCGTAGGACGGTGAGGGGCTCCACGAGGTTGCGACGCCGGTTCTAGTACCAGCGGTTGGCCTGCCAGAACGACCACGCGCCGCAGGGGCTGTCGTAGCGCTCGTTCATGTAGTTCAGGCCCCACTTGATCTGGGTGGCCGGGTTGGTCTGCCAGTCGGCGCCGGCCGACGACATCTTCGAACCGGGGAGGGCCTGGACGAGGCCGTAGGCGCCGGAGGAGGGGTTGGTCGCGCGGTAGTTCCAGCCGGACTCGTGGTCCACGATGTTGCTGAAGCACTGGAACTGGTCGCCCGGGATCATCTGGCGGGCCATCGCCTTGACGTCGGAGATGGAGTACGAACCCTGGGCGGCGAAGCTCGTCGCGTCGCGCAGCGAGGAACGGTTGGCGCGCTCCTCGGCCTCCTTGCGCTCCTCCTCCGCCTTGTCGGCGGCCTTCTTCTTCGCCTCGGCGTCCTTGGCGGCCTGGAGACGGGCCGCTTCCTCCGCGGACTTCTTCGCGACCGAGTCGGCGGCGGCGGCCTGGGCGTCGGCCTGCTCCGAGAGCGAGGAGACCTGTACCTGGGCCTGCTCGCCCGCGGGAATGTCCGCGAGCAGCGTGGTGTCGGCGGCGGTGGCCTCGAAGTTGTCGTCCGCGGGCTGGGTGCTGCCCGACGCAACGCCGACGACGGCGCCGACGGTGGTGACCGCAGTGGCCGAAGCCACCGCGAATCCCCGGACCGAGATCCGGCTCACACGGTTTCCTTCCAGCATCGCCCACACAGGTGACCACGTGGGCGAAATCGTGCCCCTGGCGCTGGTCTTCGAACTGCTGGGTCACTGAAGACACGGGCCCGTGGTGCTGTGGGCGGCATACGGCGGACGGTTGTTGAGTTGTGTGGTGCCACACCCCTGAGGGTGCACGTGTGCCGTATGCGGGGCCTGACGGAAGCAAGACTCTGCCGGACGGCGACGCCGCAAGGCAATTCCGAGTTGCGTGTGAAAGCTCACACCTCTTCCGCCCCAGGGGTTTTGGCCGATACGGGGGACAGCGCGGCGCCGCCCGGCTAAGCTCCTCAGCTTTGCCGGGCGGCGCCAACTGCCGTACCCCCACGAGGGGGTACGAAAGGGTCAGATCTGTCCGTCCTCCAGCATTTCGGTCACGAGCGCGGCGATCTGGGAGCGCTCGGAGCGGGTGAGCGTGACATGGGCGAAGAGCGGATGGCCCTTCAGCTTCTCGACCACGGCGACGACTCCGTCGTACCGGCCGACCCGGAGGTTGTCGCGCTGGGCGACGTCATGGGTCAGGACGACCCGCGAATTCGACCCGATCCGGGACAGAACGGTCAGAAGGACGTTCCGCTCCAGGGACTGGGCCTCGTCGACGATCACGAAGGCGTCATGCAGGGAACGGCCCCGGATGTGGGTGAGCGGCAGGACCTCCAGCATGCCGCGACCGAGCACCTCCTCGATGACGTCCCGGCTCGCCACCGCCGAGAGGGTGTCGAAGACCGCCTGCGCCCACGGGCTCATCTTCTCGGCCTCGCTGCCGGGCAGATAGCCGAGCTCCTGGCCGCCGACCGCGTACAGCGGACGGAAGACCATCACCTTCTGGTGCTGACGGCGCTCCAGGACCGCCTCCAGGCCCGCGCAGAGCGCCAGCGCCGACTTGCCGGTGCCGGCCCGGCCGCCCATGGAGATGATGCCGACGTCCGGGTCGAGGAGCAGGTCGAGGGCGATCCGCTGCTCTGCGCTGCGGCCCCTGATCCCGAAGACCTCCCGCTCGCCGCGGACCAGGCGGACGTTCCCGTCCGGCGTGACCCGGCCGAGCGCCTTCCCTCGCTCGGACTGCAGCACCAGGCCCGTGTGCACCGGAAGCTCGGCGGCCTCCGGGACGTACAGGGTCTCCTGGTCGAAGAGGATGTCCACCTGGTCGGCCCCGAGGGCCAGCTCGGACATTCCGGTCCACCCGGAGTCCGTGACGGCGAGTTCGGCGCGGTACTCCTCCGCGAGGAGGCCGACCGAGGACGCCTTGATACGCAGCGGCAGGTCCTTGGAGACGACCGTGACGTCGTACCCCTCCGCCTGGAGATTGCGCGCGACCGCGAGGATCCGGGTGTCGTTGTCCCCCAGCCGGTAGCCGGCCGGAAGCACGCCGGGGTCGGAATGGTTGAGTTCGACACGCAGCGTGCCGCCCAGGTCCCCGATGGGGAGCGGGGCGTCCAGGCGTCCGTACCGGACCCGGAAGTCGTCCAGGAGGCGCAGGGCCGCCCGGGCGAAGTAGCCGAGCTCGGGGTGGTGCCGTTTGGCCTCCAACTCCGTGACCACGACGATCGGGAGCACGACCTCGTGCTCGTCGAAGCGGGACACGGCGTTGGGGTCGGCCAGCAGGACGCTGGTGTCGAGAACATAGGTGCGCCTGTCGGACAAGCGGCGCTTAGTGCTGGTCACCACGGAAGGACAGACCCCCTTTGAAGACCCCTATGAGGTCGGGGCGCGACGGAACCTGTGTCGCTGCGGGATGGGACCGGGCTCTGGCCACGAGACGCGGGCCGAGCGCCGGCCCTCCGCCTCGTCCGTACGTGTCGTGCACGGTCGTCCTGGTGCAACGGGCCTCCCGGGTGGCGGTCTCCGTGCCGCTCACTCTGCAAGGGATATGCCCTCGAACGGCCGCCGCCATGCCATGGCATATGACGACGCGTTCATGAACGCGAGATGACCTCTTCGGCCGGGCCCGCGGGGTTCCGTGAGGGGGTGGCGTCAGGTTCCGTAACGCCGGTGGCGGGCGGCGTAGTCGCGCAGCGCCCGCAGGAAGTCGACCTTGCGGAACGCGGGCCAGTGGACCTCGCAGAAGTAGTACTCCGAGTGGGCGCTCTGCCACAGCATGAAACCGGACAGGCGCTGCTCACCGCTGGTACGGATCACCAGGTCGGGGTCGGGCTGGCCGCGGGTGTACAGGTGCTCGGAGATGTGTTCGACGTCGACGATCTCGGCGAGCTCCTCGAAGCTCGTCCCCTTCTCCGCGTGTTCGAGGAGCAGGGAGCGGACCGCGTCCGCGATCTCCTGGCGGCCGCCGTAGCCCACGGCCACGTTCACGAGTATCCCCGTGTTGTCGTGGGTGGACTGCTCCGCTTCCTTCAGTACGGACTGGGTGCGGGCGGGCAGCAGATCCAGGGTGCCGACGTGGTGGACCCGCCAGCGGCCGTCGGCGGCGAGGGAGCGCACCGCGTTCTCGATGATGCCGAGCAGCGGTACGAGCTGCTCCTCGGGCCGGTTCAGGTTGTCGGTGGAGAGCATCCAGAGCGTGACGACCTCGACGTCGGTCTCGGCGCACCAGCCGAGCAGCTCCTGGATCTTGTCCGCGCCGGCCTTGTGCCCCTGCTCGGGAGTCCCGCCGGACGCCTTGGCCCAGCGACGGTTGCCGTCGAGGATGACGCCGATGTGCTTGGGCACCTGGGCGTGGTCGAGGCGGCCTTCCACCCGGCGTGCGTAGAGCCCGTACACCAGGTCGCGCAGGTTCACTGTTCTTAACCCCTCCATGCCGCGTCGGCCCCCGAAGCCGCCACATTACTGCGCACGGGTCAATGGCACCCAGCCCGGGACTGTCACAAGTCCGTGATAAGCAGAGATACGTGACTGACTCCCCCTTGTACCGCGCCTCGGCCGACCGCTACGACCACATGGAATACCGCCGCACGGGTCGCAGCGGGCTCAGGCTTCCGGCCGTCTCGCTGGGCCTGTGGCACAACTTCGGCGACGACCGCACGCTCGACTCGCAGCGGGCGATCCTGCGCCGCGCCTTCGACCTCGGCGTCACCCATTTCGACCTGGCGAACAACTACGGCCCGCCGCCCGGCTCGGCCGAGCTGAACTTCGGGAAGATCTTCGCCCAGGACTTCGCGGCCTACCGGGACGAGCTGATCGTCTCGACGAAGGCCGGATATCTGATGCACCCCGGCCCGTACGGCGAGTGGGGCTCCCGCAAGTACCTGATGTCGTCGCTCGACGCCTCCCTGAAGCGCATGGGTCTCGACTACGTCGACATCTTCTACTCCCACCGCTTCGACCCGCACACCCCGCTGGAGGAGACGATGGGGGCGCTGGCCTCCGCCGTCCACCAGGGCAAGGCGCTGTACGTCGGCGTCTCCTCGTACACCAGCGAGCAGACCGCCGAGGCCGCCGGGATCCTGAAGGAGATGGGCGTCCCCGCCCTCATCCACCAGCCGTCGTACTCGATGATCAACCGCTGGACCGAGGCGGACGGCCTCCTCGACACGCTGGAGGCGGCCGGCATGGGCTGCATCTCCTTCGTGCCGCTGGCCCAGGGGCTGCTCACGAACAAGTACCTGCGGGGCGTGCCGGAGGGGTCGCGGGCCACGCAGGGCAAGTCCCTCGACCCGAACCTGCTCTCCGACGACGTGCTGCGGCGGCTGCGCGGTCTCGCGGACATCGCCGAGCGCCGGGGCCAGACCCTCGCGCAGCTGGCGCTGTCGTGGGTGCTGCGCGACGAGCGGATGACCTCCGCGCTGATCGGCGCGTCCAGCGTCGGGCAGCTGGAGGAGAACGTGGCCGCGCTGTCCGGTCCGCCGCTGACGGCCAAGGAGCTCGAGGAGATCGACTCGTTCGCGGTGGACACCGCCGGCACGAACATCTGGGCCGGGCGGGGCTGAGTCCCGCGGCCGGCGCGGGGCCGGGGCGCCCCGTCGGGCGGGCCGGAGCCGGAGACAGAAAACGGGCCGGTCCGTGGGGGGGGGTTACGGACCGGCCCGAGGGGGGGTTTCCACCATAACCCTTCGTAAGTCGTGGTGGGTGCCACCCGGAGCCGACGGATCGGCCGGGAGCGGACACAACCCAGGCGCGGCACGGGTCGTGCGGCGCGTTGGCGGGTTTACGCCCCGGCGTGGCGGCGGTTTCCGTACCTCCCAAGAGGGACCCCTGGGGCCGGGCGCGGGGTTGACGTCCGGGAGGGGCGGGGGCGGGCTCGGGCGGGGTAGGGGCCAGGCCGGGGCGGCGACCAGGGGGGTGGAGTGCGCCGGTCAGGCGGCCTGCTCGGCCTTGCGGGCGAGGATCTCGGCCATGAAGCGGTCGCCCCACTCGCCCAGCGGCAGCAGCGCCGTGTTGAGCGCCTCGCCCAGCTCCGTCAGCGAGTACTCCACCCGGGGCGGAACCTCCCGGTGGACCTCGCGGTGGACGATGCCGTCCGCCTCCAGTTCCCGCAGCTGCTGGATCAGCACCTTCTCGCTGACGCCGGAGACCTGCCGCCGCAGCTCCCCGAAGCGGGTCGTGCCGTGGGCGTGCAGCGCCCACAGGATCAGCGGCTTCCATTTCCCGCCGACGACGTCCACGGCCGCGTCGAGCCCGCAGTCGTACTCCGTCTTGCCCTTGGCCATCGCCAACTCCTCTTTTCCTCACGACTGTTCGGGTCAAGGCGGACAGCCCGTGACCTATTCCGCCCCTACCGTCGGTCCATGACCGCGACCTCCTCCCCCGTCACGTGGGCCCGGGCCGACGCCCGCAGGATCCGCCGCCAGTTCCTCGACGTGCGCACGGACGCCCCGCCGGCGGCCGTCGCGTCCGCGATGCTCGGGGCGCACGCCCAGGTCCTGTCGGCCGCCGAGCTGTCCCTGGCACTGCGCACGGCGGACGCCACCCGTGCGGACGTGCGTGCCGCGCTGTGGGAGGACCGGTCGCTGGTCAAGACGTACGGCCCGCGCGGCACGGTGCACCTGCTGCCCGCCGCCGACCTCCCGGTGTGGACGGGTGCGCTCTCCGCGATCCCGGCCGGGCCCCAGCAGCAGCCCCCGGCCGTACGGATGACGGCGGAGCAGACGGACCGGGTCGTGGCGGCGATCGGGGACGCGCTCGCGGGGGCGGAGCTGACCGTGGACGAGCTGACGGACGCGATCGTGGCGCGTGTCGGGCCCTGGGCGGGTGAACGGGTGATGGAGGCCTTCCAGGACAAGTGGCCGCGCTGGCGCCAGACGACCCACACGGCCGCCCACCGCGGAGTCCTCTGCTTCGGGCCGAACCGGGGGCGCAACGTCACGTACACCAGTCCGGAGGTACGGCCCGCCGAGGGGACGCGGGCGCTCGGCACGCTGGTGGAGCGGTACCTGTACGCGTACGGACCGGCGACCCCGCAGCACTTCGCGAAGTGGCTGGCGGCTCCGTCCGGGTGGGCCTCCTCGCTCTTCACCGCGCTGGCCGGCCAGGGCCGGATCGAGGAGGTCGTCTTCGAGTCGGCGGCGGCCTGGGTCGTCGCCGGGGACACCGATTTCCCCGCCGAACCGGCGCGGGGCGTGCGGTTGCTGCCCTACTTCGACGCCTTCGCCATCGCCTCGCAGCCGCGCGAACGGCTCTTCCCCGGCGCCGCCCGGGAACGGGCGCTCGCGCGAGGTCAGGCCGGGAACTTCCCGGTGCTGCTCGTCGACGGCACGGTCGCGGGCGTGTGGCACCAGCGGCGGTCGGGGCGGCGGATCGCGATCACGGTCGAGCCCTTGGCTCCCCTGGGCGCGGCACGGACGCGGGAGCTGGAGGCAGAGGCGGAGCGGGTGGCCGTGATCCTGGAGGCGACGGCGGAGCTGACCGTGGGGGCGGTGGCGGTGGGCCCGCACGCGTGAGGCGTCCGGGCGCGCCACGGCGGGCGGGGCGTGCGCGGGGCGGAAGGACGGGGCCCCGCACGGTCAGCGGGGGGTGGTGGTGCGGCGCAGGAGGGTGAGGCCGTCCCGCGCGGCCACGAGCCGGTAGCCGTACTTCTCCCGCGCGGCCGCCAGCTCCGCCTCCTGCTGTTCGAGCGGATAGGGCCAGTGCCCCACCTTGTAGGGCCACGCCTCCGGCGCCTGGGCGTCGTGGAGGATCCATTCGGTGGTGGGGGCGGGGAAGTCCTTCCGGTCGTACGCGTACAGCTTGCTGTCCACCGGGAAGGTCGGGAAGACGACGACCGTGCAGCGCGCGGTGAGCTGCGGGACCAGCCTGTTGGAGGCGGCGACGGTCGCGCCGTCCGGGATCCTCGCGAGGAGTTCGCGGGCGGCCTCGATGTGCGGGGTGGTGCGCCAGGTGGCCCGCTGGGCGAGCTGGGCCAGAGGGAAGGACGGGATCATCACCACCGTCACGGCGAGCACGGTGGCGAGCGAGGCGCGGACGTGACGGGCGGCGACCGGATGGCCGTCGCGGCGCCACGCGGCGAGGGCGTCGATCAGGCCGGCGAGCACGACCGGCATGAGGATCGCGCTGTAGTGGAAGGCGGTGCCCCAGTGGAAGCCGTTGTCGGAGACCATCCGCCAGCCGAGGGTCGGTACGGCGATCAGCGAGAGCGGCGAGCGCAGGGCGAGCAGCGCGGACGGGGCGAAGACCAGGATCAGGGTCATCGCCTTGATGTCGGGGCGCAGGGCGTCGAGCGGGGCGTGGGCGAGCGTGGAGAGCAGCGAGCCGTAGCCGTCGGAGAGGTTGTCGCCGTGGGCGTAGCCGCCGCCGGGGTTGAACGCGGGCAGCAGGAGCTTGATCTCGATCAGGGAGCCGAGCAGGCCTCCCGCGGCGGTGAGGCAGCCGAGCCGCCGGGGCCCTTTGAGCGCGATGTACACGCCGACGGCGGCGAGGGTGAGGCCCAGGTCCTCCTTGATGAGCAGCAGCGGCGCGGCCCAGGCGACCGCGGCGCCCCACCGCCGCCGGCCGAGCGCCTCCAGGCTGAAGGCGAGCAGGGGCACGGCGAGGGCCACCTCGTGGAAGTCGAAGGCGGCGGCCGAGGCGATGCCCCAGCTCAGGCCGTAGCCGGCGGCGACGACGTGGGCGGCCCGGCGGCCGAGGGCGCGGACGGCCCAGCGGGCGAGGGGGACGACGGCGAGGGCGAGCAGGGCGGACTGGGCGAGCAGCAGACAGACGGGGGAGGGCCAGAGGCGGTAGAGGGGGGCGAGGACGGCGAGCAGGGGGTGGAAGTGGTCGCCGAGGATGTTGAAGTCCTCGCCGCGCAGGGGGACGACGGGCGCGCGCAGTTCGGCGTAGGCGCGGACGGCCTGCTCGAAGATGCCGAGGTCGTAGCCGGTCGTCCGCAGGAGGGCGTGCCGGCGCACGGCGACGGTCGCGTAGAGGAAGCAGAGGCCCGCGGCCCACGCCCAGGGGAGGAGGGCGGACGCTCCCGCGGGGAGGAGGGCGGACGCCCTCCGGGGCAGCCGGAGGACCGCCGGGACCACCTGAATGTTTTTGTCGGTATATGCCCGCATATGACGGGATGCTAGGGCGCGATCGTCAGGGGGTGGCGGAGAGCGCGCCGAGGAGCAGTCCGAGCAGCGCGCCGCCGAGCATGAAGGGGCCGAACGGGATGGCGGTCCCGCGGCCGCCGCGCCGGCGGAGTATCAGGCCGAACCCGTACAGCGCCCCGAGGAGGAAACCCGCGAAGGCGCCGGCGAAGAGGACGCCCCAGCCGTACCAGCCGAGGACGGCGCCGAGGGAGAGCGCGAGCTTGACGTCGCCGAAGCCCATGCCTTTGGGGTTGATCAGGAACAGCACCAGATAGCCGCCGCCCAGGGCGAGCGAGCCGAGAAGGGCGTGCGGCCAGGAGCCGGCGTCGTACGGGAGGAGGGCGGCGCCGCCCAGGAGCAGCGGCGTGCCGACGGCGAGGGGAAGCGTGAGGCTGTCGGGCAGCCGGTGCACGCGCACGTCGACGCCGGCCAGGAGCACGCCGAGCGGTGCGTACAGCAGCCAGACGCCCAGCTCGGGCCGGGGCCCGGTGGCGGTGGCGAGGCCGGCGCAGACGAGGGCGGTGAGGAGGGCGGGCGCGGCTCCGGCCGGGACGCGCGGCGCTGCCGGGTGCCCTTCGGTCGCGCACGTACGGCAGCCGGGGGCGCCGAGCCGGCCGCCGGCGGGGCCGGCGACGGTGTGCCCGGCCGGGCATCCGTCACGCCGGCTCTCCCCCGGCGTGACCGACAGGCGGTACGCGGCGCGGGGCACGAGCGACCCGGTGGCGGCGCCCCACAGGGCGGCGACGACGATCAGGGTGGCGAACACGGTCCCGACCCTAGGGTGGGGGTGTCGCTACCGTCTTCCCCCATGGGGAAATGGCGTGACGGCACGGGGACGTTGAGGGTCTTGGGCGGGGGGCCGGGCGGTGACTCGGCCAAGGACCCGGACGGTGACTTCGGCGGCGGTCCGGGCGCGGGTCTTGAAAGCGGTCCGCGAGGCGGGCCGGGCGAGGAGCCGACGGGCTCGGACCGGGGTCCGGGCGGGGGGCCGGGCGGGGCGATACCGCTGGAGATCGCGGCCTCCTACCGGGCGCGGCGGCGCGGCCTGCTCGGGCGGGACGGGATCGCGGGGGCGCTCCTCATCACCCCGACCAACAGCGTGCACACCTTCGGCATGCGCTTCCCCATCGACGTGGCCTACCTGGACCGCGCCCTGCGCGTCATCGACGTCGTGACGATGAGGCCCGGGCGGCTCGGCATGGTCCGGCCGCGCGGCCGGCACGTCCTGGAGGCGGAGGCCGGCGCGATGGCGGCCTGGGGAGTGCGCCGGGGCGTGCGGGTCACGGCGGTCCCGAACCCAGAAGCGTGAAGGCGCCGTAGCCGGCCGAGGCGAGCGCGAGGCCGGCCAGGACGAGGATCCGGTGGCGCACCCGGAGCCGTACCAGCGCCACCGCCGCCGGGAGCAGCAGGCCGAACGCCGGCATCATCAGGCGCGGCCGGGAACCGAAGTACGCCGCTCCGACGAGGGAGACGACGACGACGGCGATCGTGTACACGAGCAGGGGCAGCGGCTGCCTCTGCCGTACGCACAGGGCCACCAGCCAGGCGAGCAGGCCGAGGGCCGCGGACAGGCCGAGGGCGGCCAGGGGCGGCAGACCCCAGATGAAGCGGGCGAGGGCGACCCCGCCGTCGATGGAGTTGCCCCAGGCCGCCTGGACGTCGAAGTAGGCGGTGGCGCTGCCCTCCCGTACGCCGACGTAGACGACGTACGCGAGCCAGCCCAGGGGCGCGAGCAGCGCGCCGGCCGCCACGCGCGCGTGCAGGCGGCGGTCGCGTACGACGGTGACGAGGGCCGTGATCCCGATGGCGGCGACGAGCGCGGCGGCCGTCGGGCGGGTGAGGCCGGCGAGCGCGCACAGGGCGCCGGCCAGGATCCAGCGCTCGCGCAGGACGGCGTGGAGCGACCAGGCGGCGAGCGCGGTGAAGAGGGTCTCCGTGTACGCCATCGACTGGACGAAGGCGGTCGGGTAGACGCCCCACAGCACGGCGAGGACGGTCCCGGCGGGCCGGCCGGCGACGTGCGTGCCGACGGCGTAGATGCCCCAGGCGGCGGCGAGGGAGGCCGTCCAGGAGACGAGGAGTCCCGCGGTGGCGGCGTCGACGGGCAGGACCGCGGACAGGAACCGTTCGAGCAGGGGGAGGAGCGGGAAGAAGGCCAGGTCGGAATGGACGCTGCCGTTCGGGAGCGTCACCTGGTGGCCGTACCCCTGCTCGGCGATCCGGACGTACCAGACGGAGTCCCAGCGTCCGCTCAACCGGTGCAGCCCGTCCTTGCCGGTCACGGCGGCGGCCAGCGCGAGGACCGCGAGGCCGACGAGACGGGTGGCGGCGTAGCCGCCGAGGGCGGGCCACGGGACGGCCGTGCGGACGGACCGCCCCGGGGCGGTGGGCTGGGCTGGGGACATGCGGTCGATTATGTCCGGGCCGCGCCCGGCCCCCGGGCGGTGGCCGCGCCTGCCCCCGGCGCCGCGTGCGTCTCAGGGGGTGCCGGGGGGCCGGAGAGTGCCGGGGGTGCCGGGGGTGCCGGGGGGTGTCAGCCGCCGGGCCGTATCCTGCGGAACCTCGCCGCCATGACGGGGCCCAGCTCCCGGACGATGGCGTGGCCCGGCTCGTGCGGGTACGGCAGGTCGTTGAGGAACGACGTGACGATGACCTCGTCGATCCCGAGGACACCGCGACAGCTCTGCTCCTCCAGGAAGTCCAGGGTGCGGCGCCAGGGGGCGGACGGGCCGGGGACGGGCGGTGTGGGGGACGGCAGCCGAGGTGACGGCGGGCCGGGGACGGGCGGTGTGGGGGACGGCAGCCGAAGGGACGGCGGGCCCGAGAGGGGCGGCGGGCCCGAGAGGGGAGGCGCGGGCGGCTCGGGGGCGGGCTGAGGTCCGATCGCGGGCGGCTCGGGCGGCTCGGGGGCGGGCTGAGGTCCGATCGAGGGCGGCTCGGGGGCCGCCGACGCATCCCCGAGGTAGGACTGGACGGTGCCCTGCACGACGTCCCAGAAGAACACGTGCGGCAGCACGACGCCCTGGCTGAAGACGTGGGACTCGAACGCGTCACGGAACTCGGGGATCCGGGCGACGAGATCACTGACCAGTTGCACGCTCGGGGTTGTCGTCGTCATCACGTACAGGATGGGGCATGTGACGGGGAGTTATCCACAGGGGGTGCGAACAATCCTCCTTCCGGGGATCGTTGGGTCGGGAAGGAGCCGGAGGGCTCCGAAGGGAAGGGGGGCGTGGGGCATGCAGGACTTGGTGCGGGCGGCCCGGGGCGGGGTGCTCCTGACCGGGTGGGCGTACGACGCGGGCTGGTCGCGGGGACGGTTGCGGGGGCGGCTGCGCGGCGAGGGATGGCAGCGGATCTGTCGGGGCGCGTGGGCCGTTCCGGGAAAGGAGGTGGACTGGAGGATCCGGGCGAGAGCGGTGCAACTGCTGCGGCCGCGGTGGGTGTGCAGTCACGCGACGGCGGCGAGGCTGCACCGCATCGAAACGCTGGTCGAGTCGGGGGCAGGCGAGGAAGACCTGCTGGACTTCACCGTGCTCCGGGGCAGCGGGTCCGGCGCCTCCCGCCGGCCCGGTCTGCGCCTGCACACCACGGCCGTGCTCACCGAACGGGACGTGTGCCTCCGGGCGGGGCTGCGGGTGACGGCCCCGGTGCGGACGGTCGGGGACCTCATGCGGCGCGGAAGCCGCGAGGAGGCCGTGGTGGCGGCGGACTCGGCGCTCTCCCGGCGGACGATCCGGGGTGTCCGCCGCGAACCGCTGGTCCGCGCCCACGAACTGGCGGCCCACTTCTCCGCCCACCCCACCGCCGGTCTCCCCGGCGCGGCCCGGGCCCGTCGTCACGTCACCCTGACCACCCCGGCCGCCGGGTCCCCCGCCGAGACGATCGCCCGCCTCCACATGCACGACGCGGACCTCCACCCGGAGCCCCAGCCCTTGCTGCACACCCCTGCGGGCCGGCCGCTGCGCCCCGACTTCCTCTTCCGCGAGGCGGGCCTGGTCGTCGAGATCGAGGGCTACGCCTTTCACGGCACCCGCCACGCCCACGCCCGCGACATCGACCGCTTCAACGCCCTGGCCGACTGCCCGGCGGTGCGGCGCATCCTGCGCTTCACCGCCCTGGACGTCTTCCACCACCCGGAACGCATGATCGCGAGAATCCGGTCGGCACTGGCGAGACGGTCGTCGGACGACGGGGTCGAGGGGTGAGCGTCAGCCTCCGGTCGTGCGGGGGAAGGAGATCTCGACGCGGCGGTTCTTGGTGCGGCCTTCCTCGGTGCTGTTGTCGGCAATGGGGTAGTCCTCGCTGTATCCGCGGATGTCGAACGTCATCCCCGGGTCCAGGCTCTTGGCCAGCTCCTGCTGCACGGCGTTCGCCCGCTCCTTGGAGAGCTTCACCCCGTGCTCGTACGTACCGAGGTTGTCGGTGAACCCGAAGACGCGGACCTTGCGGGAGTCCTGCTTGTTGATCTCGGCGGCGATGGCGGCGATCCGCGCACTGGCGGCGCTGCTGAGCTTGGCACTGTCCTTGCCGAAGAGCACCTCCGCCTGCAGCGCGAAGGTGACGTCCACATTGGTGTCCTCCCGCCGCTGCTCGCCGCCCTCCTCCTCGACGATCTGCTTGATGTCGAGCACCTTGGCGGGCGCGAGGGTGGCCCCGTCGGGAAGCATCAGCTCGGGCGAGTTCGCGTCGATCGGGGGCTGCGGGGAGGCGCTGGACGTCGAGTTCGGCGGATCGTCGGCGAGGGCGGGGGCGCCGGGGAGAAGGACCAGCAGAAGGGTGGCGGCGGCGAGGGGGGCGGCGAGGCGGCGGGGATTCGTCATGGCAGCGGCGTCCGTCAGGAGAGTTTGATGGTGCCGGGGCGGAAGGTGGGCAGTTGGAACGTCACCTCGGTGGTACTGGCGGGCGGGGCGGGAAACTGCATGAAGACCTGCGTCGAACGCCCCGGGCCGAGGTTCGAAAGCCCTGAGGTGGTCAGCGGTCGACCGTCCGTGTCACGCAAGACGTAATAGCGCTTCTTTCCCTCGGGATCCACAAGGGTCGCGCCTCCCAACGAACTGCCGTGCTTGACGATCTCCGTCTCGTTACCGGCGAGTTGGGCGGGGATGATGCGTGTCGCGTCAGATGTATTGGCCAATCTTCCACTGACGGTCAGGAAGCCGCCGCCATCCCGTTCTGCCGATTGAACGGTGAGCTCGAGCCCTTCCTGCCCTTTGAGAACAGCCAATGTGTTGCTCGGCTCCTCGGTCTGAGGTCCTTTGTTCGCACCAGTTGCATCAGGCGATGGAGTGCCGGCTGGCGGCTTCTGCTTCTGAGGCTCTTCACCGCTGCCGCAGCCGGCAGCACCGATGACCAGACCAGTCGCGATGACGACCGCGACCAGCCCTCTGCGGGCCGTCGCCGCGTACCGAACACTCATGAGACGAGATTCCTTCTTTTTGTCAGTCGGCGAGTCGAACACTGAAAAGATCGGCAACGCTCGGAAGCTTGGGGTCTTCAGGGTCGATCTCCCACGGCACTTCGTTACACGAGAGGCCCAGTATCGGCGGGTTCGGCTCGGGTTCATGTGTCGGTCCGGGAGGGGGTGGGGGCGTGGGTGTTGGTGCGGCGGTGGGTTCGGGCGCCTCGAACGTACAGAGGGGCTCGATCACGGCGGTTGCCGTAGCCGTGGCATGTTGCTCCCCGGTACCCGGAATAACCGAATCCCCGACGGTTCCGACCGTCGTGACGGTCACGCGGAACCCGTCCCGCATGCCATCGAGGCGCACACAACCCTCACCGGAGAGCCGAGCGTCATTCTTGGCCGAGAAAAGCTCGGCGCGCCGACAAGCCGCGTTCGTTCCGAAGCGCCTGCCTTCCACAAAGTCATGCCACTGATCAGGATGCAGGATCACCGCGAGCCACCCGTCCCGTAGCTGATCCCTCGCATCCTGCGCCGCGGCCAACGCCGCGGCGTCTGCTGCGGTCTGCGCTCCATTGCGCGTCGCAGCCGCCTGTCCCACCGCGAAGTACGCGAACGCAAGGAAGAGCAGGCCCGCCACCACCGTGATGTAGATGGGGAAGGCCTGCCCAGAGTCGCCTTGGTGGCGACCTGTCACTCGCCCCCGCCGCCGCCGGTCAGACTGGCGATCTTGGTGCTGATCGCATTCTTGATGGACTGGCCGATGTCCGTGCCGGTGATCGCGATCACGATCGCCACCACCACCACGATGATCCCCAGGTACTCCACCGCCGTCTGCCCCCGGTCCTTCGACGCCTCTCGCGTCCAAGTCCCCATGTGCACCTTGGCCTTCGTCACGGCCTTCAGCATGACGTCGCTCATGGTGGTCCCCTCCGGATCCGTACATCACCGCGCCGATTCCGCCCCGCTCACCGTACGCGACCGGGTCGTGACCCGCACAGGGTCCGGGGGCCCAAAGGCGGGCCCAGGTCATGAGGTGGTCCTGGTGCCGAGCCAGGCGGCTATCGCCTCGCTTCTCGTCGTGCTGCGGAGCTTGGCGAAGATGCGGTTGATGTGGTTCTTCACCGTCTTCTCGCTGATGAAGCAGGTGTCGGCGATCTGGCGGTTGTTCATGCCCGACGCGATCAAGTCCATCACCTCCCCCTCCCTCCGACTCAGTCCGAAGCATGACACATCGCGTTGCACCTGCGAAGGGAAATCGCCAAATTGTGACTGCCACGGGGTTCTTACCCGCGCCCCAGCATGTGCAGTCGCACCCGCATCCATGTCCCGCACCACCCCCAGCACCGCGTTCGCCGCCGTCGGCGTGAAGTGGGCCCGGCCGTCCTTCACGTCCCGGACCGCCGTCACCAGTTCCTCCACCGTGAACTCGCCGTGCACCAGATAGCCCCCCGCCCCCAGCCTCAGGGCCTCCCGGACCACCGCGCTCTCGCCGCTGTACGTCAGCATCAGGACGGGGGCCAGGCGCGTCAGGTAGGGCAGGGCGGCGAGACCGTCCATGCCCGGCATGCGGACGTCGAGGAGGACCACGTCCGGGCGGTGGCGTTCCGTCGCCTCCACGGCGGCGCGGCCGTCCGGGGCCTCGGCCACCACCTGGAGGCCGGGGCGGCAGGACAGCAGGGAGGTCAGTCCCGCGCGCACGACCGGGTTGTCGTCGGCCACCAGTACCGTCAGTGTCATCGCGTCGCGCCCCCGACCGGAAGACCGACCGGAAGCTCCAGGCGCACCTCCGTGCCCGTCGCCGCGCCGCCCTTGCCGATCCTGATCCGGGCGCCGACGCCGGCCGCCCGTTCGACCATCCCCACCAGGCCGAAGTGACCCGTCCGGCGCAGGTCGTCCAGGGTCGTGCCCGGCGGGAGGCCGGGGCCGTCGTCCCGCACGCTGATGCGGAGCAGGCCCGCGACGACCCCGGCCGAGACGTCCACGCGGGTCGGACGGGCGTGGCGCTCGGCGTTCTCCATCGCCTCCGACGCGATCGTGAGGAGCTGTCGGGCCACGGCGTACGGCACCGGCGGTACCGCGCCCTCACCGACGCCCCGGAAGGCCGCCTCGATGCCCGAGCGCCGGGCGAAGTCGCGCACCCGGTGGCGCAGTTCCGCCGCGACGTCCACGCCGGCTCCGCCGTTCGGCCCGCCTCCGTAGGACTGTCTGCGCAGGTCGGCCAGGAGGTCGCGTGACTCGGCGGCCGCGCGGCGCGCCGCGCGGGCGACCAGGGGGGCCTGGGACCGGACGGCCCGCGGGTCATCCGTCGCCGCCAGGCCGTCGGCCGCGAGCGCCAGGCCGTGCAGGGTCTTGGCGACGGAGTCGTGCATGTCGCGGGCGAGCCGGGCTCGTTCCTCCTCCACCGCCTGGGCGGCGGCGAGACGGGTCCGGGCCTCGGTGAGGGCCTGGGTGGCCGAGCCGAAGCGAAGCAGCAGGTTCCGGAGGGTGACGCCCCACGCGCCGGTGATGACGCAGAGCCCCGGCAGGAGCGTCGCCTCGCCGAGGGAGGTGTCCAGGTGCCGGGGGTCGGCGGCGTGGATCGCGAACAGGATCAGTGACTGGAGGCAGGCGAAGAAGGCGGCTCCGCGCCAGCCGTAGACGAGTCCGGCGAGCAGCGGGGTGCAGACGCTGACGTAGCCGAGAGTGCTCTGGGGGCCGGCCGTGACGAGGAGCAGCGCGCCGAAGAGGGTGTCCGCCGCCAGGAGGGCAGGGTGGGCGAGGAGCAGAGGGCCGAACCGCTCCCAGTCCCTGAACAGCACGTACGAGACCATGAACGTCACCAGGACGGCGGCTCCGACGAGTTTCTGGGCGAGCCCGGGAGCGGCGTTGAGGAGGGCGGCCGGGGTCGCCAGGGCGATCATCGCCAGCCGGAAGCCGAAGACCTGGCGGCAGAGGGCCTGGAGGGCGTTCGCCTGGAGGCCCGCGGCGCCGGCCGGAGCGCCTTCGGCGCCACCGGGAGACATCGCCGCCTCACTCCCCCGTGACCGAGCCGAAGTCGGTGCCCGTCCCGAGGAACAGGCCCGCCCCCAGCAGGATCATCGTCGCCGGAACCATCAGGGTCGTGATCACCATGGTCGCCTTGGGGACCGCCTTGGCCGCCTTCCTCCGGGCGTTCTGGGCGTCGGTCCTGCGCATGTCGTTGGCGATCTGGATCAGGGTGTCGACGATGGGCGCGCCCAGTTCCTCGCCCTGCTGGAGCGCGGTGACGAACTGGGCGACCTGCTCCGAGTCGTTGCGGCGGCGCAGTTCGTCGAAGGCCTGGCGGCGGCTGACGCCCATGTCCATCTGGCGCAGGGTGATGCGCAGTTCGTCCGCCCACGGGCCTTCGTACTTGTCCGCCACCCGGTCGAGCGCCTGCCGGAAGCCGAGGCCGGCGCTCACGACGACGGCGAGGACGTCGAGGAAGTCGGGCAGGGTCCGCTCGATCTGGTCCTTGCGGATGCGGATGGCCGACCAGATGCCGACCTCGGTCCAGAAGACGCCGAACGCGAAGAGGAGCAGGGCGACGAGGACGTCTCCGTTGGAGAGCATGACCAGGCCCCCGAGACCGCCGAGGAAGCCGTAGACGGCGCGCCTGGCACCGTACCGGTCGATGGTGAGGCCGCCGGGGTTGCCCGCCAGGTCGATCCGGCGCCGGACCTGGTTGACGCGTTTGGGTCCCATCAGGCGCAGGACGGCCGGGGAGTAGCGCATGCCGAGCCGGTCCACGACGGAGTCCACGGCTCCGGTGCGGGTGGAGCCGACCTCCAGGGCGAGCCGGAGGTCGTCGGGGAGCCGGGCGTCGGCGCGGTAGAGGCGGATGCCGTAGAGGATTCCGGCGACGGAGAGGCCGGCGGCGAGGGCGAGCAGCAGGTCCATGACGTGTCTCCAGCCCCTCAGACGTCGATCTTCGAGAAGCGGCGGATGACGGCGAAGCCGAGGACGTACAGGCCGAAGGCGAGGACGACGGCGAACTGGCCGAGGCCGGAGCCGGTCATCCGGTCGAGCGCGCCCGGCTGCATGTTGTCGATCAGGAGCAGGGAGCCGATGCCGATGACCGGTACGGCGTAGGCGGTCATGCTGACCTGTGACAGCTGGGTACGGACCTCGCGCCGGGTCTCCTTGCGCTCTTCCAGGGTCTCGGTGAGGTTGCGCAGCGAGGCGACGACGGTGCCGCCGGCCTTGTTGGCGAGGACGAGGGTGGTGACGAGGACGACGAGCTCGCGGGAGGGCAGCCGTTCGGCGAGTTCTCCGAGGGCGTCGTCGACGGAGGTGCCGACGGCCAGCTGCTGGGCGACCTTCTCCAGTTCGTCGCCCGCCGGTGCCTCCATCTCGTCGGCGGCCATGCTGAGCGCCATCCGCAGGGCGAGTCCGGCCTCGGTGGCGTTGGCGAGGATGCGGGAGAGTTCGGGGAGCTGGTTGATGAACTTCTCGATGCGCTTCTGCCGCTGCCAGCCGAGGAAGCCCAGGGCGACCCACACGCCGAGGAAGCCGCAGATCGGTCCGAAGAACGGGGACAGCAGGGACTGTCCGGCGATCCACAGCACGGTCACGGTCGCCGCCATGGCGGCGACGAACTCGCCGGGGGTCAGGTCGAGGCCGGTGGCCGAGATCCGCAGGTCGAGGCCGCGTCCGAAGCGGGTGCGGCGCAGGCGCCGGTCGAGGGCCCGGAAGCGGCGCCTGCGGCGGCCGGTCCGCTCCGGTTCGCCGGTCTGGGAGAGCCGGGCGACCAGGGCGGCCCGCTGGGCGGCCCCGCTCGCGTACAGCTGCGTGCCGATCACGCCGAGGACGCAGCAGAGCACCGCGACGCCGATCGTCAGCAGGGTCGGATTCATCGTTCGTCGCCTCTCCTACTTCGCTTCCCGGGTCGCGAGCTGCTCGTCCGACGCGGCCACGCCGTAGGCCTGCGGGATGGGCTGGCCGGCGAGGTAGAGCCGTTCGGCGACCCGGCGCGGCAGGGGGTGGTAGGTGAACTCGCCGTGCACCCGCCCGTCGGCCGCGAGCGGCCGGGCGCGGAAGCGGCAGACGGTGGCGAGGGTGAAGCGTTCGCGTCCGTGGGAGGCCAGGATGGCGATCTCGGTGATCCGGCGGGTGCCGTCCGCGTGGCGGGTGAGCTGCACCAGGACGTCGACGGCGCTGTTGATCTGGTCCCGGAGCGCCTCGAAGGGGACCTTCACCTCCGACATGGAGGCGAGGGTCTGGAGCCGCATGAGGGCGTCCTCGGCGGAGTTGGCGTGGACGGTGGCGAGTGAGCCGTCGTGGCCGGTGGACATCGCCTGGAGCATGTCGAGCGTCTCGCCGCCCCGGACCTCGCCGACGATGATGCGGTCCGGGCGCATGCGCAGGGAGTTGCGGACGAGGTCGCGGATGCTGACCTGGCCGCGGCCCTCGATGTTCGGGGGGCGGCTCTCCAGCCGGATGACGTGGGACTGCTGGAGCTGGAGCTCGGCCGAGTCCTCGATGGTGATGACGCGTTCGCCGTCGGGGATGAGTCCCGAGAGGGCGTTGAGAAGGGTGGTCTTCCCGGTGCCGGTCGCTCCGGAGACGATGATGTTGAACTTCGCCTGCACCAGACCGGCGAGCAGCAGCAGCATGTGCTCGTCGAGCGAGCCGAGGCCGATCATCTCCGTGAGGGTGTACGCGCGGGGGAAGCGGCGGATCGTCAGGGTCGCCCCGGTCAGCGACAGCGGCGGGATGATCACGTTGACGCGCTCGCCGGACGGCAGGCGGGCGTCGACCATCGGGTTCGACTCGTCGACCCGCCGGTTGACGGTGGAGACGATGCGCTCGATGGTCTGCATCAGCTGTTCGTGGGAGGCGAAGCGCAGGGGGAGGAGTTCGACCCGGCCGGCGCGCTCGACGAAGATCTGGTCGGGCCCGTTGACCATGATCTCGGTGATGGACGCGTCTTCGAGGAGCGGTTCGAGGACGCCGAGGCCGAGGGCTTCGTCGACGACGCGGCGGATCAGCTGGGCGCGTTCGGCGGTGGAGAGGACCGGTCCCTCGCGGCTGATGATGTGCCCGAGGACGCGCTCCAGGCGGGCCCGGCGCTCGGCGGCGGCGAGCGCGGACATCTCGGTGAGGTCGATCTCCTCCAGGAGCTTGGCGCGGAAGGAGGCGACGAGGTGGCCGTCCTCCCTCGGTCCCGCGCCGTTGTCCTCGGGGGTGCTGATGCGGGCCCGCAGGCTCATGAGTCGTCCTCCTCGGACGCGGACATCGGCAGGGTCGCGGTCTTCGTGACGTTCCCGAAGTCCCAGAAGGGCACGACCGACGGGATGCGTACGGTCACCGTCGCCGTGACCTGGTCGGACCCCTCCGGTGCGGAGACGTCGCTGCGCTCGGCGATCCAGTCGCTCATCGCCGCCGCGCCGGCCGCTTCCGGGTCGAGGGCGGTGTCGTCGTGCGAGGCCGCGCGGGCGGCGGCCCGGGCCCCCGTCCCCGCCTGCTGGGCGGCGTACGCGGCGATGCCGAGCTGGATTCCGGCGAGCGCGACGAGGAGCAGGATGGGGAGGAAGCCGAGATACTCGACGGCGACCTGGCCCCGGTCCCGCTGCCCGTACGGGAGCTTTCCGTGGCCCTGGACCGGCCCCTGGTCCGTCTCCTGGGCCGTCTCCTCGACCGGCCCCTGGTCTCGTCCCCGGCGCACGCCCCGGCCCAGCTCCGGCCTCTGGCCCAGCTCCGGCCCCTGGTCTCGGCCCCGGCCCAGCTCCGGCCTCTGGCCCAGCTCCGGCCCCCGTTCCTGATGCGAGCCCCGGCCCCGATCCCCGCGCACGCCCCGGCCCCCGCCCCGCGCCCGGTTCCCGCCGCCTCCGTCCGCACCGCTCATGACCCGTCCCTCTCTTCCCGTACGGCTCCGGCCTCGCCGCGCACCGTGAAGGGGAAGCTGATCGCCCCGGGGAACAGCACCGGCACGCGCAGTCCGACCTCCGCGTGGACCATGCCGCCCGACTCCAGCGGGCAGCTGACGGACGCGCCGCCCGCCCAGGCCCCGTCCAGGTGCCGCATCGCGGCCCCCTGGCAGTCACCGCCCACGGCCGCCTCCCGGGCCGCCTCGTCGGCGGCGTTCCCGGCGAGCGTGAAGGTGTAGCCGACCAGGACGCACTGCCACAGCAGCACCAGCGTGAGCAGGATCAGCGGGACCATGCCGAGGAACTCGACAGCCACCTGCCCCCGGTCGTCCCGGTACGACCTCGGCACGGCTCAGCGCCCCTTCCCGCGGCCGCGCCGCAGGCCCGTCGGCCCCCGGTCCCCGGCCCGGCCCGCGGCCCGGTCGCTGCCGCGCGCCACCCGTGCGAGCTGCTTCCCCGCCCCCGTACCGCTCCCCGTGCCGCCGCCCTGCTCGGGCGCCGCCACCAGACCCAGCTCCCCGGCCAGCGACCACAGCGCCTGCTTCACCGTCGAGCGGGCGTCGAGTTCGTGGAGGCGGCCCGCGTCGACGACGCCCTGGAGCTCCTTGAAGTGGGCGGGGACGACGACCCCGGCCATCCGGGTGCCGGTGATCTTCTGGATGAGGGCCGGCTGGATCTCGGTGGAGCGGGTGTAGCGGTTCACGAGGAGGGTGCTCTCCTCCGCCTTGCGGATCTGGAGCCGGTCCCACATCCGTACGATCCGCTTCGCCGCCCGCACCGCGACCACGTCCGGGGTGGTGACGAGGACGGCGGCGTCCGCCATCTCCACGGCCACGGCGCCGGCCCCCGTGAGATAGGTGCCGCAGTCGACGACCACGACCTCGTAACGGGAGCGGAGGGCGCCGATGATCTGGCGGGCGGACCGGTCGGCGACCTCTTCGCCGCGTTCCCCCTCGGCGGGGGCGAGGAGCAGCGCGACGCCCGTCTCGTGGGTGTAGACCGCGTCCTGGAGGACGCGGGGCGAGATGTCGTCGACGGCCGCGAGGTCGGCGAGGGAGCGGCGGAACTGCACGTCGAGGTAGGAGCCGATGTCACCGCCCTGGAGGTCCATGTCGACCAGGGCGACGCTGCGGCCGGAGGCGCGGGAGGCGAGGGCCAGCTGGACGGCCGTCACCGTGGTGCCGACCCCGCCCTTGGCGCCGCTGACGGTGACGACCGTGCCGCCGGGCCCGGCGAACACATCGGGTCCCGCGCCCAGGTGGCGCCGGACGCCGACGGACCACTGGGCGGCGGCGTGGACCCGGCTGGCCAGTTCTTCGTACCCGAGGGGGAGGGTGACCAGGCCGCGGGCGCCGGAGTCCATGGCGGCCGAGAAGAGCACGGGGCTCGCGTCGGCGGTGATGAGGACGACGCCGACGGCGGGGAAGCGGAGCGCGACCTCGCGGATGAGTTCCAGGGCGGGGGCGGGACCGATGCGTTCGTGCACCAGGACGACTTCGGGCAGCTCGTCGAGGGATTCGGCGGCGAGCCGGGCGAGGGTGTCGAGGAGGTGGGTGGAGTCGCCCACGGGCGCGGCCGGCTCGGCGTCGGGCAGCTGGCTGAGCAGCGTGATGACGGACCGGGCCGCGTCGGGGTCGCCGACGGCCGGCAGGATCCTGGTGGTCATACCGGCCTCACTTGTCCTTGTCGAGCGTGTAGGTGCGGTCGCCGGGCTTGACGGGGGGTTCGCCGCCGGGCGCGACCAGGGCGAGGCGTACGTGCTCGGCGAAGGACTCCGCGTAGGCGACGCGCTGGGTGTCGAGGGTGCTCAGGGCGAAGGTGATGGGCACGGCCTCGGTGGCGCGGTCGGCGCGTTCGTCGCGGCCGGCGTCGATCGGGGTGAGTGCGCCGACGTCGATGACCCGGGCGTTGCTGACGATGACCTTGGACTGGGCGGGCTGTCCGCCGCGTTCGCCGGCGAACGTGGCGTAGATGTTGACCGTGGCGCCGGGGGTGATCTTGCCGGCCACTCCGGTGGCGGCGTCGATCATGATGGCGATCTCCTGCTGGCCGGGCTGGAGTGCGGGGCGCTCGACGATCATGTCGCTCTGGAGGAGCGAGCCGGCCTTGAGCCCGGTCACGGCGATCCTGCCCTCGATGCGGGAGAGGTCGGTGACGGCATTGGCCGAAAGCCACCGCTTGGGCATGGAGATCTTCTGGAAGTGGCCGGGCGCGAGCGGCGTGTAGGGCGCCACGTCCTTCTTGACGCGGTACGCGGTCACCTCGGGTCCGACCTTGGAGTTCACGTCGCCTATCACCGAGAGGACGCCGGCGAACGCCCCCAGGGCGCACAGGACGGACAGCAGGAGGATGATGACGCCACGGCGCTGGCGGGAGTTCATTGCCGTACAACCTCGATCGGTGACATGTGACTCGGCGGACAGGGACCGTAGGGCGGGCGGGGGCGGCGGACGCGGGACGCGTCAGGGGACCCGGGCCGCGCGGGCGTGGTGCTCGGCGCCGGGCAGCGGGGCGGCACAGAAGCCGCAGCGGTCCCCGATGAACTCCATCGCGCACCAGTGGCAGGTCTCGCGCCGCACGGAGGCGACGAGGTGGTGCAGGACCGGCAGGTCGGGCAGGTAGGCGGCGAACTCCACGAGCCGGCCGGTGCCCCACCAGCGGGGCGATTCGGCGGGGAGCGGTGCCTCCTGGACGCCCCGCACCTGCCATCGCGGTACGAGGGCGGCGGTCGGCCAGTCGCTCTGGAGCTGTCCCCGGGCCACGACCAGTTCGGTGACGAACTCGGGCCCCGGGGGCGGTGGTACGTCGGGGGCGATCCTGTCGAGCCGGGGCACCGGCCCGGCGAGCACCGCGAACTGCGCGCCCGGCATCCACCCCTTGACGTGGGACTTGAGGCTGACCGGCACGCGGTCGAGCTTGGCGACGGAGCCGAGGACGGCGCCGGCGTAGATGTAGTGGGCGAGCAGCCGGGCCGCGGAGGCGACGACTCCGGGGCTGAAGTCGCAGACGGAGAGCTGGCGCAGCTGGCGCGCGAGGACGGCGGTGCCGAGGGGTGGCAGGTCGGTCTTCACGAGGGCGATGCGGTCGCTCTCCAGGAGGGCCCGGATCGCGTGCAGCCGTCGCCCGGTCGCGGCCGGCACGGAGGAGGGGCAGAGCACGACGACGTACCCGTACCGGTCGACGAGGAGCTGGAGTTCGGCGACGGCGGAGGCGAGCGGCTGGGTCTCGGGGGCGGGCAGGACGGCGGCGGCGGGTGTCCGGGGGTCGGTCGGTGACAGCACCAGATCGGCGCTGGTGACCGCGATCGCTGTCGGCACGTCGAGCTCCCCGTCCACGTCACTCACTGCGTTCACCGCGTCACTGCTCAGCGCGGATGCCTCTGCACTTTATCCACGACTCCCGGGCTGGTGAACACACAATCCGCCAAGCGGCAGGGGATTTCCCGGGCCTTGGGATGGGTCCGCGGTGGGTCCGGCGTGGGCCCGCCTCCGGGTCCGGCGTGGGCCCGCCTCCGGGTCCGGATGCGGCCCCGGCGTAGGCCCCTGGACCCATGCGCCCAACTACCCGCCCCGTCAGAGGTCTTGACAACTCAATTGGTCTGGACCAACTTGTTCCCTCAGCGGTGGCCACCGTTCCGTACCTCCACCTCCCACTCCCCGACCGGAGGCAGCTAGTGGACCGCACCACCACACGCTCGTACCGACGCAGAGCACTCGGCGGAGCGCTCGCGCTCGCCGTGGGCTCCGGGCTCGTCCTCGTCGGCGGCGCCGGCACCGCCCAGGCCGCGGACGTCAACGTCGCCAAGAACGCGGGCTTCGAGGCCGGGCTGACCAACTGGGCCTGTTCCGCGGGCAGCGGCGCGGCCGTCTCCTCCCCCGTGCGCACCGGAGCCGGGGCCCTCCAGGCCACCCCCGCCGGCCTCGACAACGCCAAGTGCACCCAGACCGTGACCGTGAAGCCGAACGCGACCTACACGCTGAGCGCCTGGGTGCGGGGCGGCTACGCCTACCTGGGCGCGGCCGGCACCGGCACCACGGACGTCTCCACCTGGACCCCCGACAGCGCTTCGTGGAAGCAGCTGACGACCACGTTCACCACCGGCGCGAGCACCACCTCCGTGCAGATCTACACCCACGGCTGGTACGGCACGGCCGCCTACCAGGTCGACGACGTGAGCGTCTTCGGCCCCGACGGGGGCGGCGGCACCGATCCCGACCCCGTCGTCCCGGCCGCCCCCGCGGGCCTCGCCGCCGGCGCGGTCACCTCGTCCTCCGTCGCCCTGAACTGGAACGCGGTCTCCGGGGCCACCGGCTACAACGTCTACCGCGGCGGCACCAAGGTCCTGTCGGTCGGCGGGACGTCGGCGACCGTCACCGGTCTCACCGCGAACACCTCGTACCAGTTCCAGGTCTCGGCCACGAACTCCGCGGGCGAGTCGGCCAAGTCGGCCACGGTGACCGCCCGGACGAGCGGGACCACCGACCCGGGCCCCGGGCCGGCCGTGCCCAAGCACGCCCTGACGGGCTACTGGCAGAACTTCAACAACGGCGCGACCGTGCAGAAGCTGCGGGACGTGCAGGCGCAGTACGACATCATCGCCGTCTCCTTCGCCGACTCGACCACCACGCCCGGCCAGATCGTCTTCAACCTCGACCCGGCCGTGGGCTACGCCTCCGTCGCCGACTTCAAGGCCGACATCGCCGCCAAGAAGGCCGCCGGCAAGTCGGTCATCATCTCGGTCGGCGGCGAGAAGGGGAACGTCACCATCAACAGTGACGCCTCCGCGACCGCCTTCGCGAACAGCGCGTACGCCCTGATGCAGGAGTACGGCTTCAACGGGGTCGACATCGACCTGGAGCACGGCATCAACTCGACGTACCTGACGAAGGCCCTGCGCCAGCTGTCCGCCAAGGCCGGCTCGTCGATGGTGCTGACGATGGCTCCGCAGACCATCGACATGCAGAACACCGGCACCGAGTACTTCAAGACCGCGCTCGCCGTGAAGGACATCCTCACGGTGGTGAACATGCAGTACTACAACAGCGGTTCGATGCTGGGGTGCGACGGCAAGGTGTACAGCCAGGGCTCGGTCGACTTCCTCACCGCGCTCGCCTGCATCCAGCTCCAGGGCGGTCTGGACGCCTCCCAGGTCGGCCTCGGGGTGCCCGCCTCGACCCGTGGCGCCGGCAGCGGCTACGTCGACCCGTCCATCGTGAAGAACGCGCTGGACTGCCTGACCCGCGGCACCGGCTGCGGCACGTTCAAGCCCGCCCAGACCTGGCCGGCCCTGCGGGGCGCGATGACCTGGTCGACCAACTGGGACGCGACGGCCGGGAACGCCTGGTCGAACGCCGTCGGCCCGCACGTCCACAACCTGCCGTGACGCTCCTCGCTCCCCCGAGGAACGCCTCCGGGTGAACCACTTCCGGTGTCACCACCTCCGGAGGTACCGCCCGGGTGACCCCTCCGTGGTCCCCCGGAGGAACCCGCAGCGCCGCCGCTTCCCCGGCGGCGCTGCGTGCGTTCACTCCGACAGGTAGCGGTCGAGTACGAGGTCCAGCTGGGTGGTCCACCCGGCCACCAGGGCCGCGCGGCCGTTGACCTCGCAGTCGTACGAGCTGCCGTCCCGGAGCGTGACGACGACGCGCAGCCGCCGGTCCCGCCGCGCGGTCTCGTACGCGACGGAGCCGATCTCGTCCCAGCCGAACTCCGCCTCCTCGCCGAACAACTCGAAGGCGATCCCCCCTGCGTCGGCGACGACCCCGCACTCCCCGTCGGCGGCGACGAGCACGGGCCCGTCCGGCGGGCCGGAGGGCATCGGCGGCGGGGACGCGACCGGAGCGGGGGCCGAGCTCCGGGTCGGGGCGGGGGCTCCCGGCGGCCCGACGGGCCGGGCGGGTACGGGACCGGGCACGGCGTCCCGCGGGCCACCCCCGCCCCACCCGCCGCCGGCACCCTGGGTCGGAAGCGCATGCGGCGATACCGCGCCCCGGGTAGGAAGCGCATGCGGCGATACCGCGCCCCGGGTAGGAAGCGCATGCGGCGGTACCGCGTCCTGGACGTCGGCGGGGACGAGAGGGGCCGCGACCACCGTCGGCGTCGGCGGGGGCACCGCCGGTGCCGGAGCGGTCAGCGCGTCGAGGATCCCGCCCGGCGTCGGGCGGGCGACCGGGTCCTTGGCCAGACACGACTCCACCAGGTCGCGCAGCCCGGCGGGGACCGTCGCCAGGTCGGCCGGTTCGTGGACGGAGCGGTACATCAGCCCCATCGGGGTGCCGCCGCCGAAGGCGCGGCCGCCCGCCGCCGCCACCAGGACGGCGCCGAGCGCGAAGACGTCGGCGGCGCCGGTCACCTCCTCGCCCAGAGCCTGCTCGGGAGCGAGGTAGCCGGGTGTCCCGAAAGCCGTCCCGGTGGCGGTGAGCCGGGTCGACTCGACGGCGCGGGCGATCCCGAAGTCGAGGACGCGCGGGCCGTCCGAGGCCATCACGATGTTGCCGGGCTTGAGGTCGCGGTGGACGAGCCCGCAGCCGTGGATGGCCTCCAGGGCCTCGGCGAGCGCGGCACCGAGGGCGCGCAGCCGCGGTTCGGGCAGGGCGCCCTCGGCCGCGACGAGCCCCGCGAGGGTGGGCCCGGGGATGTAGGCCGTGGCCAGCCAGGGCGCGTCGGCGTCCGGATCGGCGTCCACCACCTGGGCGGTGTGGAAGCCGCCGACCCGCCGTGCGGCGGCGACCTCGGCGCGGAAGCGGGCACGGAAGCCCGGATCCGCGGCGAGTTCCGGCCGCGCCACCTTGACGGCCACCGCGCGTCCGCCGCGCGAGCGCGCCAAATACACGGTGCCCATGCCGCCTTCGCCTAGCTTGTGCTCGACCTCGTACGTACCGATCAGCGTCCCCACGGGGGACAGTATGGCCGAACACCACGTCTTGACCGGTCCATGTCATGGCTTCACGATGTGCCCCGGACACCCGCACCGATTTCTGTCGCACACCCCCACACTCCCCACCCAGGAGACAGCATGCGACTTCGCATCCGCGGAGGAAGGACCGCCACACTCGCGGCCCTGCTGGCGCTCGCCGTGGCGGCGCCGCTCTCCGTCAGCGCGACCCCCGCCGGGGCCGGCCCGGCGCCGACCGCCGCCACCGAGGAAGTGATCCGCCAGTACGAGGTCACCGGCCCCGCGACCCCCGCCGCCCGCACGGCCCTCGCCGCCACCGGAGTGTCGGTGGACGAGGTCGACGCCCGTTCGGTCGTGATCAGTGCCGACACCGAGCAGCTGAAGAGGGTCAAGGCCCTCGGCTACAAGGTGGCGCCCCTGCCCGGACCGCCCGACCGGTCCGTCGAGGGGCTCGGCATCCGGCCGCTCGACTTCCCCTCCGCCGACTCGAGGTACCACAACTACGCCGAGATGAACGCGGAGATCAACCAGCGTCTCGCCCAGTACCCGAACATCATGAGCAAGCGGGTCATCGGGAAGACGTACCAGGGCCGGGACATCATCGCCGTCAAGATCAGCGACAACGTGGGCACCGACGAGGCCGAGCCCGAGGTCCTCTTCACCCACCACCAGCACGCACGTGAGCACCTCACGGTCGAGATGGCGCTCTACCTCCTGCGCGAGCTCGGCGCCGGCTACGGCACGGACTCCCGGGTCACCAAGGCCGTCGACGGCCGCGAGATCTGGATCGTGCCGGACCTCAACCCGGACGGCGGGGAGTACGACATCGCCTCCGGCTCCTACCGCAGCTGGCGCAAGAACCGGCAGCCCAACAGCGGCTCCAGCTACGTCGGCACGGACATGAACCGGAACTGGGACTACAAGTGGGGCTGCTGCGGCGGCTCCTCCGGCTCCAAGAGCTCCGAGACCTACCGGGGCGCCGCCCCCGAGTCCGCACCCGAGGTGAAGGTCGTCGCCGACTTCGTGCGCTCCCGGGTGGTGGGCGGCAAGCAGCAGATCAAGGCCGGCGTCGACTTCCACACGTACAGCGAGCTGGTGCTCTGGCCGTTCGGCTGGACCAACGCCGACACCGCCCCGGGCATGACCCAGGACGACCGGGACGCGTTCGCCGCCGTCGGACGGAAGATGGCCGCGAGCAACGGCTACACGGCGGAGCAGTCCAGCGACCTCTACATCACGGACGGGTCGATCGACGACTACCTCTGGGGTTCGCAGAAGATCTTCGGCTACACCTTCGAGATGTATCCCGCCTCGTCCTGGGACGGCGGTTTCTACCCGCCCGACGAGGTGATCGAGCGCGAGACGAGCCGCAACCGGGACGCCGTCCTCCAGCTCCTGGAGAACGCCGACTGCATGTACCGCTCGATCGGCAAGGCCGCGCAGTACTGCACGGCCTGACGGGCCGACGGGTCCCCGTCGACATCGGTTCCGTGAACTCCCTGTCCCGGATGCGTCCGGGACGGGGAGACCCATGGCCGACGCGCCTGCGGCGTGCCACTGTGGAGGGGGACCGGTACCAGGGGGAGGTACGGCATGACGGGGGCACGCCTGGAGGAGCTGCGCGGGGACGATCCGCGGCGGCTCGGGCGGTACCGGCTGCTCGGCAGACTCGGTACGGGCGGCATGGGCCGGGTCTATCTCGGCCGCACCGGGGACGGGCGGCTCGTCGCCGTGAAGACCCTGCTCGCCGAGGGCGTCGTCGGTGAGACCGACCGCCGCCGCTTCGCGCGGGAGGTCGCGGTCGCCCAGCGGGTCACCAGCGCGCACACCGCCCGGGTCCTCGACGCGGACGCCACCGCCGAGCGCCCCTGGATGGCGATCGAGTACATCGCCGCCCCCTCGCTCTCCGAACTCGTGCGCTCGAAGGGCGTGCTTCAGGCGTCGGCCGTGCGCTGGGTGGCGGCCGGGACGGCCGAGGCACTGGTCACGCTGCACCGGATGGGGATCGTCCACCGGGACGTGAAACCGCAGAACATCCTGCTCCCGCTCACCGGCCCGCGGCTCATCGACTTCGGGATCTCGCACGCCAGCGACCTCACGCGGACCCAGCTCACCCTCGGGACCATAGCGTTCACCTCCCCCGAACAGGCGCGGGGCGAGGAGTCCACGGCCGCCGCCGACGTCTACTCCCTCGGCGCGACCCTCTTCCACCTCGCCGTGGGCCGGCCGCCGTATCCGGTGGACGGGGACACCCTGCGGCTGCTGGCCCGGGTGCAGCGCGGCGACCTCGACCTCGGCGGACTGCCCAAGGAGCTGGCGCCGCTGATCCGTCCCTGCCTGGCGGTGGAGCCGGATGCGCGCCCTGAACCGGCCGAGGTCCTGGACCAGTTCACCTCCGCGATCGCCGGTCTGCCGAACTCTGCCCGCTCCCCCGCCGGAAGCCGCTGGCTGCCGCCCCGCTGGACGGAGCTGATCGGTGCGTACGAGAGCCAAGGGCGCGCCTTCCTGACGGCGGGCGGCGGTAAGGCCCCCGCGCCCGCCGCCGACGAGCGGACGAGCGCGGTCCCGCCGCCCGGTCCGACCCGGGTGCTCCCCGAGGAGCGGGCGCGCCGGGCCGACCGGGCGCGGGACGCGCGGCGGTCCATGGCGGCGGCCCTCGCCGCCCAGGAGGAGGCGCTCCGGAGGGCCGGGGACGCCGGGGCCGCGGGGAACGCCAGGGTCGCGGGGAACGCGGGGGCGGCGGGGAACGCCAGGGTCGCGGGGGCCGGCCCCGCGGCGGCGCCGGCCCGTCCACGCGCGGCGGCACCGCCCCCTGCCCGCTCCGGGCCGGCGAGCACGCCACCGGCCGGGACGCCTCCCCCCGCCCGTACGACGCCGGTACCGACCCCCGCGCCGAATTCCGCTCCTGCGGGCGACGGCGGAGGCGGCGGGGGCGGCGGAGGCGGATGGTTCGGGCTCGTCGTCCTCGCCGTCATCGCGTTCTTCGTCTACCAGGCGAACACCGACGACACGAGGTCGGTGGGCAGCGGTGCGAACTCGCCACGCTCCGGCTCCACCTCCGCCTACGGCTCCACCGCGGCTCCTTCACCGACGCCGGACGCCGAGGACCGCGCCTTCCGGGCCGTCGACACCGGCGACTGTCTCACCGCGTACGACGACGGCTACGACTCCTGGTCGACGAGCGTCCCGCAGACGGTGGCCTGTTCGGCCGCCAACGCCTTCCTGCGGGTCACCTCGGCGACCGGGGGCATCGACTTCGCCGACTGCCCGACCGGCACCGGCCGCAGCTACTGGTACCACTCCGGCTCGCGGGCCGGCTTCTCCACCACGCTCTGCGTGGAGCGGCAGTACCGCAAGGGCCAGTGCTTCGTCGCCAAGCGCAGCGGCACCACCATCACCACGTCCCGTCCCATGAACCTGTGGAACTGCGACGCGGACAAGGTGCCCAAGGGCTACAACGCGATCCTGCAGATCACCGGCTACCACAAGGCGCAGGCGTCCTACCCGGCCGGCTACTGCTCACGCGACGGCCACGACCGGGACGTCTACTGGACGTACGAGGTCGACGGGGGAAGGAACGTGCTGTGTACGACAGCGGTCTGACCGTGCTGGTGCCGGTCCTGGCGGGCGGAGCGTCCCTGGCGACGCTGGTGCGGACGAGAAGCGCCGGGCGGCGTGCGCCGGTGGCACCGGCCCCGGGCCCGGACCCGGTCGACCCGGCGCGGATCGCGCTGCTCGCCGGCGGTCCGACGCGGGTCGCGGACACGGTGCTCTTCGGGATGCACACCGCCGGCCTCCTCGTGCTGTCGGGGAGGAAGGCGCGGGCCGGCGAGAGCCGGGCGTACGGCTCCGATCCGCTGCGGCGGTCGGTGCGGGACGCCTTCGCGGCGGAGAGGAAGTCGGCCGAGGGCGGGGTGCCGTCGAGCCGGCTGCACGAGCGACTGGCCGCCTCGGCGGCCGTGAAGGCGCTGGACGCGGCACTGGTGGAGGAAGGGCTGCTCCGGCCGCTCGCTCCCCTGCGCACCTGGCGGTCGGCCTGGATGCTGCACACCGCCGTCTGCGTCGGGTCGGCGTTCGTCGGGATGTCCGCCTCCGACGGGGAGGGCGGGGCCGCCTGGTGGAACCCGGCGTCGCTGCTCGCGGTCGCCCTGCTGGTCACGGGTCTCTTCCTGGCGCCGTTCGGGCGGCTCACCCCGGCGGGCCGGCTGACCCCCGCGGGCGTCGCGGCCCTGGGGCGGCTGCGTGAGACGCACCGTCACCTCGCCGGGTCCGGCTGGGCCGAGGCACCCGCCTGCGGTGACGACCACGGACACGTCGACCGGGAGGGGATCGGCGTGGCGCTGTTCGGCACGGGCGGGATACGGGACAAGGGCCTGCGCCGGGCGATCAGGAAGGCCCGCGCGGGAGCGTCGTCCGGGGGGAGCGGCTGCGGCGGAGGGTGCGGAGGCGGCTGCGGCGGCTGAGCAGGGGGGCGGCGGTCGAGGGCCGCGCGGAGAGGGCGGGAGCGCCTGCGATCCGGGGCCGCGAAGGGGATACGGGAGTGCCCGTACTCCTCGCCACTCTCAACGTATAGCGCACGGGGGGTCTTGCGGCAAGGCCCCCGTCGTGCCGCAGAATCACTCGCCTACCCCGGAACCGGCAGAATTGGGTGATTCACGAAGTGCGTGTTTCCTCGTCAGCTTTCGACCTCCCCGAACGTCTCGCCCCGAAGGCCGATCCCGCGCTGATCGCCGACGACGAGCGGCACTTCGCGGCCATCGCGGAGACCCTCGACCAGGCGATCGCCGAACTGTCCGACCGTCTCGCCGCCACACGCAGGGCACCCGGCGGCGTCGGCCGGGAGGCGTTGGAGCGGGACCTGGAGATCCACCGGCTGACCGGCCGGCTGCGCGCCCTGCGCCGCTTCGGCCTCGACCTCTGCCTCGGCCGCGTCGTCGGTGAGGACGACTCCGAGCCCGTCTACATCGGCCGGCTCGGCCTCACCGACAGCACGGGCCGCCGTCTCCTGATCGACTGGCGCTCCCCCGCGGCCGAGCCGTTCTTCGCGGCGACGCACGCCCGGCCGATGGGGCTGACAAGCCGCCGCAGGTACCGCTGGACCCGCGGCCGGGTCGGCGACTACTGGGACGAGGTCTTCACCGCCGACGGACTCGACCGGCACGCCGCGCTCGACGACCAGTCGGCGTTCATCGCCGGCCTGGGCTCCAGCCGGTCGGCCCGGATGCGCGACGTGCTCGCCACCATCCAGTCCGACCAGGACGCCGTCATCCGGGCGGGCTCCCGAGGCGCTCTCGTCGTCGACGGCGGCCCCGGCACGGGCAAGACCGTCGTCGCCCTGCACCGCTCCGCCTACCTCCTCTACTCCGACCCGCGCCTCGGTCACCGCCGCGGCGGCGTGCTGTTCGTGGGCCCGCACCAGCCCTACCTGGCCTACGTCGCCGACGTCCTCCCCAGCCTCGGGGAGGAGGGCGTGCGGACCTGCACCCTGCGGGACCTCGTCCCCGAGGGCGCGGGGGCCGTGCCCGAGGCCGACCCGGAGGTGGCCCGGCTGAAGTCGAGCGCCGACATGGTGAAGGCGATCGAGAAGGCCGTGGCGTTCTACGAGACGCCTCCCGAGGAGGGGACGACGGTCTCGACGCCGTGGGCCGAGCTCCCGCTGAGCGCCGAGGACTGGGCCGAGGCCTTCCGGGCGGCCGGGCCGGGAACGCCGCACAACGAGGCGCGCGAGGTGATCTGGGAGGAGCTCGTCTCGATCCTGCGCGACCGGCTCGACGCCGAGGTCCCGTCCGACCTTTTCCGGCGGGCCCTGCGGCACGACGAGGAGCTGACCGGGGCCCTCTCCCGCGCCTGGCCGCTGCTCGAGGCGGCCGACCTGGTCGGGGACCTGTGGTCGGTCCCCGCGTACCTGCGGATGTGCGCTCCGTGGCTGGGCCCCGACGACGTCCGCAAGCTGCGGCGTGCGGACGCCCAGGCGTGGACGGTGTCCGACCTGCCGCTCCTGGACGCGGCGCGGCAGCGGCTCGGCGACCCGGAGGCGTCGCGCCGCAGGCGACGGCAGGAGGCGTCCCTCGCCGCCGAGCGCGAGCGCATGGCCGGTGTCATCGACAACGTCCTCGCGGCCGACGACGACGGTGAGGGGGCGGTGACGATGCTGCGGGGGCAGGACCTGCGGAACACGCTGGTCGACGACTCCGTGCTGCCGGCCGCCGGCCCGGAGCCCCTGGCCGGCCCGTTCGCGCACATCGTCGTGGACGAGGCGCAGGAACTGACGGACGCCGAGTGGCAGATGCTGCTGCTGCGCTGCCCGTCCCGGAGCTTCACGGTCGTCGGCGACCGCGCCCAGGCCCGGGACGGGTTCACGGAGTCGTGGCGGGAACGTCTCGAACGGGTCGGGCTCGACCGGATCGAGACGACCTCGCTGACCGTCAACTACCGGACGCCGGAGGAGGTGATGGCCGAGGCCGAGCCGGCCATCCGGGCCGCGCTGCCGGACGCCAACGTGCCGACGTCCGTCCGCCGCAGCGGTGTCCCCGTCGTCCACGGATCGGTCGCGGAGCGGGACGCGGTCCTGGAGTCCTGGCTGGACACGCACGCCGACGGGATCGCCTGCGTCATCGGCGACCCCGCCTTCCGGCCGACCGCCCGGGTCGGGTCGCTCACCCCGGAGCTGGCCAAGGGCCTGGAGTTCGACCTGGTCGTCCTGGTCGACCCGGAGGCGTTCGGCACGGGGGTCGCCGGAGCGGTCGACCGCTACGTGGCGATGACCCGGGCGACCCAGCGGCTCGTCGTCCTCCGCTAGGACGGCCGCCGCCGGACACGGCCTAGACCAGCAGGCTGAGCGCCGCCGCGACCGCGAACCCGGTCACGGAGAGGACCGACTCCAGGACCGTCCAGGACTTCAGGGTGTCCCGCTCGGAGATGCCGAAGTACTGGGAGACGATCCAGAAACCGCCGTCGTTGACGTGCGAGGCGAAGATGGAGCCGGCCGAGATCGCCATGATGACCAGCGCGAGGAAGGCCTGCGAGTGACCGCCGCCCTCCACCAGCGGCAGCACGATCCCCGCCGTGGTGACGATCGCGACCGTCGCCGAGCCCTGGGCGACGCGCAGGACGAGCGAGATCAGATAGGCGAGCACGAGGACCGGCAGGCCGACGTCGTTGAACGTGTCGGAGAGCGCCTGGGCCACGCCGCTGGCCTTGAGGACGGCGCCGAAGACACCGCCGGCGCCGACCACGAGCAGGATGTTGCCGACCGGCTTCAGCGAGGAGGTGGACACCTGCTCAAGGGATGTGCGCGACCAGCCGCGGCGGATGCCGAGCAGGTAGTACGCGAGGACCAGCGCGATCGTCAGCGCGACGAAGGGGTTGCCGAAGAACTCGATCACGGACCGGAGGGTCGAGGGGTCGAGACCGATCGAGGAGAAGGTCGCGGCGAGGATGAGGACGAGCGGGGTGCCGATGATGAGGAGCACGGTGGAGAGGGGGACCGGCGCCTCGCTGACGCCCGTGCGTTCGGCGTCCACCTTCGCCCTGGCCTCCTCGGCGGCCTCCACCATGTCCTGCGGGACCTCGACGAACAGGCGCTTCCCGATCCACGCGGCGTACCCCCAGGCGGCGAGGACGGCGGGGATGCCGACGAGGACGCCCATGAGGAGGACCCAGCCGAGGGAGACGTGCAGCAGACCGGCGGCGGCGACGGGCCCGGGGTGCGGCGGCAGGAAGGCGTGGGTCATCGACAGGCCGGCGAGCAGCGGCATGCAGTAGAGCAGGATCGACCTGCCGGACCGCTTGGCGGCCGCGTAGACGATCGGCGCGAGCACGAAGATGCCGACGTCGAAGAAGACCGGGATGCCGAAGATGAGCCCGGTGAGGCCCATGGCGAGGGGGGCGCGCTTCTCTCCGAAGAGGCCGAGGAGGCGGGAGCTGAGGACCTCGGCGCCGCCGGAGACCTCGAGTATCGCGCCGAGCATGGTGCCCAGGCCGATGATGATGGCGACGTGGCCGAGGATGCCGCCCATGCCGTTCTCGATGACGGAGGTGGCGGCCGACTTCTGGACGGTGCCGAAGAGTTCGGTGACGGAGAGCCCGGCGGCGAGGCCGACGGTGATCGAGACGGCGAGCAGGGCGACGAAGGGCTGCAGCCGGACCTTGATGATCAGCAGGAGGAGCAGGGCGATGCCGAGCGCGGCGACGGTGAGCAGTCCCGCGGTGCCCGGTATCAGGAGCAGGAGGCCGCCGGTGTGGGGTGGTGGAGCGGTGGGCGTCATGGCCGGGGGGTCCTCGTTTTCGGGTAGGGGGGAGCGCGGCACGGCGTTCCGGTGACGGACGCCGTGCCGTGGAGCGGGAGTTCAGGGAGGGCCGTCCCGGTCAGCCGAGGACCGCGAGGGCGTCGATCTCGATGAGGAGCCCCTTGGGGAGTCCGACGTAGACCGTCGTACGGGCGGACGCGGGGGCCTTCAGGCCCTGCTCCTCGAAGTACTGGTTGTAGATCTCGTTCATCTCGGCGAAGTGGTCCACGTCGGTGAGGTAGACGCGCATCATCATCACGTCGTCCCAGCTCGCGCCGCCCTCCTCCAGGATCGCCTTGACGTTGGCGAAGGTCTGGAGGGTCTGCTCGCGCAGGGTCGGTCCGGCGGGGGTGGGCGCCTGCCCCTCGACGGCGGGGAGGAAGCCGACCTGTCCGGCGACCTGGAGGATGTTGCCCTTCCTGACGCCGTGGGAGAACTTCGCGGGCGGTGCGGTGTGGGTGGCGGGGGTGAGGGCGGTCTTCTCGCTCATGCGCTGTCCTTCAGTCCTTCGCGGGGTTGCCTGAGTACTCCCGGCTGATGCCGTCGGCGGTGCGGCGCACCAGGGGGAGCAGGGTGAGGAGTTCCTCGGCCGTGACGACCACGTTGGGGGCCGAGACCGACATGGCGGCGACGACCCGGCCGTCCGCGCCGCGGATGGGGGCGCCGATGCAGTTGATGGACTCCTCGTGGCCACCGAGGTCGGTGGCCCAGCCCTGTTCGCGTACGGTCGCCAGCTCCTTGAGGAAGGCGGCGGCGTTCGGGGTCGAACGGGGCGTGTACAGGGGGTAGTCGAGCTTGGCGGCGACGGCGCGCCGCTCGGGCTCGGGCAGGTCGGCGAGCAGCAGCTTGGCGACGGCGGCGACGGTGATCGCGACGGGCTTGCCGATCCGGGAGTACATCCGGACCGGGTAGCGGCTCTCGACCTTGTCGATGTAGAGGACCTCGCTCTCCTCGTAGACCGCGAGGTGGACGGTGTGCCCGATCCGCTCGTTGAGCGCGATGAGGTGGGGATGGGCGATCTCGCGGATGTCGAGGTTCTCGACGGCCTCCTGCGCGAGGGCGAAGAGGCGGGCGCCGAGGCGGTAGCGCTGGTCCTGCTGGCGGTAGACGAGTCCGTGCTCGTGGAGGGTGCGCAACAGGCGCAGGGCGGTGGACTTGTGGACGCCGAGCCGTTCGGCGACCTGCCCGAGGTCGGCGGGGCCCTGGGCGAGCAGCGGCAGGATGCTCAGCGCGCGGTCGACGGTCTGGCTCATGGCGTACGTACCTCCTGGTCCTCCCCCGTCCAGCCGGGGCCGAGGTGAAGTGTCTCCCAGGCGGCGTCGTCGAGACCGGCCAGCCGGTCGGCGCGCGCGCGGCCGGCGGGGACGCCGAGGTCACCGGGGACGGTGAGGGCGGCGGCGGCCATGAGGTGGCCGTGCCGTATCCGGTTCTTCACGTCGAGCCCCCGCAGGGTGGCGGAGAGGAACCCGGCGGCGAAGGCGTCCCCGGCGCCGACGGGGGCGACGACGTCGACGCGGGGCGCGGGCACGAAGGTGACGGCCTCACCGGCCGGGCGGCTCCGGGCCGCCGACTCGACGCCGGGCTCGGCGGCCGGGCGGCGTTCGAACACGGCCGCTCCCGCGGCGCCCCGCTTCACGACGAGGACGGCCGGCTCGGGGAGCGCGGCGCGGACGGCCTCTGGGCCGGCCAGTCCCCATGCCTCCCGGGCCTCGTCCTCGCCGACGAAGACGAGGTCCGCGCCGCGGGCCAGCTCCAGGAGCACCGCGCCCGCGGTGCCGTCGCGCCAGAGGCCCGGCCGGAAGTTCACGTCGAACGAGACCAGGGGCCGCCCGGCCCGAGGGGCGGTCAGCGCGCGCATCAGGGCCAGGCAGTCCTCGGACAGGGCGGCGGTGACACCGGAGAGGTGCAGGACGCGCCCGGCGTCGACGTCCCCGTAGCCCACCGTCCTCGGGGACATGGCGGACGCGGCGGACCCGGCCCGGTAGTAGACGACCTCGTGCGCGTCGGCGGCCCGGTCCGTGGCGGTGCGGAAGTAGACGCCGGTGGGGCGCAGCGGGTCCCGCTGGACGGCGGAGGTGTCGACGCCGTACCCGGCGATCGCCTCGACGAGGTGGTCGCCGAAGCCGTCGGCGCCGACCCGGCTGACCCAGGTGGTGCGGTGCCCGGCCGCCGCCAGCGCGCAGGCGACGTTGGACTCGGCGCCCCCGATGGTGCGGGTGAAGGCGGGGACGTCGGCGAGGCGGCCCGGCCGGTAGGGCAGGAAGGTGACCATGGACTCGCCGAGGCAGACGACGTCCACGGGCGCGTCGCGGGGCGCGTCCACGGGCGGGCCGACGGGCGGGGTACCGGTCACCTTCGGGGCTCCTCGTCGGTCGTGCGGGTCCGTTGACCCGGGGTTGGCCCGGATGTTAGACAGCTTCAAGCGATATACGCAATGCATGTTGCACATGCTGCAACAGCATCGGGAACGCGATCCGCGACCACGCGAAGGAGAGGCCCCATGCCCACCGAGCAGCCGGGGAACGACCAGCCCGCGAACGAGCGGCCGGCCGTCGGCCGGCCGGCGCAGGAACGTCCGTCGGCCGACGGAGGACCGACCGGCGCGGGGCCGGCCGCCGGACGTCCGGCGACCCGGCGGCTGGCGGACGAGCGCGTCGACCACCGCTTCAAGGCGCTGCCCCCCGACGCCGAGGGCCTCACCGTCGGCGAACTGGCCGCCCAGCGCCGCAACCTCTACACCGGCGGCTTCACCACGCCCGTCCTCGCCCTCTCCGCCGCGTCCGTCGAGCACAACCTCCGCCTCCTGGAGAGCTACGCGGAGCGCCACGGCCTGGCGTTCGCCCCGCACGGCAAGACCTCCATGGCCCCGCAGCTCTTCGACCGCCAGCTGGAGCACGGTGCCTGGGGCATCACCGCCGCCGTCCCGCACCAGGCGCGCGTCTACCGCGCCCACGGCATCGCCCGGATCTTCCTCGCCAACGAACTCGTCGACGCCGCCGCCCTGCGCTGGCTGGCCGCCGAGCTCGACGCCGACCCCGGGTTCCGCTTCGTCTGCTACGTCGACTCCGTGCGCGCGGTCGAGCTGATGGACACGGCTCTCACCGAGGCGGGCGCCCACCGCCCCGTCGACGTCGTCGTGGAGCTGGGAGCGGGCGAGGGAGCGCGTACCGGAGCCCGTACCGAGGCCGACTGCACCGCCGTCGCCGACGCGGTCGCGGCGACCACCACCCTGCGTCTCGTCGGCGTCGCCGGCTACGAGGGCGAGGTCCCGAGCGCCACCCCGGAACGCGTACGGGAGTGGCTGCACCGGCTCGTGTCGCTCGCCGCGGGCTTCGACAAGGCCGGCCGCTTCTCCCCCGACATCGACCAGATCGTGGTCAGCGCGGGGGGCAGCGCCTGGTTCGACACGGTCGCCGACGTCTTCGCGGAGATCCCCGCCCTCTCCCTGCCCGTCCTGAAGCTGCTGCGTTCCGGCGCGTACGTCTCCCACGACGACGGGCACTACCGCCACCTCACGCCGTTCAACCGGGTCCCCGAGGAAGGCGCCCTGCAGCCCGCGTTCCGGCTCTGGGCGCAGGTCGTCTCCCGGCCTTCGGACGAGCAGGCGTTCACCAACGCGGGCAAGCGGGACGCCGCCTACGACCTGGACCTGCCCGAGGCACAGGTCGTCCGGTCCGCCCGCGACGGCTCCGTGCGTCCGGCCACCGGCGTCACGGTCACCGGCCTGTCCGACCAGCACGGCTGGCTGCGGACGGAGCCGGGGGCCGCGATCGAGGTCGGCGACTGGCTCGGCATGGGCCTGTCACACCCCTGCACGTCGTTCGACAAGTGGCAGCTGATCCCGCTCGTCGAGGCGGACGGCACGGTCGTCGACTACATCCGTACGTTCTTCTAGGCCCAGGGAGCCCCGATGGATCTCGTCTTCCGTGACGCGGAGGTCTACGACGGCAGCGGCGGGCCGTCCTACCGCGCCGACGTCGCCCTCCAGGACGGCAGGATCGCCTCGATCGTCAAGGAGGCCGCGGCCGCCGGCTGCCAGCGGCCCACCGCCCGCCGCACGGTGGACGCCGAGGGCCTGGCGCTGTCCCCCGGCTTCATCGACATGCACGCCCACAGCGATCTGGCGCTGCTGCGCGACCCCGACCACAGCGCCAAGGCCGCGCAGGGCGTGACCCTCGAAGTCCTCGGCCAGGACGGCCTGTCGTACGCGCCGGTCGACGACCGCACGCTCGCCGAGGTCCGCCGGGCGATCACCGGCTGGAACGGCGACGGCTCCGACATCGACTTCGACTGGCGCACGGTCGGCGAGTACCTGGACCGTCTCGACCGCTCGCACGGCGGGGAGGGGATCGCCGTCAACGCCGCCTACCTCGTCCCGCAGGGCACGGTGCGGATGTACGCCGTCGGATGGGAGGACCGCCCCGCCACCGCCGCCGAGCTGGACCGGATGCGCCGGCTCGTCGCCGAGGGCATGGAACAGGGCGCGGTCGGCATGTCCTCCGGCCTGACGTACACCCCCGGGATGTACGCGCCGGACACCGAACTGACCGAACTGTGCAAGGTCGTGGCACGGTACGGCGGCTACTACTGCCCCCACCACCGCTCGTACGGCGCCGGTGCGCTCGGGGCGTACGAGGAGATGGTCGCCCTCACCCGGGACGCCGGCTGCGCCCTGCACCTCGCCCACGCCACGATGAACTTCGGTGTGAACGAGGGCCGGGCTCCGGAGCTGCTCGCCCTGCTGGACGAGGCCCTCGACGGCGGGTCGGACATCTCCCTCGACACGTATCCGTACACCCCGGGCTGCACCACGCTGGTGGCGATGCTGCCGAGCTGGGCGAGCGAGGGCGGCCCGGAGGCGGTCCTGGCGCGGCTGCGCGACGACGGGACGGCGGAGCGGATCAGGCACCACCTGGAGGAGATCGGGTCGGACGGCTGCCACGGCGTGCCGATCGAGTGGGACACGATCGAGATCTCGGGGGTGAGCGACCCGGCGCTGGCGCCGTACGTCGGCGCGACGATCGCGCGGTCGGCCGGGGAGCGCGGCGAGAGTCCGTGGGCGACGGCACGCGGGCTGCTGATAGGCGACCGGCTGGGCACCACGATCCTGCAGCACGTGGGCCACGAGGAGAACGTCCGGACGATCATGCGCCACCGGGTGCACACCGGGGGCTCGGACGGCATCCTCCAGGGCTCCAAGCCGCATCCGCGGGCGTACGGCACGTTCCCGCAGTACCTGGGGACGTACGCCCGGGACCTCGGCGTCCTCTCCCTGGAGGAGTGCGTGGCCCATCTGACGTCCCGCCCGGCGGCCCGCCTGCGCCTGCCGGACCGCGGCCTGGTCCGCGAGGGCTACCGCGCCGACCTGGTCCTCTTCGACCCGGCGACGGTCGCCCCGGGCTCGACGTTCGACGCCCCCCGCACCCTGCCGGTCGGCATCCCGCACGTCCTGGTCGACGGCCGCTTCGTCATCGAGGACGGCGTCCGCACCACCGCGCTCCCCGGCCGCGCGATCCGCCGCACCGCATACCCCTGACAGCCCCGACGTGGCACCCCGCCACCGTGTGGACACCCGTCCCGGCCCCTGCCCCCCCACCGTGTGGCCACTCCTCCCGCAGGGGCGGGCCGGGTGGGCACGCGGGACGGCGCCCCTAGGGGCGCGTCCGCTCCCGGCGCCCGTCCGCCACGGAGGCCCGGACCTGCCGGGGCACCGTCGCCCGTGGCCCGGCGCCCCGCCCGCGCCGGACCCACAGGAGCGCCGCCGCAAGGACGAGCCCCGCCACCACGAACCCGTACCACGGCGTGCGCCCCGTCGGCGCCGTCTCGTACACCAGCGCCGCCGACAGCACGGCGAGCACCAGCCCCACCCGGCCTCGCAGGCCGTCCCGGGAGCCTTCCGAGCCCTCCCCGACCGGCACTCCCGCCGCCGCGGTCCCGGCGGCCGCCGCGACCACCACCGTCCCCCACAGGACGTACCACGGCTGCACCATCGGCGAGAGCGCCACCAGCACGACCAGCGACAGCCCGAGGCCGAGGACCGGATCGAGGCGCCCCTTCCAGGCCCGCCAGGCCAGCGCCCCGATGACGACCAGCGCCGCCAGCAGACCCAGCTTCTGCACCACGCCCTTGACCGGCTCGGGTCCGTCGCCGAACAGCAGCCCGAGCCCGAGCCCCACGTCACTGGTGAGGGACAGGGCGGTGTGGATCGTCCCGGCGACGCTCTGGGTCCGCAGCCAGCCGAACCCGGTCCCGGCCGCGAGCGTCGCCCCGACGGCCACGGCTCCGGCCACCGGCCCCGGCAGGACGAGGCCCCGCACGACACCGCGTACGCCCCCGTCCCGCCGCGCCACCATCACCCCGATGAAGAGGAGAGCCACCGCCGCCGGCGATTTGATCATCATCGCGAGGCCCACGAGGACGGACCCGAGCACCCAGCGACCGCGCACCGCGAGCACCACGCCGCCCAGCATCAGCCCGATCATCAGGCCGTCGTTGTGCATGCCGCCGACGACGTGGATCAGCAGGAGGGGGTTGAGGGCGCCCAGCCAGAGCGCGCCCGCACGCCCGTCTCCCACGCACCCCCCGTCCCCGCCGTCCCGGTTCAGGGCCCGCACGGACACCACGATGAGCGCGAGCGCGCCCAGCGCGATCAGCCGCATCCCGAGGACGGCGGGCACGATCTCCCCGCCGGTGAGCTTCACGACGGCCTGGGCGAGGACGAGGAAGACCGGTCCGTAGGGGGCGGGGGTATCGGTCCAGTTCCCGCCGACGCTGTCGGCCGCGTCCGCGCCGAGGTCGCCCGGGCCGAGGACGGAGGGGCCTTCGCCGTAGACGTCGTGGCCTTCGAGGACCATCGCGCCCTGCGCGATGTAGCTGTAGACGTCGGCGCTGTGGAGCGGCGGAGCCAGGAGCAGCGGGGCGGTCCACCAGGCGAGGGTGACCAGGACCCGGTCGCGCGCCCCGGCCGCGAGCAGCCGGCCGTACCGCCACCAGGCCGCCACCAGCAGGGTGAGCCCGGCGTACGCGAGGACGGTGGCGGCGAGGGTGATCCCGGAGCCCCGCGGGACCCAGACGCCCCACGGTTCACGTGACGGGAGAGTCCCCGCAGCGAGGCCGCCGACGGCGACGGCCAGCGAACCGGCCGCCCCCAGCCACCGGCATCCGGCGGCGCTCGCACTCGACATCCACATGACGGGTCAACCTATCCTGACGCGCCGGGCACCCCGCCCCTCGCTCCCGGTCACCCCTCCGTACCGAGCCGCGCCACCCGCTCCGTCAGCCCCGGTCACCCCTCCGCACGGAGCCGCGGGTGCCGCTCCCCGTCACTTCCGGGCGCTCCTCACTCCTTGGGGCGCTTCGACGCCCCAGGCGCCGAGTCGGCCCTGCCGGGCCTCTCGGGGGAGGCCGTCGCGGTCGCGCTCGCGGTGGCGGCGCTCGTGGACCCGCCGGACGACCCGGTGCCGTCGGCACCGCCGTCGGCGGGGTCGCTCGGGGAGGTGCCCTTCGCGCCCGCGGAGGCGGTCGGCGACGGCGTGCCCGTGGCGCCCGTACCCCGTTCGGCCCCGTCCGCGCCGGCCGATCCGTCCGCCCCGTCCTCCGCGTCGCCGCCCGAGGTGTCGGGCTGGATCAGCGCGGGCGCCCCCGGGTGCTCGCCGTCCCCGGCCGGCGCGGGCCCGCCGCCGGCTCCGGAACCGAGAGCGCCCGTGAAGACGGCGACGACGGCGGCTCCGGCGACCGCGACGAGGAGCCCGGCGCCGACGACGACGTTCCGGCCGCCCCGGCCGGAACGGTCCGACCGATGGCGTGCGCGGTGACGCGGGGCGCCGACGGCGCCGTGCTCCTGGTGGTGGTCCATGGCGGCGCATTCTAGGGAGCGCGCCACGCCCGGTGCGAGCCAGGTCACATTCCGGACATGCGGCCGCCCGTTCCCCCGGTCCCGCCGGGGCGGGACGCCCGAACCGCCCGACGTGTCCCAAAACACGAGGCGCCCGGCCCGGCACCGCCGTAAGCTCACGTCATGCAGGTGATCCAGTCCACGAAGCTCGCCAACGTCTGTTACGAAATCCGGGGCCCGGTGCTCGAAGAGGCGATGCGACTCGAGGCTGCCGGTCATCGCATCCTCAAGCTCAACACCGGCAATCCGGCCGCCTTCGGCTTCGAGTGCCCGCCGGCCATCCTCGAGGACGTCCTGCGGAACCTCGCCGACGCGCACGGCTACGGCGACGCGAAGGGCCTGCTCGCCGCCCGCCGCGCGGTGATGAGTCACTACGAGACCAAGGGCATCCCGCTCTCCGTCGAGGACATCTATCTGGGCAACGGCGTCTCCGAGCTGATCCAGATGTCGATGCAGGCGCTGCTCGACGACGGCGACGAGGTGCTCGTCCCGGCGCCGGACTATCCGCTGTGGACGGCCTCGGTCTCGCTGGCGGGCGGCACGGCCGTGCACTACCGCTGCGACGAGCAGGCGGACTGGATGCCGGACCTCGCCGACATCGAGCGGAAGATCACCGACCGCACCAAGGCGATCGTGATCATCAACCCGAACAACCCCACCGGCGCCGTCTACGACGACGAGATGCTCCGCTCGCTCACCGAGATCGCCCGCCGTCACAACCTCGTGGTCTGCTCGGACGAGATCTACGACAAGATCCTCTACGACGGCACGACCCACACTCCGACGGCCGCGCTCGCCCCCGACCTGCTCGTCCTCACGTTCAACGGCATGAGCAAGAACTACCGGGTGGCCGGCTTCCGCTCCGGCTGGCTCGCGGTCTGCGGGCCGAAGGCCCACGCCACGTCGTACATCGAGGGCCTGACGATCCTGGCCAACATGCGGCTGTGCGCCAACATGCCGGCGCAGCACGCGGTGGCCGCGGCCCTCCAGGGCAGGCAGTCGATCGAGGACCTGGTGCTGCCCGGCGGACGGCTGCTGGAGCAGCGGGACGTGGCGTACGACCTGCTCACGCGGATCCCCGGTGTGACCTGTGTGAAGCCGAAGGGCGCGCTCTACCTCTTCCCGCGCCTGGACCCGAACGTCTACAAGATCAAGGACGACCGGCAGATGGTCCTCGACCTGCTGCGGGCCGAGAAGATCATGGTGGTCCACGGCACGGGGTTCAACTGGCACGAGCCGGACCACTTCCGGATCGTCACGCTCCCGAACGCCACGGACCTGGCGGACGCGGTGACGCGGATCGGCAACTTCCTGGACGGTTACGGCCAGCCGTGACGGCGGCCCCCTCACGCGGGGGCACGGCCCTCCCGGACGTCGCTCAACTTTAGACGGGATCTAAGCTAGGATGGCTGCATAGCTGACGCAGGAGGCCATCCCCATGTACGAACCGATCCGCACGAAGTCGGTCCACCGGATGGCCGACGACGACCAGAACGCGTACCCGCACCGCTCCCGCGAGGAGGAGCTGGACATCCAGCTCGCCGGACACCTCTCGGCCCTGCTCGCCGTCACGGACGAGCTGGGTGACACGACGGCCGGCGAGCGCATCGCCCAGCAGGTGGCCCGGCTGCGGGGCGCGCCCCCGGCCCGGCACGCCGGACTGAGCGGCTCCTCCGCCCCGTCCCTCCACCGCCGCGCCCACGCTCTCGCGGGCCGCGCCCTGGTCGTCGCCGCCTCCCGGGCGGACACCGCCGCCGCGATCCTCGCCGCCGAGCGCATGGACGCGCACTCCGCCGCACTGACCTCTCCCGAACTGGTCAGCGCCCCCTGACGGCCCCGGTCCGCGTGCCGGGGAGGCGCGCGGACCGGGTGCCACCCACTCCGGGCCCCCGGGCCCTCAGCTCCGCCCCGACCCTGGACGCCGCCCCTGCGCGGCCCGCCCGGGCACGGCGGAGCCTTCGCCGTTCCCCCGGGACCGGTCCGCGAAGTCGCCCCTCGGACCCGGCCCACGAGAAAGGGCCGGCCCCCGAAGCTGTGAGGGGCTTCGGGGGCCGGCATGCGTCGTGACGGGTCGTCGTGACCCCACTGGTCAGGGCGGTTGTCGTGGGCAACCCGTCACGAGTCTCGGGGCGGGATCAGCCCAGGCGCTCGACCAGCGCGCGGTACTCGTCCCACAGCTCCTTCGGCGTGTGGTCACCGAAGGTGTTCAGGTGCTCGGGGACCAGGGCGGCCTCCTCGCGCCAGACGTCGCGGTCGACCTTGAGCAGGAACTCCAGGTCCTCGGCGGGCAGCTCCAGGCCGTCGGTGTCCAGGGAGTCGACGGTCGGGAGGATGCCGATCGGGGTCTCGACGCCCTCGGCCTTGCCCTCCAGGCGCTCCACGATCCACTTCAGGACGCGGCTGTTCTCGCCGAAGCCGGGCCAGACGAACTTGCCCGCGTCGTTCTTGCGGAACCAGTTGACGTAGTAGATCTTCGGCAGCTTGGACGCGTCGGCGTTCTTGCCGACCTTGATCCAGTGGGCCATGTAGTCGCCCATGTTGTAGCCGCAGAAGGGCAGCATCGCGAAGGGGTCGCGGCGCAGCTCGCCGACCTTGCCCTCGGCGGCGGCGGTCTTCTCGGAGGCGACGTTGGCGCCGAGGAAGACGCCGTGCTGCCAGTCGAAGGACTCGGTCACCAGCGGGACGGCGGAGGCGCGGCGTCCGCCGAAGAGGATCGCCGAGATCGGCACACCCTTGGGGTCCTCCCACTCCGGCGCGGCGATCGGGCACTGCGCGGCGGGGACGGTGAAGCGGGCGTTGGGGTGGGCGGCCGGCGTCTCGGACGCGGGCGTCCAGTCGTTGCCCTTCCAGTCGGTGAGGTGGGCCGGGAGTTCCTCGGTCATGCCCTCCCACCACACGTCGCCGTCGTCGGTGAGCGCGACGTTGGTGAAGACCGCGTTGCCCCAGAGGGTCTTCATGGCGTTGGCGTTGGTGTGCTCGCCGGTGCCGGGCGCGACGCCGAAGAAGCCGGCCTCGGGGTTGATGGCGTAGAGGCGGCCGTCCTCGCCGAACCGCATCCAGGCGATGTCGTCGCCGATCGTCTCGACCGTCCAGCCGGAGATCGTGGGCTCCAGCATGGCGAGGTTGGTCTTGCCGCAGGCGGACGGGAAGGCGGCGGCGACGTACTTCGACTCGCCCTGCGGCGGGGTGAGCTTGAGGATCAGCATGTGCTCGGCGAGCCAGCCCTCGTCGCGCGCCATGACGGACGCGATGCGCAGGGCGTAGCACTTCTTGCCGAGCAGGGCGTTGCCGCCGTAGCCGGAGCCGTACGACCAGATCTCGCGGGTCTCGGGGAAGTGCGAGATGTACTTGGTGGTGTTGCAGGGCCAGGGCACGTCGGCCTCGCCCTCGGCAAGCGGGGCGCCGAGGGTGTGGACGGCCTTGACGAAGAAGCCGTCGGTGCCGAGTTCGTCGAGGACGGCCTGTCCCATGCGGGTCATGGTGCGCATCGAGACGGCGACGTAGGCGGAGTCGGTGATCTCCACGCCGATGGCGGAGAGCGGCGAGCCGACGGGGCCCATGCAGAAGGGCACGACGTACATCGTGCGGCCCTTCATGGAGCCGCGGAAGATGCCCTTCTCGCCCGCGAAGACCTCCTTCATCTCCGCCGGGGCCTTCCAGTGGTTGGTCGGGCCCGCGTCCTCCTCCTTCTCGGAGCAGATGAAGGTCCGGTCCTCGACGCGCGCGACGTCGGACGGGTCGGAGGCGGCGTAGTACGAGTTCGGGCGCTTGATCGCGTCCAGCTTCTTGAACGTTCCCTTGGCGACGAGCTCCTCGCACAGGCGCTCGTACTCGGCTTCGGATCCGTCGCACCAGACGATGTCGTCCGGCTGCGTGATCGCCGCGATCTCGTTCACCCAGGAGACCAGTTCCTGGTGCTTGGTGGGGACGGTGGTGGGAGCCGCGTTGTCGCGCGCCACGATTGCTCCTTGATGAGGGGTTTTTAGATGTAGGCCCCTTGGGGGCTGCGACCCGGATGCTTCTCGTGTGGAGACGCTCGCGCTCATCCGGTGCCGACCGCACTCATTTGATCATCCGATGCGCGTGCCCATATGTCCAGAGGGCCGCCCACGTGAGCATCGCCACTCCTCTTCGGGACCTACGGGGGCGTAGGTAGCATTCGGTTCATGACTTCCGCCATGCCCTCGGTGAACGAGATCGAGCAGTTCGTGAAGCCCCGGCTGAGAGGCTGGCTGCACGCCGGGATGTTTCCGGCGGTGATCGTGGCGGGTGTGGCCCTGGTCGCCCTCGCCGACTCGCCCCGGGCCCGGATCGCCTGCGGGGTCTACGTCCTCACCGCCTGTCTGCTCTTCGGCATCAGCGCGCTGTACCACCGGGGCACCTGGGGCCCGCGCGGCGAGGCGATCCTGCGGCGGCTGGACCACGCCAACATCTTCCTGATCATCGCGGGCACCTACACGCCGCTGACCCTGCTGCTCCTCCCCGACTCCACCGGGCGGCCGCTCATGTGGGCGGTCTGGGTGGCGGCGGCCGCCGGCATCGCGTTCCGGGTCTTCTGGGTCGGCGCCCCTCGCTGGCTGTACACGCCCTGCTACATCGCGATGGGCTGGGCCGCCGTCTTCTTCCTGCCGGACTTCATGCGGGCGGGCGGCATCGCCGTCCTCGTCCTCGTCGTCGTCGGCGGGCTGCTCTACAGCGCGGGCGGCATCATCTACGGCCTCAAGCGCCCCAATCCCTCCCCGCGCTGGTTCGGCTTCCACGAGGTCTTCCACTCGCTGACCCTGGCGGCCTTCGCCGTCCACTACGTCGGCATCTCCCTGGTGGCCTACCAGCACTCCTGACCAGCACAATGACGGCCATGGCCGCCGACAGTCCCGCACGCCCCAGCCTGCGCGAACGCAAGAAGACCCGGACCCGCGCGGCGATCCGGAAGGCCACCTACCGCCTCGCCGCGGCGCACGGCTGGGAGACCGTCACCGTGGACCGGATCGCGGCGGCCGCCGAGGTGTCCCCCTCCACGGTCGTGCGCTACTTCCCGGTCAAGGAGGACATCCTCCTGACCGACGAGCGGGACCCGCTGATGGAGGCCCGCCTGCGGGCCCGCCCGGCCGGCGAGGAGCCCCTGGAGTCGCTGCGCGCCGTGATCCTCGAAGCGGTGTCCGCGGCGCTGGCCGACGAGCCCGAGGAGACCCGGCTGCGGGCCCGGCTCATGGTCGAGATCCCCGCCGTACGGGCCCGGCTCACCGAGACCACGGCCGACACCGCCCAGCGCCTCGCCCGCGCCCTCGCCGACCGCACCGGCCGCACCGCCGACGACCTGGAGGTACGGGTCTTCACGGCGGCGGTCCTCGGCGCGCTGCGCGAGGCGACCGTCTACTGGGCCGAGCGCGGCCGGCACGACGACCTGATCCGACTCCTGGACCGGACCGTCGACGCCCTCAAGGGCGGCCTGACGCTCCGAACGCGCCCCTGACGACCCGCCCCGACTGCGGGTTGTCCGCACACGCCCACACCCCGTGCGGGCAGTAGTCCGTGAACGTCTGGTAGACGGGCCGGTGCCGCGCGAACCAGTCGAGCATCCCCCGGACGTACTCGGGGTTGTCGCCGTTGCGGAAGAGACCCCACTCCGGGTACGAGACGGGCTTGCCGTGCGCCGCCGCGAACCGGACGTGGTCCGCGAGCCCGTACTCCTCCGTCACCTGCCCGGCGAAGTCGAGGCCCTCCGGCTGGTCGTAGGCGTCCATCCCGATGATGTCGACGTACGCGTCACCCGGATAGCAACGCGTCCACTCCACCGCGTCACGGCCCCGGCTCGCGGTGAAGTCGAAGCGGAAACGCTGCCCCGGCACGGCCCGCAGCACCCCGACGACCCGCTGCCAGTACGCCTTCCAGCTCTCCGGGTCCGGCCCGCAGCGGTGGCTGTAGGTGGTGCCGTTCATCTCCCAGCCGAGGACCAGCACCGCGTCGGCGAGCCGGTGCGTCACGAGCCGCTCCCCCAGGGCGCGGAAGTGGGCGTCGTACGCCCCCGCGGCCCCGCTCCGCAGCCCCGCCCGGACCTGGGCGTCCGGCAGCCCCTCCTCGCTGCGGTCGAGCATCGGCACGTTGAGGACGAAGAGCCGCCCCGGCCCCGCCTCCTTCCACCGCGCCCACGGCTCGAAGAGCGCCGGGTGCCCCTCGATGTTGGACCAGCGGTCCCCGGGCAGATAGGTGTGCCCCACGGTCAGCGGCGCGCCGCCGAGCCAGCGCTGAAGCTCGCCGATCCGCCGCACGCCGGTCGCGTCGGATCCGGTGAAGAAACCGGACGGCACCGTCAGCGGCACCGGAACCGCCTCGGGGGCGGCGGGCTCCGCGGTGGTGTACCGGGAGCCCGGCGCGAGCCGGTCGCCCGGCAGGACCAGCGCGAGAACGGCCGCGAGCAGCACGGTCAGTGCTACCCGCGGCCGGAGGGATGACGTCACGTCAGCTGGTCCAGAAGTCCCACCACCGGGTCAGGATCAACATCCCGATGATCCCGATGTGCAGGACGGGCAGGGCGAAGGTGAACTCCTCGAAGAAGCCCTTCAGGGCGGCCGGCGCGGGCAGCAGACCCGCCCGGACGTTCAGCGAGGTCACGTACCAGAACATGACGATCGTCGCGACCCAGGCCAGACAGCACCACAGGCACAGCGAGTTGATCTCGTACAGCGACTGGTACATCAGCCAGGTGCAGAATCCGACGCCGAAGAGCATCCCGGCGTTGAGCCCCCGCCAGAACCAGCCCCGGTACCGGGCACCGGAGAGCAGCCCGGCACCGACCGCGACGACCATCGCGTAGGTCACGAGCCCCAGCATCGGGTTCGGGAAACCGAACACCGCCGCCTGCTCGCTCTTCATGATGTTGCCGCAGGAGACCACAGGGTTGAGGCTGCATCCCGGCTGGAAGTCCGGATCCTCCAGGAGCAGGAACTTGTCGATCGTGATGACCCAGCCGGCCAGCACGCCCGCCGCGCCGGTGACCACCAGCATCCAGGCGAAGGCCCGGCTCGCGCCGATCGCCCCGCCTCTCTCCCGGGCCCCGTCCTGCCTCTGCTCCGGTACCCCGCCCCGTACGCTCACCGTCGCCATGACGCCGCCCCCGCCGCTCAGCGCTGCAGCCGCCGCACCGGCAGAAGCAGGTGCGCCCCGGCCGCCAGGACCTCCTCGTCGGAGGCGAAGGCCCGCAGGCGCTCCTCCGAGAGCGGCTCGCCGGGCACGGCCTCGGGCCAGGGGCGCACGGAACAGATGAGGTAGGCGTGCCCGATCGCCTTCGCGGCCGCCTCCCACTCCGCCGGCACCGGGCACTGCACCTTCATGAACGGCAGCGTGAGCACGGCCTGCTGGGCCTCGACGAGCAGGTGCGCACCGACGCTGGGCTCCTTCGCCACGTCGACCACCTGGCCGCCGAGCGGCAGCCCCATGCCCTCCAGGGCGGACCGCATCGCTTCTTCGCCGGCCTCCGGACCGTCACGGCCGTCACCGAGTGAATACACCATCAGGAAAGGAGTGACGGGGCTGTCGCCGACCGGTCCGGTCGTCCATGAGACGACGGTCAGCGTTCCCAGCGGGGAGGCGCTGAGTTCCGAGGAAACCACAGGGGAAGAGGTCATGCCCCGGGATGCTAGTGGCCTCGACTCCTTCACCCTGGCAGGAATTCACCCGATCGGCCGACATTCACCCCGACGGTAATTCCTCCGCAACGAACGCGCGTTTTCCTCGTTAAGCCCTGAGGGCATTATCCCCCGCCTTCGACGGGGGCTCCCGACCACCAGGAGATCGCTCATGATCGTCTCGCGTCGCGTCGCGCTGCGGTCCCTCTTCACCCTGACCGTGGCCGCGTTCACGGGCGGCGTGCTCGCCCGCATCACCACCACCCCGCGCACGGGCCGCCCCGCGGCCGGCGCGGATCCAGCCGACGCCTCCCGCACCGCCGACGCCTCCGAGGAGACGTTCGACGAGATGTACCGGGGACGCCGCATCCAGGCCCGGGCCACGCCGACGGGCGTGCCGGAGGTCCTCGTCGACGGACGGCCGCTGCATCTGATGCGCTGCGCCGACGGCGGCTATCTCACCCCCGTCGATCACTACGAGTCCTGTCCGACGCCACGGGCGGCCACCCGCGCGGCCGTGGACCAGCTGGGGTCCGCGCCCCTGTCCCGTCTCGCCGCGGTCCACGGCGTCCGGGGCGGTCACGGCGCCGGCCCGGGAGGGAGCCCGCGTGGTCCACACGCGTAAGAACCAGCGCGGCCTGACCAGCGCCGAGCGGAGGAAGTTCGTCTCCGCCGTTCTGGAACTCAAGCGCCGGGGCACGTACGACGAGTTCGTCCGCACGCACATCGACTACTACGTCGCCGACGGCGAGACCCGCCTCCGCCTGGCCCACGCGACGCCCAGCTTCCTGCCCTGGCACCGCAAGTTCCTGCTGGAGTTCGAGCGGGAACTGCGCCGGATCGACCCGACGGTGACCGTGCCCTACTGGGACTGGACCCGCGACAACACCCCTGCCGCCTCCCTCTGGGGCGAGGACTTCATGGGCGGCAACGGACGCCGGGGCGACCTCCAGGTGACGACCGGCCCCTTCGCCCACGCGGGCGGGCGATGGAACATCGTGTACGGCATGACCGAAGGCGGCTTCCTCACCCGGGACTTCGGCCGCCCTTCGAGCCCCCTCACGCTCCCCACCGAGGCGCAGGTCGACGCGGTGATGCGGGAGACGGTGTACGACGTTGCGCCCTGGAACTCCACGAGCGCCTCCGGCTTCCGAAACGGCCTGGAGGGGTGGGGCCCGGGCCGGACCAACGACCGCTTCCGGCTCCACAACCGGGTGCACCGCTGGGTCGGCGGCCTGATGCTGGGCGGCGCCTCGGTCAACGACCCGGTGTTCTGGCTGCACCACTCCTTCGTCGACCTGCTGTGGTCGCGCTGGCAGCAGCGCCACCCGCGGGCCACGTACCTCCCCACGCGCCAGCCTCCGCCGGGCGACGCGCAGCGCGGACGGATCGCGGCTCTCGACGACCGGATGGGGCCGTGGGACGTCACCCCGGCCCAGATGCTCGACCACAGCGGGATCTACCGGTACGTGTGAGGGTGCGGGCGTACGAAGCGGCCCCCCGGCAGGTGTGCCGGGGGGCCGCTCGGTGATCGGCTCGGTGTCCGGTCGGATCAGGCGCCGTAGCCGCCGTCACGGTGCTCAGCGTGGCCGTCGACGTTCGCGCACTGGTTGCCGAACGCCGGGTTGATCAGGCCGATGACGGTCACGGTGTTGCCGCACAGGTTGACCGGGACGTGGACCGGGACCTGCACCACGTTGCCGGAGGCCAGACCGGGCGAGTTGAGCGCGGCACCCTGGGCACCCGAGTCGGCGACGGCCATGCCGGCTCCGCTGAGGGCAACGGCACCCGTGCCGGCGAGAACAGCGGCAGCCTTCGCGATGCGAGACATCAAGAACTCCTTGGACGTGGAAAAGCGACCGCGAGAATCACGGCCGTCGTTCCCCTTCAACGCCGAAAGGGCGCGCGAGTCACGGTTTTTAGGCCGTACGGAACGACATCGGGAAAAGAGTGGCCCGCAGACCGGTGGCCCACCCGCCGCCGGATACGACGGAGCGGACCCCCGGATCTGCGAGCCGCGGCCATGCGACAAGCCTTCCGGTGTAACGAGCAACGACCCCTCGGGTGGCGGGGAAGAATCGTGTCTTCACCCGCCGGGTCATCGGTCGCACACCAGAACGCCGTCAGGCCGTCGGCTGCGCCAGGCCCAGTTCGGGGCCGAGCGTTCCCCGCGCGGCGGGGCCGATGACGCCGAGCTGCGGCTCCGCGAGGGCCGGGAGCCCCGCGTGCTCACCGCGCGGCTGGGTGAGGGGGTTGCCGAGCGTGGCGCCGGGGGTCGCGGTCGCCATCCGGGCGCGCGGGTTGGCCACCTGGGCGGTGCCGGGCCGGCTGCCGTCCAGTACCTCGGGCAGCGGGGCGGCCACGAGGGTCTCCGGGACGGTGGTGCCGAGCGGCACCTGGGGCAGACCGACGTCCGGCAGCGCGGCGGCGCGGCCGTGCTGGAAGCCGGTGGGGGCTCCGGGGACGGGCATGGGGACCCCGCTCGCCACGGTGGGTGCGTCCATCGGGATCACCGGCTCGAGGCCCTGGAGCGGAACGATCACCGGCGCCTCGGCGGCGGTCGCGGGGGCCGCCATGGCCGCGGAGGCGAGAGCGGTCATGAGGATTCCCATGCCGGCTTGAGCTCGCAGATTCATGACTGCGTACGTCCTTCAGAGCAGGAGACAAGGGTGCGGTGGTGCTGCGCCCTGTGAACGAGCCCGCCGCGGAGAACGTCGCGAGAATTCGCCTGGTTGCAGCAATGGAAGAGCCCCCCACCGGTGACGGCGGGGGGATCGGTTGACGGCACGTCGGCGCGTTGTGTCAGCCGTCGCGCTCGGAGCGCCGGGCGCGGACGAGGCGGCTGCCGCGAAGACGGAGGACGGCCCCGCCGACCATCAGCGCCGCGCTGGCGGCGGCGGCGCCGGCCAGCTCGGGCGCGCTCCCGGTCTCGGGCAGCACGGCCCTGCCCGGCCCGCCCGGCGCGCCGGGAGCGTGGGGGGTGTGGTCCGGGGCCGTCGGCGGCGTGGACGGCGGGACCACAGGAGGCGTGACGGGAGGCTTCTGCGGGTGCCCACCGGGCGTACCGGGCTGGTCGGGCGTGCCGGGCTGGTCGGGGGTTCCCGGCTGGTCGGGCGTGCCGGGCTGGTCCGGGCTACCGGGGCCGCCCGGGATGTCAGGAGTACCGGGGTTGTCCGGGCCGCCCGGATGGTCGGGGCTGCCAGGGCCACCGGGGGTGTCCGGCTGATCCGGGTTCCCGGGCTGGTCCGGATTCCCCCCGGGGCCACCCGGGTTGTCCGGGCCACCGGGGTGGTCGGGGCCGCCAGGCCCACCGGGGTTGTCGGGGCTGCCAGGCCCACCGGGGTTGTCCGGCTGGTCCGGGTGGTCGGGGCCACCGGGGCCGCCCGGGGTGTCAGGAGTACCGGGGTTGTCCGGGCCGCCCGGATGGTCGGGGCCGCCAGGGCCACCGGGGGTGTCCGGGTGGTCAGGGCCTCCGGGGTTGTCCGGCTGGTCCGGGTGGTCAGGGCCACCGGGGGTGTCCGGCTGGTCCGGGTGGTCGGGCGTGCCGGGGCCACCGGGGTGGTCCGGCTGGTCGCCGTACCCGCCCGGGTGGTCGCCGTACCCCCCGGACTCGTCGCCGTAGCCGCCCGGCTCGTCGCCGTACCCGCCGGACTCGTCTTCGTGGCCGTAGCCGTGGCCGCCCGCCTCGTCCGCGGTGGAGTGGACCTGCGGGTGCCGGCCCGTGGCGGTCCCGGGCGCGGCTTCCGCCGACGCGGCGAAGCCGCCGGTCAGCGACAGGACACCCGTCGCGGCCGCGGCGGTGAGCAGCTTCCTGCTGATGTTGGATCGCATACCGCTCTTCCTCTGGAGAAAGGGAGAGACCGGCAGGGAATCCCCCTCGCTCCGACCGGCCTGTCCACGCATTCGGTACGTCGGTCGTCGGCGGACCGTTGGTCGTGGGGTTGGCGAGAGCGTAAGGAGCGGCGCACCGCGGGGACCGGAACCACAGGTCGGCGATCGGGGAGAGTCATTCGATCGGCCGAAAGGGGGCAGCGGTCGGACGCGGAGGGAGCGAGCGCCCGCCGGGTGGAGCGAGGGTGCGGGCGGCCGTCAGCCGCCGAGCGGAAGACCACCGAGGAGCTGCGTGCCCTTGCTGGTGTCGTTCAGCGTCTCCGTGGTCTCCCCCACGGTCTCGACGACGGAGCCGTCCGTGGTGCTGCTCAGCGTGTCCGTCTTGAGTCCGTCGCTGCTGAGCGCCTCGAGACCGCCGTCCAGGCTGGTGGGGACGGCCGTCGGCTCGGCGGCCATGGCGGGCGCGGCGGCGGCCAGCGCCATCACGGAACCGGCGACGACCGCGGCAACCTTGGTGGGCTTCATGGAGTGAGTCCTTCCTCGATGACGTCTTCACAAGCAAGTCGCTTGCAGCACAGGCCTCTTGGCGGATTCCTGTACGTCGTTCCGTCTTCTGTAACGAGACGTTCGCTCCCCGGAAACTCCGGGAGGAAGGATTTCTCGACACTGCACCCGAACGAAGGGGCGCGGTCCTATTTGCCGATCGCACACGCGAGCGCCGTGCCGGTCCGGGGATGCGGGACCGGCACGGCGCGGGTTCGTGCGCCGCCGCTACGGGGCGGAGAGGGGCGCCTCCGCGGGAAGCTGCGGGGCGGTCGCCGGCGGGTCGGCCGGCAGCTCCGGCAGTGCGGGGAGATCCGGCAGGGGGAGCCCGCCGAGGAGTGACTCCACGAGCTGGTCGATCAGTGAGGTCAGGGGTGTGGTGATCTGCGAGACCAGATCGGTGACGCCTCCGAGGGGAAGGGAGGCGAGCAGGTCCGCGACCGTCTTCTCGACGGCGGCGACGGTGTCGCCGATCGGGTCGGCGGGCACCGCCTTCCGGGCGGGGGTCTCGGAGTCGGCGCGCGTCGCCGCTTCCGCGGCGGCTCCGGCGGAGACCCGGGCGGCCACTTCCGCGGCGACCTCGCCGGCGGTCCGCGGTGTGGGCGCGTCCGCTTCCACGGCGGCCGGGGCGGGACGGGTGGGGTGGTGTTCGTCGGCGAGGGCGGATCCCGCGGCGCCGAGGGTGAGTGCGGCGGTTATCGCCAGGACGGTGAGACGGCGTGATGCCAGGGGACGCATATGTGTTCCTTTTCCTTATGCGTCGGACAACTTCCCCGCCACCGTGCCTGCGGTGATAGCGCTCCGCAACGGCGGCGCTACGGAGCGCCATACCTCCGTTCGGGTGAATGCACCCCTCTGACCTGCTCCTCCGAGGGGCGTACGCCGTTGCACCGGACGGCGCACACGGGTGCGTCCGAACGAGGAAAGGCCGACACGCCGCTCCCTGACGGGGCGGCGCGCCGGCCTTGGAGGGACCGCGATGCGGGGCGCGAGATCAGACGTTGGCGCAGGTGTTGCCGAAGCTCGGGTTCAGGAGCCCGATGACGTTCACGGTGTTGCCGCAGAGGTTGATCGGCACGTGGACCGGGACCTGCACGACGTTGCCGGACACGGCGCCCGGGGAGTTCAGGGCGGCACCCTCGGCGCCGGAGTCGGCGGCGGCGACACCGGTGGCACCCGCGACGGACGCGGCGACACCGATGGTCAGGACTACAGCCTTCGCGATACGGGACATGGGGAAGCGCTCCTCGATTGTTTTCTCGACCTGGGGACCGGACGACCGGCTCGCGCACGGTTTCGCCCGACTCCCTCAACAACGCGGACCCATTTCTTTGGTTGCGCTCCCGAACGGGTGACGTTCAACCGATCTTTGGGCCATAGGAGGGCCATTTGGGGGAGTGGGCCGGGAATGGCGCAACACGCTCAACGAGGAACCGGCCGCCCGGATACGGGAGTTAGCGTTTCCGGGCATCTAATGCTTACTATCGCCCGGCATCGGGGTTATAACGTTCCCGAACGTTGCTTCCGGTCCCGCCGCGCGTTCACCCATTTCGTGCGGACGACATCTCCCTCTCTCCCGATCTTCACGGGTCTTCCCTTCCTCCTCTCATCAAAGCGGAGAACCTGTATGCGGAATTCAACGGTTCGTGACGCGCACCGCGGTGCTTTGTGCGCCCTTTCCGCGAACGCCGTCCGGTCCTGACGTGCGGTCCTCACGAGAATCGGATTCCTCCGCCGCGTTCACCGTTCTGCACGCGGTCCAGCCCGGTGACGCCGGGGTCGCCCGCGTCGTCACGGACCTGGTCCGGGGGCAGCTCGGCCAGGGGATGCGGGTGGCGGTCGCCTGTCCGCCCGGCACGCCCCTCGCGAACGCCGTCCGCGCCGAAGGGGCCACGGTGCACGCGTGGCGGGCCGGGCGCGAGCCCGGCCCCGGGCTGGTCCGGGAGACCCGCGATCTCGCGCGGCTGATCCACGGCGTCGGCCCCTCGCTGGTCCACGCGCACAGCGCCAAGGCCGGGTTGTGCGCGCGGCTCGCCCTGCGCGGACGCGTGCCGACGGTGTACCAGCCACACGCCTGGTCCTTCGAGGCGGCCGACGGCGCGGTCGGTGCCCTGGCCCGGCGCTGGGAGCGCTGGGCGGCGCGCTGGACGCACCGGATCGTCTGCGTCAGCGAGGCCGAGCGCCGTACCGGCGAGGAGGCGGGCGTCCGGGGAGCCTGGTCGGTCGTCCACAACGGTGTGGACACGGCCAGGTTCGCGGCCGCCGCCGCGAGGTTCCCCGCCCTGGAACCGGGCGAGGGCCCCCTCGTCGTCTGCGTCGGGCGGCTGTGCCGGCAGAAGGGGCAGGACGTGCTCCTCGCCGCCTGGCCCGCCGTCCTCGCCGACGCCCCCCGGGCCCGGCTCGTCCTCGTCGGCGACGGGCCGGACGCCGCGCGGCTGCGCGGCCGGGCACCGAAGTCGGTGCGCTTCGTCGGCGCCGTGGACGACATCGCCCCCTGGTACCGCGCGGCCGATCTCGTCGTCCTGCCGTCCCGCTGGGAGGGCATGGCGCTGGCGCCGCTGGAGGCCATGGCGAGCGGCAGGCCGGTGGTCGTCAGCGACGTGGCGGGGGCGCGCGAGAGCCTGCCGCCGGAGCACGAACCGCTGTGTCTGGTCCCGCCGGACGACCCCGCCGCCCTCGCCGCCGCCATCGGCCGCCTTCTCGGCCGGCCGGAGCTGCGGCACTCCCTGGGCCGCCAGGCCCACGAGCACGTACTCAGCAGATTCGATGTGCGGCGCACCGGCGCGGCCGTCGCGGACGTGTACCGCGAGCTGGCCGGAGTGCGGTGCACCGAGCACAGAGAGCCGATTGCGCAGTGACTACGGAAAGCACGAGCGTTCCTCCTTCGCCGGGCCCCTGGCCCTCGGCGCGCAAGGCCGCCCACGGTCTCGCCTCCCTCGCCCCGCCGCGTGACGCGTCGGACCGGCTGGCGCTCCCGCCGCGCCGTCCCGCGCCGGTGCGGTTCACCGCCGTGCCGCTCATCGCGGCCGACGTCCTGGCCGTGCTGCTCGCCGCCTGGCTGATGCCCGCTCCATACCCCGCGGTCCGGCTGGTGCTGCTGGTCGCCGGGTGCGTCCTCGCGCTCGACTCGTACGCGGGTCTGCACCGGCCCGGCTCCCTCACCGCCGTCCTGGACGAGGTGCCCGCGCTCGCCGCGCGTGCCGGGGTCGCCTGGTGCGTGGGGGCCGCCGCCGTCGCCGCGTTCACCCCCTCCCTCGCGCTCGGTCCCGGCGCCCTCTGTGCCGCGTACGCCACGCACCTCGCCACGGTGTGCGCGGTGCGCGGCACGGTCCGGGCCCGGCGGCGGCGGGTGTCCCGGGCGCAGCCGCGCTCGGCGCTGGTGATCGGCGGGACGGGTGCTGCGCGCCGGTTCGCGGCGACGATCGGCCAGCACCCGGAGTACGGGATCCGGCCGGTCGGGATCGTCGGCAGCCGGCAGGACGGCGGGACCCCGCAGCCGGCCGGGGAGCCGGGCCTCCCGGTGCTGACGAGCATGGAGGAGATCCATCGGGCGGTCATCCAGAACACCGTCCGGGACGCGGTGTTCCTGACCGAGGACGCCGGCCTGGTGAAGCTCTTCCAGCACTACGGCTGCACGACCTGGCGAGTGGGCGGCGAGGGCCAGGACGGGCCGATGAGCGACCATCTCTGGGGGTACGGCTGCCGTCGCCTCGTGCCGCCGTCCGAGCGGCGCGGGCTGACCGCGAAGCGCGCGCTCGACCTCGCCGTGGCGGGTCCCGCCCTGGCCCTGGCGCTGCCCGTGCTGCTGCTCTGCGCGCTGGCCGTGCGGCTGGCCGACGGGCCCGGAGTGCTCTTCCGGCAGGAACGGGTGGGACAGAACGGCCGGCTGTTCACGCTGCTGAAGTTCCGCACGCTGCGCCCGACCGACGAGGCGGAGTCGGCGACCCGGTGGAGCGTGGCCAACGACCGGCGGATGAGCGCGGTCGGCAACTTCCTCCGCCGCACCTCCCTCGACGAGCTGCCGCAGCTGTGGAACGTGCTGCGCGGGGACATGAGTCTCGTCGGGCCGCGCCCTGAGCGCCCCTACTTCGTCGCCCAGTTCAGCCGCATCCACGTCGGCTACGCCGCGCGCCACCGGATGCCGGTGGGGCTGACCGGCCTCGCGCAGGTCCACGGGCTGCGCGGTGACACCTCGATCGAGGACCGCTGCCGGTTCGACAACCACTACATCGACCACTGGTCGCTCTGGCAGGACGTCCGCATCCTGCTGCGGACCGCCGCCGGGCTCGTGCGACCGGCGGGGAGCTGATGATGGCGACGGCCGTGGCGGTCGTCCCCCCGTTCGACGGCGTACGCGACGGGGTGCGCAGGGCGGTGGCGCTTTCCCCGGTCCTGCTGGTGATCGCGCTGCTGCTCGTCCCGGCCGCCGGGGGCGCCGAGGGCGGGACCGGGGGGACGGGGACGGTCGCGGACGCGGCCTCGGGACTGCTCGTACTGATCTGCCTGGTGCGGGTGATGCGCGACGGGCGGCGACCGCTGACCCGGGGCGCGGCGGTCGTGCTCGGCCTGCCGGTCCTCGGGATCTGTCTGGCCGCGATCACCTCGCACGACCCGGCGGCGAGCCTGCCGGGTGTCGCCCGCTACGTCCAGATCTTCGTCCTGGTCCCGGCGGCCGTGCTCCTGACGATCCGCGACCGGCGGGACTTCGCCGTGATCGCGTGGGCGCTGGTCGCCCTGGCGCTGCTTCAGGGCGCGGTCGGCGTGACGCAGTACCTCACCGGCACGGGCGCCTCGTACAGGGGCGAGGACGTCCGGGCGGTGGGGACCTTCGGGCCGACCGACGTGATGGGGATGGCGACGGTCGTCTCGTACGGACTCGTCGTCGTCACCGGGATCGCGCTGGGCAGCGGACGGGGGCGGGCGCGGACGGCCGCCGTGGTGTGCGCGGGGCTGCTGGCCGTGCCGCTGACGCTGTCGTTCAGCCGGGGCGCGTGGATCGCGACCGTGCTCGCGTGCGCGCTGCAGCTGCTGCTCTCCGGGCTGCGGAGGGCCGGGCGGGTGGCGCTCGTGACGGGCGCGCTCGGGGTGGTCCTGGTCGGCGGCTTCGGGGTCGGCTCGGCGATGGTGAAGGAGCGGGTCACCAGCATCACGCAGGTGGCGGCGGCGCCGGACCAGTCGGTGACGGACCGGTACACGATGTGGGCGGCGGCCGGGCGGATGTGGCGGTCGGAGCCGGTGACGGGGGTGGGCCTGAAGGGCTTCCCGCAGTACCGCGACTCGCACGCCTCGGTCGCGCTGTCCTCGGGCAGCGACACGGCGGGCGCGGGAGCGGCGTTCCAGCGCCAGCCGCTGCTCTCCCCGCACAACATGTACCTGCTGGTGCTGAGCGAGCAGGGCCTGGTGGGGCTGGTGGCGCTGGCCGGCAGCTGGGCGGCGCTGCTCGTCGGGGCGCTGCGGCGCCGGTCGCGGGGCGCGGACTGCGCGCTGGTGGCGACCGGGCTGCTGTCCTGGCAGCTCATCGACTTCTGCTACGCGGACATCGGCGGCCCTTCCACGGTGCTGATGTCGGTCGTCCTCGGCCTGGCGGCCTGGTGGTCGCTGGCGGAGGTGAGACGTGCGTGACCCCTGGCGCGGGGAGCCGGAGCCGACGGACGGGTCCCGCCAGCCGGAACGCCCGGGGAGCGGCGCCGCCGCTCCCCCGCCCGCCGCTCCCCCGCCCGCCGAACAGCCGCTGGGGCGCCGGCCCCAGGCCGTGGCCACGGCGGCCCGCGTGCCGTCGTGGGCCGCGGAGCGGGCGGCCGGTGACGGGGAGCCACGTCCGGGCGGCGGGGAACCCGCGCGGGCCGCGGACGGCGGCGGCGACGCCGGCTTCAGCGGCAGCGCGTCCCGTCCGGGCGCGGGACGTGGCGGCGTGCACCGCCGGGTCCGGGGCCGGAGGGGGCGGCGGTCGCGGCCGTGGTCGGCGTCCGGCCGGTTCCTGGCGCGGGCGGCGGCGGTCACGGCGGGGCTGACCGCCGCCGGGGCCGTCCTGGGGCTGGTCCGGGACCAGATCCTGGCGCGCTACTTCGGGGCGGGTGCCGAGACGGACGCCTTCCTCATCGCCTGGACCGTGCCGGAGTTCGCCTCGACGCTGCTCATCGAGGACGCGATGGCGCTCATCCTCGTGCCCGCGTTCGCCCGCGCCCTCGCCCGGCGCGGCGGCGGCCGCTCCGGCGACCCCGTCCATGCCCTCGTGCGCTCCACGCTTCCCCGGCTCGCGCTCACCGTCAGCGCCGTCTCCGCGCTGCTGATCCTCGGCGCACCGCTGCTCGTCGCCGCCCTCGCCCCCGGGCTGCCCGACCCCCGGCTCGCCGTCGACTGCACCCGGCTGACCGCCACCTGCGTGCTGACCTTCGCCCTCGCCGGCTACTGCTCGGCCGCCCTGCGCGCCCACGGCCGCTTCCTGCCGCCGGCCGCCATCTACGTCGCGTACAACGTCGGGATCATCGGCACGATCGTCCTGCTCCGCGAACCGTTCGGCGTCCGGTCGGCGGCGGCCGGGGTCGCCGTCGGCGGCGCGCTGATGGTGCTCGTCCAAGCGCCCTTCCTGCTGAGAGAGCTGCGGCGGCGACCGGCGCCGAAGGAGCGGCACGCCGGGCCCGTACCGGCCGACGGGCGGCTCCTCGTGCTCGGTCTGATCGCCCCGGTCATCGCCTTCGCGCTCTCCCGCCAGTCCCAGATCCTCGTCGAGCGGTTCCTCGCCTCGCCCCTGCCCTCCGGCGCCATCTCGCATCTGAACTACGCCCAGAAGGTGGCGCAGATGCCGATGATCCTGTCCCTGATGCTCTGCACGGTGAGCTTCCCGGTCATCGCCCGCGCCATGGCCGCCGGTGACGTCGAGGGCGCCCGCCGCCGCGTCGAACGGGACCTGCTCCTCGCCGCCGTCGTGGTCCTCACCGGCGCCTCGATCGTGATCGCCGCCGCGCCGCAGATCGTCGAACTCCTCTTCCAGCGGGGGGCGTTCGACACCGACGACACGACCGCGACCGCCGCCGTGATGCGCGTCTACGCCCTCGGGCTGCTCGGCCAGACGATGGTCGGCACGCTGGTCCGCTGCTACTTCTCCGCGGCCCGCCCCCTGTGGTACCCGGCCGCCGCGATGGCCGCGGGGCTCGCCGTCACGGCCGCCGCCGGGGTGCCGGCGGCGGCGCGGTGGGGCGCCGTCGGCATCGCCGCCGCCAACGCGCTGGGCATCACCCTGACCGCCGTGATGCTGCTGGCCGGGGCGCACCGCCAGTCCATCCCGGTCCACGTGCGCCACCTCGGCGTGGGTCTGCTGCGGCTGGCCACCGCCGCCGCCTGGGCCACGGCCGCCGGCTGGCTCTGCTCGGTCCTCATCGCCCCGGTGGTCCTCTCCCTCGCCGTCGCGGCCCTGACCGCCACCGGCGTCTTCCTCCTCTTCCTCGCCTGCGCCGCCCATGCGCCGGATATCCCGCCCCTCACCCGCACCGCATCACGAAGGCTCGCCCATGCCCGCTGTCATGGCGCCCCGCGCCGCCGCGATTCGCCGTCTGCTGCCGAAGCCGCCCCCGTGGGTGGCGATGTACCACTCGATCGCGGACGTCCCGGATGATCCGTACCGGGTGACCGTCTCCCCCGTCCGTTTCGCCCGGCAGCTGCACTGGCTGAACGACCGGGGGCTGCGCGGTGTCTCGGTAGGTGAGCTGCTCGAGGCGACCGCCGCCGGGCGCGCCAGGGGCCTGGTCGGCCTCACCTTCGACGACGGTTACGCCGACTTCCTCGACGCGGCCCTCCCTCTGCTGCGCGCCCACCGCTTCACGGCCACCGTCTACGTCCTGCCCGGCCGTCTCGGCGGCGAGAACGCCTGGGACGAGGAGGGCCCGCGCAAGCCGCTGCTGACCGAGGACGGGATCCGGCGCATCGCCGACGCCGGGATGGAGATCGGATCGCACGGCCTGCGGCACGTCTCCCTCCCGGCCGCCGACGACGCGACCCTGGCCGACGAGACCGGCCGCAGCCGCACCCTTCTGGAGGAGATCACCGGCGCGACGGTGGCCGGCTTCTGCTACCCGTACGGCCACGTCGACGCCCGGGTGATCCGGGCGGTGCGGGAAGCGGGCTACGGCCACGCCTGCGCCATCGACCCCGGACGGCTGACCGGCGTGTACGCGCTGCCGCGGGTGCACATCGACGACCAGGACACGTCCTGGCGGCTCACCGCCAAGCGGGCCCTGCACCCCCTGCGCCGCCGCTACCCGGCCGACCTGACGTCACCCACGGCCGCCCGGGACATCCGGGGCGGCCGGCAGGTCCCGGGCGGCGACAGCGCCCGGCGGTCCTCGGCGGACGTGTCATGAAGGTTCTCCACGTCATCACGGGACTGGGCATCGGGGGCGCCGAGCAGCAGCTCCGGCTGATGCTGCGCCACCTTCCGGCCCGCAGCGAGGTCGTCACCCTCACCCACCCCGGGCCCGTCGCCCGGGGCATCGAGGCGGACGGCGTGCCCGTCACCCACCTGGGCATGGCCGGAAACCGCGACCTCGGCGCGCTGCCCCGCCTCACCAGGATCGTCCGCCAGGGCCGCTACGATCTCGTCCACACCCATCTCTACCGCGCCTGTGTGTACGGCAGGATCGCCGCCCGCCTCGCCGGGGTCCGCGCGGTCCTCGCCACCGAGCACTCCCTCGGTGACACCCAGATCGAGGGCCGGCCGCTCTCCACCGGCACCCGCGCGCTCTACCGGGCGACCGAACGGCTCGGGACCGCCACGGTCGCCGTCTCGCCGAGTGTCGCCCGCCGGCTGGAGGGATGGGGTGTGGCCCCCTCCCGTATCCACGTCGTTCCCAACGGCATCGAGACGGCCCGCTTCGGCTACGCCGAGGACGCCCGGCGCCTCACCCGCAGGACGCTCGGCCTTCCCGACGGGGCCTTCGTCGTCGGCGGGGTGGGGCGGCTCGCCCCCGGCAAACGCTTCGACCGTCTCGTACGGGCGGTGGCGTCGGTGCCGGAGGCGCGGCTGCTCCTCGTCGGCGAGGGCCCGGAGCGGGAGCGGCTCCTCGCCGCGGGCCGCGAGTGCGGGGCCGCCGACCGGATGCTGCTCGTGGGCGCGTGCGAGGACCCGCCGCCCGCGGGGGCCGAACGGCCCGACCTGCCCTCGCTGCTCGCCGCGATGGACGTCTTCGTCTCCACCTCCCCCGACGAGACCTTCGGGCTCGCGGTCGTCGAGGCTCTGGCCGCCGGGCTGCCGGCGCTGTACGTGGCCTGTCCGGCGATCGACGACCTGCCGCCCGACGCCGCCCCCGGCGCCCGCCGGATCGGCCCGTCCGTCCCCGAGCTGATCAGCGCGCTGCGCGGGATCCGGGACGCCCGCCTCGCCCGGCTGCCGCAGCCGGCCGCCGCACACCGCTACGACATCGCCCACAGCGCCCGGCAGTTGATGTCCCTCTACGAACAGGCCGTCCACGGCACCCCTCCTCCCGCTAAGCGAGCTGCCCGATGAACCCGTCACGATCCGCCCTGAGAAACACCCTGCGCACCCCGCGCCGGTGGTGGGTGCTGCCCGCCTCCGTCCTCGTCGGCGCCACCCTCGGCGGCGGCTACGGCGCCCTGAAGACCCCGCAGTACGCGGCGACCAGCTACGTCATCGTGGTCCCCGGCGAGAAGTCGGACCCGGCGGCCGCCCTCGGGTTCGCCCAGGCGTACGGCAGGGTCGCCACCGACATCGCGGTGACCGGCGACGCCCAGGTGTGGGCCGGTGTGTCGGCCGCGACGCTGCGCTCCGGCGTGCAGACCGCCACCTCCCCGGACGCGCCGATGATCTCCATCACCGCGCGGGCGGCCAAGCCCGCCAAGGCGGTGGCCATGGCCGACGGCGTCGCCCGCGCGCTGGTCCTCAACAGCACGCACGTCTCCGCCAGCACGGGCGTGAAGGTCGTGCAGTTCTCCCGCGCGACCAAGCCCGCTGCCCCCGTCTCGCCGTCCGCGCCGCTCTCGGCGCTGGTCGGCGGCTCCGCGGGCGGGCTGCTCGGCGGCCTGGCGCTGCTCGTCCGCCCCCGGCGCGGCGTCCGCGCGGAGGCCGGCTCCACCCGGCAGCAGCAGCCCTCGGCACCGGTCCCGGGCCCGGCCGCGGCCTCGTCGCCGTCGTCCGGGTCGTCGGCCTCGTCGTCGCCCGCGTCCGTGCCGGCGGACGCGCGCCGGCCGGAACCGGAGGCGGTGTGACCGCCGGCGCCGCGCACGGTCTGCGCGGCGAGGTCTGCCGCGACGGCGCGGAGTTCGGCCGGCTCGGCGAGCGGTGGACGTCGTTGTACGCCCGCTGTTCCACGGCGACCCCGTTCCAGTCCCACTCGTGGCTGCACTCCTGGTGGCTGTCGTACGGCAGACCCGGGGCGCTGCGCGTGGTCCTCGTGCGGCGGGAGGACGGCGAACTGGTGGCGGCGGCGCCTCTGATGCGCGCCCCCGGCCCGCTGCCGGTCCTCACCCAGCTCGGCGGCACGATCACCGACTTCACCGACGTCCTCCTCGACGACGCCTGCCCCGAGGCCGCGGCCGCCCTGGCCGAGACGCTGGCCCGCGTGGCGCGGGGCGCGGTGATCGACCTGCGCGAGGTGCGACCGGGTGCGGCGGCCGAGCGGGTCCACGCCCGCTGGCGCGGCCCGCGTCGGCGGCTGGCCGACTCGCTCTGTCTCGAGCTGCCGGCGGTGCCGATGGACGCCCTGCTGGCACGGATCCCTTCGGGCAAGGCTCAGCGCGTGCGCGCCAAGCTGCGGAAGCTGGACGCGCTGGGGATCGACGAACGGATCGTGAGCGGCGAGGAGGTCCCGGCGGCCCTGGAGCAGCTCCTGAGGCTGCACCGGCTCCAGTGGCGCGGACGGGGGGTGACCGCGGAGCACACCAGCGACCGGTTCGCCCAGCACCTGGCGCGGGCCGTCCGGCCCATGGTCGAGCGGGGGGACGCGATGGTGACCGAGTTCCGGCTGGCCGGTGACGTGGTGGCCACCGATCTCACCCTGATGTCACCCCGCCTCGCCGGAGGTTACCTGTACGGCGCCGATCCCGAGCTGCGCGCCCGGAAGGTCGACGTGGCGACGATGCTGCTGCGGCACGGATCGCGTCAGACCAGTGCGAGCGGCCGCTCGACGCTGAGCATGCTCCGGGGCACCGAACCGTACAAGCTTCACTGGCGGCCCGAGACCGTCCCCAACCAGCGTCTGATGATGACCGGTCCGGCGACGGCCCCGCTGCTGTGGCTGCGGGCGGGCGCCGCGGACGGCCGGCGCTGGGCGGCCCGGCAGGCACGGGAGCGGGAGTGGCTGGGCCGGGCGGTGCGGCGGCTGCGGGGGCGGACGAACGGCGGCGGAGGATGATCTCCTCCGCCGCCGTGGGGAGTCGGTGACGGGTCAGAACGGCCAGGCGCCGTTCACGACACCCGCCCAGTCGATCTTCACGGAGGCCTTCCAGCCGTCCTTGGGGACGCAGACGGGGCCACCGATCCAGCTCTCCACCCACGAGCCGAGGTCCAGAGCCCAGCACTCGGGTGCGGGAGCGGGCTGGGGAACCGGCTGCGGCTGCGGCAGAGGCTTCGGGGGGACCTGGGGCTTCGGCTCGGCCTTAGGCGGAACCTGGGGCTGGGGCTCGGGCTTCGGCTCGGCCTTCGGGGGGACCTCGGGCGCGGGCTCGGCCTTCGGCGGCACCTCGGGTGCGGGCTCGGCCTTCGGGGGGACCTCGGGCTTCGGCTCGGCCTTCGGCGGCACCTCCGGCTTCGGCTCGACCTTCGGCGGAACCTCGGGCGCGGGCTCCGGCTTCGGCTCGGCCTTCGGCGGCACCTCCGGCTTCGGCTCGACCTTCGGCGGCACCTCAGGCGCGGGCTCCGGCTTCGGCTCGACCTTCGGCGGAACCTCCGGCGCGGGCTCCGGCTTCGGCTCGACCTTCGGCGGAACCTCCGGCTTCGGCTCGGTCTTCGGCGGAACCTCAGGCTTCGGCTCGGGTGCCTTCGGCACGTCGGGGTCGGCCGGCTCGGGGAACTCCGGGTCTTCCGGGAACTCGGGGAACTCCGGGTCCTCGGGGTCCGGGAAGTCCGGGTCCTCGGGGAAGTCGGGCCACTCCGGGAAGTCCGGCCACTCCGGCCACTCCGGGATCTCGGGAACCTCAGGTGCCTCAGGCGGCTCGGGAGCCTCCGGGATCTCGGGGACCTCGGGGGGCTCCGGCGCCTCGGGTCCGGTCGGCACCTCGGGCTCCTGCGGATTCGTCCCGTACAGCATCTTCCGGAAGACCTCGGACGACTTCGGGTTGTTGCCGCACTGCCAGACACCGTGCGGGCAGTAGTCCGTGATCGTGTGGTACAGCGGCTTGTGCTCGTCCATCCACTCGAGCATCCGCCGCATGTATTCGGCGTTGTCGCCGTTCCGGAAGAGCCCCCATTCGGGATAGGAGATCGCCTTGCCGTGCTCGGCCGCGAAATCCACCTGCTTCTGCAGCCCGTACGGCTCCGTCACGTGCTCGTCGAATCGGGAACCCGACGGCTGGTCGTACGAGTCCATGCCGATGATGTCGACGACGTCGTCACCCGGATAGCACTGCGTCCACGGAATGGCGTCCGTGCCGCGGCTCGGATTGAAGTCGAAACGGAACTTCTGGCCGGGCACGGAGCGCATGGTGGTGACGATCCGGGTCCAGTACTTCTTCCACGCCGCGGGATCCGGCGCGCACCGGTGCGTGTAGGTGACGCCGTTCATCTCCCAGCCGAGGACGATGACGGTGTCGGTCGCCTTCATGTCGACCAGGCGTTCGGCCAGCGTGCGGAAGTGGTGGTCGTAGTGGCCCGCCGCGCCGAGCTGGAGCTGCCGGCGGACCTCCTGGTCGGAGACACCGGCCTCGTTGCGCTCGAGCATCGGCACGTTGAGGACGAAGAGCCGGTCCTCCCGCTCGTTGCGCCAGTCCGCCCAGGCGTTCAGGAAGCCAGGGGGGCCCTCGATGTTCGACCAGAGGTCACCGGGGAGGTAGGTGTGACCGACCCGCAGCTCGCGTCCGCCGAGCCACCTTTCCAGCTGGGCGATCCGGCCGACTCCGACCGGACCCGATTCGAGGAACGCGCCCATCGCGTCGGACAGAGCCGGTTCGGGCCCCTTGGCCTTCGCCGTCGCGGGATCGGCGGCGGCGAAAGCGGGAGAGGACAGCACGACTGAGCCCGATGCGAGGAGGCCGGCGGTGAACACCCCCAGCCACACACTCGAAGTCTTCCGCTTCCGGTCGCCCATGGTCACTCCTTCACGTCCTGCACCATTTGATGGTCCGTCAGTCAGATACTCAGAAAGTATTCCTAATGAGCCGACCGTGAACGCGGAGAGGAACTGATCCGTAGTCCGTTGGGGTATTTCAACCCCCGGTTGGGGCACACGCCGTGAGTGGCGCCTTGCATCCGGGCATGAGAAAGGCCGGTTCCGGGAGACGTCGTGGACATCTCGCGGGACCGGCCCCTCGGCGCGCCCGCAGCGGGGCGCGCGATGTCAGGCGTTGATGCAGGCGTTGCCGAAGGCCGGGTTGATCAGGCCGATGACGTTGATGCTGTTGCCGCAGGCGTTGACCGGGATGTGGATCGGGGCCTGGATGACGTTGCCCGAGAGCAGGCCCGGCGACCCGACGGCCGCACCGTGGGCCTCCGAGTCCGCGAAGGCGGGCGACGCCGCACCCATGGCCATGACGATTCCGGCGACGACGACCGCAGCCTTCTTACCCATCATTTCGTCTGGATCCTTTCTACGGCGGAAGACTCTTCACGGATTTCGTGATGCACGGGCGCATTCGATGCCCCCGGCCTCCGCTGCACACATGACAACGACCATGCCGCAGAAAGGAAACCGGCTAATCGCCGCAACTCCATATTCACTCCATCGCGCCCCTCGAATTCCGCCGGACGCCGCACGTCCGGCACGGAGGGGCCACCGGGCCGACGGCCCCTCGCACGGGCTCAGCGCGGCCAGATCGGCGTCTTCGTGAGGCGTTCCCACTCCTGGTCCGGGATTCCGGGTACCGTGCGGCCGGCGCGGGACCATCGCTGAACCATCGAGGAATAGACGGGGAATGGACTCCGGTCGGCAGGCGGCGGCTCCGCCACATAACGGCTCTTCGGAATGAAGGCCATCCGTTCCCATTTTCCGGGATCGGGTGCCATCGTCTCCTCCCATCCACTGCGGTCCCCGTATCATTCCACAGGCCACGCAGGAGAGTGATTCGTCCCGACCATGTCGCGTCGCGTACCTGTGTGCGACGGTTTTCGATTTACCGTGCGGGCGTCGCCCATTCCCTAGCCCCGGTGGTGTCCGCCCGTGCCCGTCAGGAAAAGACTCACGCGTCCACGGCGGCTGGTGCTCGCCTCGGCGGCGCTCCTCGCCCTCGGTTCGGGCGCGCTCGCCGCCGCCCCCGCCGCCCTGCCGTCCCCGGCCGACGGCCTCAACATCCTCGTGACGGGCGTCGACAGCCGTCAGGGCGTCACCGCGCAGGAGAAGGCGAAGCACCATCTCGGCGGCACGGGGTGCGACTGCACCGACGTGATGATGCTGGTGCACATCTCCGCCAAGAACGACCGGGTCAGCGTGGTCAGCCTGCCCCGCGACTCGCTCACCGCCTTCCGCGCGGGTCACTACGACCAGCGGACCGGCGCCGAGCACGGGGCCCACCCGGCGAAGATCAACGCCGCCCACACGGAGGGCGGCCCGGCCTTCACCGTCGAGACCGTCGAACGGATGACGGGCACCCCGGTCCACCGCTATCTCGAGATCGACTTCCGGCGGTTCATGGACGGGGTGAACCGCCTGGAGAACGGTGTGCCGGTCTGCACCAAGGTGCCGCTCAAGGACCCCGTCACCGGGCTCGACCTCCCGCCCGGCACGACGAGGGTGGCGGGCGGCGAGGCCCTCCAGTTCGTCCGCTCCCGGCGTGCCGACGGGAAGATGGACTTCGGCCGCATGCAGAAGCAGCAGCAGTTCTTCGTCAACACCCTGCGGAAGGTACGCACGGACCTGCTGCGGGACCCCGACGCCCTGCGGACGTTCGCGTCGACCCTGCGCGGTACGGCGGAAGTGGAGCGCGGTCTGTCCGTCACCGACATGCTGACGCTCGCCGTTCGGCTGCGGGACCTCACCCCGTCGCGTACGGAGTTCGCGACGGTCCCCGTCGCCGGATTCAAGGACGTCGCCGGCGCGGGGTCCACCGTCGTCTGGAACGAGGAGCAGGCCGCCGAGATCTTCGAGCGGCTGCGCACGGACCAGCCGTTGCCGAAGGCCGCCACCACACCGACGAGCACCATCCCGCAGGGCCTCGGGGAGTACCGGCCGACCGGCGGCGCCTCGCTCCTCTGCGCCCCGTGAGTCACGGCACGCCGCCGCCCCGGCACCCTCTGGAGAGGGAGCCGGGGCGGCGCGCCGTATCCGGTGTTCAGCGGGCCAGCGTGCGGGCCAGCTCCGCCGGGTCGGTCGTCGGCGCGTCGCAGGTGAAGTGACGGCAGACGTACGCGGCGGCCGCCCCGTTCACCAGCGGGCGGTCCTTGAGCAGCGGGAACTCGTCGCTGTCCGGGGCTCCGAAGGCGACGACCGCGCCCGGCGCGTCGGCGAGGAGAGCGGTCCGGTGCAGCGCCCGGGCGGCGCCGTCGCCGTTCCCGTCGCCCGGGGCACCGGCCGGAGGGCCGACGACCGCGATCTCGCGGGGCCCGTCGAGCAGGGCCTCCGCCGTCGCCAGGCCCCAGCCGATGAACCGGGGCGCACGCGGCCCCAGCGCCTTGACCACCCCGAGCGCTCCCTCGGCCGCGGCCCGGTGGGCCTCCGAGCCGGTGTGCGCGGCGTACGAGAGCAGCGCGCCGGCGGCGGCCGTCCAGCCGGACGGGGCCGCGTTGTCGGTGGGGTCCTGAGGCCGGCGGATCAGGGTCTCGGCGTCGTGGGCCGTGTCGTACAGCGCGCCGCCCTCGGCGACGAACTGGTCGAGGACGATGTCGAGCAGGAACCCGGCGAACTCCAGCCAGGCCCCCTCGCCGGTGACTCCGGCGAGCGCCAGGAAACCCTCGGCGACGTCGGCGTAGTCCTCCAGGACCCCGGCGTTGACCCCGGCCCGGCCGTCCTTGGAGGTACGCGAGAGCCGCGCGCCCTCGCCGAGGTGGAGGCGTACGAGCAGGTCGGCGGCCTCGGTCGCCCGCTCGACCAGGTCGGGGCGGTCGAAGAAGGCGCCGGTCTCGGCGAGCGCGGCGATCGCGAGCCCGTTCCAGGCCGCGACGACCTTGTCGTCCCGGCCGGGGCGGGCGCGCCGGTCGCGGGCCGCGAGCAGCCGCTCCTTCACCGAGGCGATCCGGTCGGCGTCGGCCACGGCCGTGTCGTCGTCCCACAGCGGGAGCTGGAGGACGGAGGCGCCCTCCTCGAAGGTGCCGTCCTCGGTGACGCCGAAGTACCGGGCCGCGTAGCGGGCGTCCTCCTCGCCCAGCGCCTCGGCCAGCTGCTCGGGGGTCCAGACGTAGTAGGCGCCCTCGACGTGCCGGCCCGTCCCGTCGTCGGAGTCGGCGTCCAGCGCGGAGGCGAACCCGCCCTCGGTGGTGCGCAGTTCGCGGACCATGAAGTCGGCCGTCTCCAGCGCGACCCGGCGGGCCAGATCGCTGCCGGTGACCCTCCACAGATGGGCGTACACCCGGCACAGCAGGGCGTTGTCGTACAGCATCTTCTCGAAGTGCGGGACGACCCAGTCGCGGTCGACGGAGTAGCGGGCGAAGCCGCCGCCGAGCTGGTCGTAGATGCCGCCGCGGGCCATCGCCTCGCAGGTGTCGGCGGCCATCTGCAGGGCCCCCTCGGCCCCGGTGCGGGCGTGGTGGCGCAGCAGGAACTCCAGCGCCATCGACGGCGGGAACTTGGGCGCGCCGCCGAAGCCGCCGCGCGTCGCGTCGTACTCCCGGGTCAGGCCGAGGAGCGCCTGCGCCAGCTCCTCCTCGCCGGGGACGCCGTCCCCGCCGTAAGCCAGGGAGCGGCCGGCGAGATCCTTGACGATCTTCCCGGCGACCTCGTCGACCTCCTCGCGGCGCTCGGTCCAGGCGCGGGAGACGCCGTCGAGGACGTCCCCGAAGGACGGCATGCCGTGGCGGGGCTCGGGCGGGAAGTAGGTGCCGAAGTAGAACGGTTCGGCGTCCGGGGTGAGGAAGACCGTCATCGGCCAGCCGCCCTGGCCGGTGGCCGCCTGCACCGCCTCCATGTAGACGGCGTCGACGTCGGGGCGCTCCTCGCGGTCGACCTTGACGGCGACGAAGTGCTCGTTGACGTACGCGGCGGTGGTGTCGTCCTCGAAGGACTCGTGGGCCATCACGTGGCACCAGTGGCAGCTGCTGTAGCCGACGCTGAGCAGGACGGGGACGTTCCGGCGGCGTGCCTCGTCGAACGCCTCGGTCGACCACGGCCACCAGTCGACGGGGTTGTCGGCGTGCTGGAGGAGATACGGGGACGTCTCATGGGCCAGTCTGTTCGGCATACCCCAATCCTCGCGCACACGGCGGAGCCCCGCCTCTACGCCACGGGGGCGGTGCGAGGCCGGGGCGCCGCGGGCCGGGGACGGCGGGCGCGGAAACGGGAGCGGCCCCGCTCCCCCGCAATGGATATGCGAGGAGCGGGGCCGCTTCAGCGGAGGTGCTGGCGTCAGCCGCCGACGTTTCCGTTGTCCGCCAGGACGTTGCGCAGGAGGTTCGACAGCGGGTCGTCACCGGTCTGCTGCACGGAGTTCTGGGTGCAGGTCTGGTTCGACATGTCGTTGCCGATGACGTCCTGGACCGCGACCGGGATGGCGATGACGCCGACCGGAACCTGGGCCTGGACCTTCTGGATGTCGAAGCAGTGGAGAACGCCACCGTTGACGAGGCCGAAGTTCGGGCTCATGTAGCCACCGGTGGAGTTGCTGCCGATCGCCTGCTTCGACGTGTTGCCGATGGTGTTGGCGCTGTTGCCTTCGTCGCCCGCCGCCATCGCCGTCGTCGCCGAGACGCCGACAACGGAGGCCGCAACTGCCGCCGTGGCAAGAACCTTCTTGATCACGAGATTTCCTTCTTGAGCTGGAGGGCCCTGGAATGCTCCGTTACCGAAGCACGCTGATCAACTGCCGGAATGTGGATTGGTTCCGGAGCCTCACCCGGACGCGCTATTCGGCAGATGAACGCCATCGGACGTGATGTCGAGGGGCAGCCGTTCGGTCCGGGGCGATCCGGCCCTCGGCACCGGCGGGACACCGGCAGCCGGCTCCGCTCCCTCGCTTCGGCGCGCGTGGCGCAGGACACTTGTTCCCGGAAAGCGGGAGCTCTCGGAGGGGGACGCACATGCGGGACGGCCACCGGGCCGAAGCCGAGCGGCTGTTGGCGCGCCTCGTGGCGGAGGAGGTGCGGCGCTCCGGCGGTCGCGCCGACTCCGCGGCGCTGCTGGCACGCGGCCGGGCGGCGCTGGACACCATGGCGGCGGGCGCGGCGGAGGAGTACGCGGCCTACGTACGGGCGCTCGAGGAGGCGGAAGCCGCCCCTTCGCCGCCGGCCGGCCGGTCAGGCGGCCCGGCGGCCGGGGTGGGCGCGGCGGTGACGGCCGTCGCCTCGGTCGCCGCCTTCGGCGCCGATCTGGCCCTGGGGACGGCGGCCGGGACCGCGCTCGGCGCCGGGGCCGTGGTCGCGGCGGCCGGTGCGGCGGCGACGGTCCTGAAGGTGACCGCCTCCTCGTGGGCCGCCCCGCGCCGGCGGCCCGGCGCGGCCGGTCCGCAGGGCGGTGCCGAACAGCTGCGGGTGCGCTGGCTGACGGCTCTGGAGGTACGGGAGGTGCGGCCGTTCCTCGACCGGCAGCGGGTGCCGTCCGCGGCCGCCGAGGAGCCGCCGAGGAAGGTGGTGGCCCAGCTGCGCGGGGCGGACCGCAGCGCGGCGGCCCGCCGCCGTACGGTACTCGAGCAGTCCTTCGGTCATCTCCCCTCCACCGGGGCCGCGTTCGCCGGGCGTCGGGACGAACTGGCGCGGATCACCCGGTGGGTGCAGGCGGGACGGGCGTCGACGACGACCCGGCCGACGGTCGTGATGCTGCACGGGGAGCCCGGGTCGGGGCGCACGACACTCGCCGTACGGGCGGCGCACGCGCTCAAGGACCAGTTCCGGGGGGCGTGCGTGGTGGACCTGCGGGGCGGCGGGACGCGCGGTGAGAAGCCGCTGTCGACGCGCGAGGCGCTGCTGCACCTGCTGAACCGGCTGGGGGCGCCGCGGGAGCAGCTGCTGTTCCGCGAGCGGTCGTCGGCCGAGCAACAGGTGCGGAGACTGGCGGAGTTGTACCACCAGCATCTGACCGGGCTGCCGGTGACGGTGGTCCTCGACGACGCGGTGGACGCCGCACAGGTCCGCACGCTGCTGCCGGAACGCTCGGACAGTCTGGTCCTGGTGACCTGCCGGGAGCCGCTGGACCTCGGGCCGGACGTGCCGGCGTCCGTGCACCGGATCGCGGTGACCGGCCTGGACGCGGCGGGCGCCGAGGAGCTGCTGCGCGGGGCGGCCGAGGGGCCGGACGCGGGGCCGTACGACTCCGCGGCCTTCGACCGGGTGCGGGAGCTGTGCGGCGGACTGCCGCTCGCTCTGAGGGCCGCCGGCTCCCTGCTCGGGTCCCGTTCGATGGGGGAACTGGCGGGGCTCCTCGAACACCCCGGCTCCGGCGCGGATCCCGTCGGGCGGGCGCTGGGCGTCCGCTACGCCACCGGCCTCGACGAGGACGGACGGCGGCTGCTGCGCCGGCTCGCGCTCGCCGGGCGGGCCTCGCTGGGTGCGGCCGCCGCCGCCGCGCTGCTCGGCGCGACCGGGCAGGACGGCGCCCGGCTGCTGCGGGAGCTGGCCCGGGCCGGGCTCCTCGACCATGTGCGCGGGGGGCCGGCGACGCCGCAGGGCGGGGGCGGGGAGCGGTACCGGCTGCACGACCGCGTGCGCGGTTTCGCCGCCGCCCGGCTCCTCGAGGAGGAGGACGCGGCGGAGACGGCGGCCGCGCAGGAGCGGCTTGTCCGGAACTACGCCGAGCTCGCGGACGCGGTGATCCGGATGGTCGACGGGAAGATGTCGACGCGGGCCGACCGGTTCGGCGGGCACGGCTTCGGCTCGCTGGACGCGGCCCTGCGCTGGCTGGACGAGGAGTCGAGCTTCATCACCGCGGCGCTGCGGCACGCCGAGGGCGTCGACCAGCAGACGGTCCTCGATCTGCTGGGCGCGCTCTGCGACTACTGCCTGCTGCGCGGCGACCTGTACCGGCTGGGTGAGATCAACGAGCTGACCGACGCGGTCGGGCTCGGCCTGCTGTCCCGCTCGGTGCAGTGGCGGACCGGGATCGCGGCCCGCCAGCTCGGCGAGCTGGACAAGGCGCGCACCACGCTGACGTCGGTGGTCTCCCTCTACCAGGAGGCGCACCAGGACGCGGGGGCGGCCCTCGCGCTGTGCTCGCTCGGGATCACCCTGCACCACCAGGGCAATCTGGCGGAGGCGTCCGCGAGGCTGCGTGAGGCCCTCGCGCTGCAGGAACCGGCGTCCCTGGCCGCCGACCGGGGCTGGACGCTCCACGCCCTCGGGGCGGTGGAACGGGACCGGGGCCGGCTGGCGGAGGCGCTGGACCTGCTCGGCCGGGCGCTGGACCTGCACCGGGAGAGCGAGTCCCTGCACGGCGAGGCGTGGGCGCACTTCCAGCTGGGCCAGGTCTGTCTGCGGACGGGCGACACGGAGCGCGCCGGAACGGAGCTGCGGCGCGCCCTCGACCTGTACGGACGCACGCACGACGGCCGGGGGCAGGCGTGGGCGCTGACGCAGCTGGCCCGGGCCCGGCTCGTCGAGTCGGACGCCCCGGCCGCGGTCGACGGGCTGCGCCAGGCCCTCGCCCGCCACCGTGACCAGGAGGACGCCCGCGGCGAGGCGTGGACGCTGTACTACCTCGGACACGCCCTGGAGGAGCGCGGCGAGCCGGACCAGGCGGTGCGGGAGCTGGAGCGGGCGCGCACGATGTTCTCGCGGATGCGGGACGTGTACGGGCTCGCCTGCGCCCGGCACCACTCGGGCCGGGTGACCCGTGATCAGCGGGCGGCGCGTACCGGCAACCTCCGCAACTCCGGGTTCGCCCGGCAGCTCCTCGCCGACGCCCGGGCGGACTTCCACCGCATCGGGGTGGCGCACGGGGAGGCGTGGACCTGTCTGGAGCTGGCGATCGTCGACGCCGGGAACGACAGGCCGGCGCAGGCCCTGGCGCTGTGCGACGAGGCGGTCGCGCTCTTCCTCTCGTACGACGACCGGCGCGGTGCGGACTGGGCCCGCTTCCTGCGCTGCACGCTGCTTCCGCACGCCGCCCCGGGCGGCGTCGAGGCGGGTACGGCGGAGGCGCGGGTGGAGCTGGCCGCGCTCCTCGCGGACGGTCACGCGACCCGCGACGGGAAGGTGGAGGACTGCGCCGAGGCGTACCGGCTCGTCCTGGAGCGGGGCGGGGTCCAGGCGCCGGGGTGGCAGGCCTGGGCGCTGGGCATGGTGCCGAGCCGGCACGCCCGCGAGGTGATGGGCGTGCCGGTGGTACTGCCGGGGCCCGCCTGAGGACGCGGCGCGAGGGCCCCGGGTGCCGGGGTCCTCGGCGGGGGCCCTCGGTGGCGTGGGCGGGGGCCCGCTACTCCCGTGTGGCCGCCTTCTCCGCCTGGGGGGCGGCGGCCGGGTCGGCGGCCTCCTCGAAGGAGACCTTGCCCATGTGCCGGTTCATCGACTTCATCAGCATCCAGACGGCCACGGCCATCACGGCGAAGACGACGAAACCGAGCACGCCGGGGGTCACCTTGTTCTTGTCCAGCTCTTCGGCGGCGAAGGGGACAAGCTGGGTCAGTGCCAGGTGTGCGCTCATGTCAGGCATTGTCGCGGATGCCCGCGAAGAGGTCGCTCTCGGGGAGGGAGGTATCGACCAGCGACTTGCTGAGCTCGTACTCCTCCGTCGGCCAGACCTCCTTCTGGATCTCCATCGGGACGCGGAACCAGCCGCCGTCCGGGTCGATCTGCGTGCGGTGCGCGATCAGGGCCTTGTCGCGGATCTCGAAGAAGTCCGCGCAGGGGACGTGGGTGGTCAGCGTGCGCTCGGCGCGCTGGAACTCCTTCCAGCGCTCCAGCCACTCGCCGTACGGCGACTCCAGCCCGCGGGCGAGCAGGGCCTCGTGCAGGGCGAGCGTGCGGGGCCGGTTGAAGCCCTGGTTGTAGTACAGCTTCTGCGGCTGGAACGCCGGGCCGAACTCCGCCTCCGGGTACTTCCCGGTGTCCGCAGCGCCGTCGAACGCCACCATCGTGATCTTGTGGGTCATGATGTGGTCGGGGTGGGGATAGCCGCCGTTCTCGTCGTAGGTCGTGATGACCTGCGGCCGGAAGGAACGGATCTTGCGCACCAGCTCACCGGCCGCCTTGTCGACGTCCTCCAGGGCGAAGCAGCCCTCGGGCAGCGGCGGCAGCGGGTCGCCCTCCGGCAGGCCGGAGTCGACGAAGCCCAGCCACTCCTGGCGCACGCCGAGGATCTCGCGGGCCTCGTCCATCTCCTTGCGGCGCACCTCGTGGATGTTCGCCTCGATGTAGGCGTCGCCCTGGAGCTTGGGGTTGAGGATGGAGCCGCGCTCGCCACCCGTGCACGTGACCACAAGGACGTCCACCCCCTCCGACACATACTTGGCCATCGTGGCCGCGCCCTTGCTCGACTCGTCGTCGGGGTGGGCGTGAACGGCCATCAGTCGCAGCTGCTCAGTCAAGACTCGGTCCTCGGTGATTGGTCGCGGAGGGAGGTCTCTATAGTGACGGAACCGGGGGGCGGAAAATTCCGGGTGCCCCGGCGGCGAGAGGTAAGGATCATGAGCGCGGTTCGAGAGCAGCTGCCCGAAGGGCGCTACGGCCGCTCGGCGGACGAGCGCGCCGACCGCACGCTCAGGATCACCGGCGCCGTGCTCGGGGTCCTCTTCCTCGGCCTGCTGAGCTGGTTCGCCTGGTACTACGTCGCCGACAACAAGATCAGCGCCGAGATGATCAAGTTCGACGTGGTGAGCGACACCGAGGTGCAGGTGCACCTGGAGATCCGCAAGGACACCGGCGCCAAGGGCGTCTGCACCCTGCGCTCGCGCTCCGAGGACGGGGCCGAGGTCGGCCGCAAGGACGTCCGCGTCGAGGAGGCCGCCGACCGGATCGACCGCGTGTGGTCCGTCCGCACCACCGCCCGCGCGACCAGCGCCGAGCTGGTCGGGTGTACGACCCGTTAGCAGCGGGTAGGGACCGTACGGCGTGTCGGGCTCCGTTTTGCGCCTGACCAGGGGCGATGTCATCCCTGTGGTTTTTGTCCTCCCCCTTTTCGCCACTAATTGTTAGGCTCGTGGTTTCGCCCACTCAGGAGGGAACATCCTTCCGGGTAGGGCGATGCTTTGTATTCCCGGTACCTACGAGGAGCACCTGTGACCCAGACCAGCGACAACGTCACCTGGCTCACCCAGGAGGCGTACGCCCAGCTCAAGGCCGAGCTGGAGTACCTGTCTGGTCCCGCGCGAACCGAGATCGCCGCCAAGATCGCCGCGGCGCGCGAGGAAGGCGACCTGCGCGAGAACGGCGGGTACCACGCGGCCAAGGAGGAGCAGGGCAAGCAGGAGCTCCGCGTGCGCCAGCTGACCCAGCTCCTGGAGCACGCCAAGGTCGGCGAGGCTCCGGCCGAGGAGGGCGTCGTCGCGCCCGGCATGGTCGTCACGATCGCGTTCGACGGCGACGAGGACGACACGATGACCTTCCTGCTCGCCTCGCGCGAGTACGCGAGCGGCGACATCGAGACCTACTCCCCCCAGTCCCCGCTCGGCGTCGGCGTCAACGGCAAGAAGGCCGGCGAGGACGCGGAGTACGAGCTGCCGAACGGCAAGAAGGCCACGGTGAAGATCCTGAGCGCCAAGCCGTACGCCGGCTGACGCCCCCTCTGCACGGCGAAGGGCCGGACCCCGAGGGGTCCGGCCCTTCGCCGTGTGTGAGCGGTGGTGCCGGGCGGCCCGTCCGGCCGCTCACGGGTCGGAACGCCGCGGCCTCGGACCTCCGGGCGGTCCTGCCGCCGGGCCGCCGGGCCGCCGGGCCGACCGGTCAGGCCGTCGCCGAGCGGTACTTGCGGACCGAAAGCGTCCGGAAGACCAGGACGATCAGGACCGACCAGATGATCGACGCCCAGACCGGATGCTGCATCGGCCAGGCGTCGGGCGCCTGGTAGCCAGGCGGCAGGTTGCCGAAGAGCTCGCGTGCCGCCTGCACCGTGGCGCTGAACGGGTTCCACTCCGCGATGTGCCGCAGGAAGGTCGGCATGTTCTCCGACGGCACGAAGGCGTTGGAGATGAAGGTCAGCGGGAAGAGCCAGATCAGGCCGCCGGAGGTGGCCGCTTCCGGGGTCCGCACCGACAGGCCGATCAGGGCGCCGATCCAGGAGAAGGCGTAGCCGAGGAGGAGCAGGAGGGCGAAGCCGCCGAGCACCTTGCCGAAGTTCTCGTGCGTCCGCCAGCCGACCAGCAGTGCCACGATCGCGAGGACCACGAGCGTGAGGGTGGTCTGCACCAGGTCGGCGAGGGTGCGGCCGGTCAGGACCGCGCCGCGGGCCATGGGCAGGGAGCGGAAGCGGTCGATGAGGCCCTTGTGCATGTCGTCGGCGATGCCCGCCCCCGCGCCGGCCGTGGCGAAGGTGACCGTCTGGGCGAAGATGCCCGCCATGAGGAACTCGCGGTAGGCGGCCGGCGAGGTGCTGCCGTCGACGCTGATCGAGCCGCCGAAGACATAGCTGAACAGCACCACGAACATGATCGGCTGGATCAGCCCGAAGATGATCATCTCCGGGATCCGGGTCATGCGGATCAGGTTGCGCTTGGCGACGACCAGGGAGTCGCTGATCGACTGGGTGATGCCGCCGCGCGGCACGGGGGCGTGGCGCTGCGGGGCGGTGTCCGTCGCTGCGGTCACTTGGCCGCCTCCTTCCGGCTCTTCTTGTGGTCCTCGACGCCCCGGGCCGCCTCGGCGCCCTCCTCCTCGGCCCGCTCGGCCGCGTGGCCGGTCAGCGAGATGAAGACGTCGTCGAGGGTGGGCCGCCGCAGGCCGATGTCGTCGATCCGGACACCCCGGGCGTCGAGGTCGCGGATGACCTCGGCGAGCAGCTTGGCGCCGCCGGCGACGGGGACGGTCAGCTTGCGGGTGTGGTCCTCGACCGCGACCTCGCCGCGGCCGGTCCCGGCCAGGCCGTAGCGGGCGAGGACGTCGCGGGCCGGATCGATCATGTCCCGCTCGTGGACGACGACTTCGACGCGCTCGCCGCCCGTCTGGGCCTTGAGCTGGTCCGACGTGCCGCGGGCGATGACCTTGCCGTGGTCGACGACGCAGATGTCGTGGGCCAGGTGGTCGGCCTCCTCCAGGTACTGGGTCGTCAGGAGCAGCGTCGTGCCGCCCGCGACCAGCTCCTGGATGATCCCCCAGAGCGCCTGCCGGTTGCGGGGGTCGAGGCCCGTGGTCGGCTCGTCCATGAACATCACCGGGGGCGAGACGACGAGGGCGGCGGCGAGGTCCAGACGCCGGCGCATACCGCCGGAGTACGTCTTGGCGGGGCGGTCGGCCGCGTCCGCGAGGTGGAAGCGCTCGAGGAGCTCCCCCGCCCGCGCCTTGGCCCGCTTGCCGCTCATCTGGTAGAGCCGGCCGACCATGTGGAGGTTCTCGCGGCCCGTCAGGTACTCGTCGACGGCGGCGAACTGGCCGGAGAGACCGATCGAGCGGCGGACCTCGTTGGGGTGCTTGAGGACGTCGATCCCGGCGACGACGGCCCTCCCGCTGTCCGGCTGGAGCAGCGTCGTCAGGACGCGCACGGTGGTCGTCTTCCCCGCGCCGTTCGGGCCGAGCAGGCCCAGGACCGTGCCCTCGGGGACGTCAAGGTCCACGCCGTCCAGAGCTCGTACGTCACCGAAGGTCTTCACCAGACCTTCGGCGTAGATCGCGCCTGGCATGTGGTTTCTCCCAGGGATTCGGGCGTTTCCGGCCCAGCTTAGGGAGGCCGGGCGGGCGCCGCCCGGCAATTTCGTGACGGAGGACACACGCTAACGCGATACATCGCGACACACAACCGTGCGTGCGGGATCCCTCGTACGGGGAGGCAGCGAGGCAGCGCGAGGAGCCGCCCCCCGCCCCGCCCGTACGCGAGAGGGCGCGGGAACCCGTCCGGTCCCCGCGCCCTCTCGCGTACGGCGTCGTCAGCCGGTCACGGCGTATCCCGCGTCCCGCAGGGCCGCACGGACCTCCTCGCAGTGGTCCGGCCCCTTCGTCTCCAGATGCAGCTCGACCTCCGCCTCCGTCAGGCCCAGCCGCGGATCCGTGCGCACATGGCTCACGTCGAGGACGTTCGCGTCGACCACCGTCAGCACCGCGAGCAGCGTCGCCAGCGCCCCCGGCCGGTCCGTCACCCGCAGCCGCAGGCTCAGATAGCGGCCGCCGGCCGCCATGCCGTGCCGCAGCACCCGCTGCATCAGAAGCGGGTCCACGTTCCCGCCCGAGAGCACCGCCACCACGGGGCCCCGGAACGCCTCCGGGTCGCTCAGGAGCGCCGCCACCGGGCTCGCCCCCGCCGGCTCGACCACCAGCTTCGCCCGCTCCAGGCAGAGCAGGAGCGCGGTGGAGAGCGCGTCCTCCGAGACCGTACGGACCTCGTCGACGAACTCCCTGACCAGCGCGAACGGCACGTCTCCCGGACGCCCCACCCTGATCCCGTCCGCCATCGTCGCCGGGGACTCGACCGCCACCGGATGCCCCGCCGCCAGCGAGGGCGGATAGGCGGCCGCCCCCTCCGCCTGCACGCCGACGATCCGCACGTCCGGACGCACCGACTTCACCGCGAGCCCGATGCCGGCCGCGAGACCGCCGCCCCCGACGCCGACCACGATGGTGCGGACCTCCGGGCACTGCTCCAGGATCTCCAGACCCACCGTGCCCTGACCGGCGATGATGTCGGGGTGGTCGAAGGGATGGATGAAGACCGCGCCGGTCCGGGCCGCGTACTCCTCCGCGGCCTCCAGCGTCTCGTCCACGACATGACCGTGCAGCCGCACCTCGGCGCCGTACTCCCGGGTCGCGGCGACCTTCGGCAGCGGGGCGCCGAGCGGCATGAAGACCGTGGAACGGACCCCGAGCAGCGTCGAGGCGAGCGCCACACCCTGCGCGTGGTTCCCCGCCGAGGCGGCGACGACCCCGGCCGCCCGCTGCTCGGGCCGCAGCCCCGAGATCCGCACGTACGCACCGCGCAGCTTGAACGAACCCGTGCGCTGGAGGTTCTCGCACTTGAGGTGCACCGGCGCCCCCACCAGCGAGGACAGATGACGGCTTCCCTCCATCGCGGTCACCCTGGCCACCCCGGAGAGCATCTTCTGCGCCCCGCGCACATCGTCGAGGATCAGGGGATGCAAGGGGTCAGGCCTACGGAAGCTCATGACAGCAAGTCTCGCAGCTCACGGGCCCCGTGGCCGCCCGGGAAGCGGGCGTCCCATCGGGTTTGCGCAGCGCCGGTACGGACTCCCACAGCTCCGCGTACTCTGTCCCCCACCAACCGACCACCGCACGAGAGAGCCCCCACAGCCATGCCCACATCTCAGGACATGACGACTGAGCTTGACCCCGGTCTCCTCGATGCCCTCCAGCACCAGGTGGCCGTCTTCGCCCGCCGGGCCGAACAGACCCGCCTCGGCGGCACCGGCCAGCTCCGCAACTCCATGGACCGCGCCGCCTATCTGCTCCTCAACCGCCTGGACCAGGAGGGCCCCATGGGCGTGAAGGCGCTCGCCGCCGGCATGGGCATCGACTCGTCCACCGTCACCCGCCAGGTCGCCCCGCTCGTCGACACCGGCCTCGTCAAGCGCACCTCACACCCCGAGGACGGCCGCGCGGTCGTGCTCCAGCTCTCCCCGCGCGGCCTGACCCGCCTGGAAGAGGTCCGCTCCTCGCGCCGGCAGCTGATGGCCGAGGTCACGGACGGCTGGACACCCGCCGAGCGCGAGTCGTTCTGCACCCTGCTCACCCGTTTCAACTCCGCGCTGTCCGCCCGTCAGTCGGGCCTTCCCGCGAACCCGGAAGCGGAGTCCTCGCCGACCTCTTGACCTGGGCCGCGCCCTGTCCTCATATGAGGACGTGCGAGAGCGACGGGACGGCTTCCCGGCGGCCGGCCGAAACGGCGAAGAGCGCCACCGCACCCGGCAGTTCGAGGCGTTCGTGGCCGGGGCGGCGGGGCGGCTGCTGCACGCCGCCACGCTCCTCACCGCCGAGAGCCCGGCCCGCAACCCGCGCGCCCAGGCCCTGTTGACCGCCTCCCTCGCGCACACCTACGCGCACTGGGGGCGGCTGCGGGGCGAGGACCCGTACGACCTCACCCGCGCCGACCTCGTGGCCCGCTTCGCCCGCGCCGCCTGGCGGCACCACCGCGGCGGCGGCGGTGTCCTCGCCGCCCTCACTCCGCAGGAACGCCTCGTCGTGGTGCTGCGGCTGTACGAGGGCGTCGCCGAGGAACAGGCCGCGGCCCTGCTCGGGCTGCCCGAGGAACGGGTCCGGGCCGTCTGCGCCCGCTCCGTCGTCGCGCTGCGCGCCGGCCCGGCGCGAGGACCGGGCCCGACGGGGACGAGGGCCGCCTCATGACCCGGCACGAGCACCGGGAGGACGAGGTACGGCGGATGCTCGAATTCCCGCACCCCCAGGTCCCCCGCGACCTGGCCGCGCGGGCCGTCGAGCGCGGCACCCGCCTGCTCCACCGGGACCGGGCGGTGCGCCGCGCCCTGTGGGTGCTGCTGGGCGTCGCCGTGATCGCCTTCGCCGTCTGGGCCTCGGTGGCCGAGCCGTGGCGGGCACCGCCCGTGACGACGCCGCCCCTCGAAGGCTGGTGAGAACGGGCATAGCCTGGAAACAGCGGTACGCAGTCCGAGCCCAGGAGGTCGTCATGGCCAGGAAAGTCGCCGACTGCCGCAAGACTCCCAGCGTCATGAACTGCACGCTCACCATCATCGGTGAGGAGGAGGAAGTCGTCCGGGCCGCCACCGAGCACGCCGTCTCCGTGCACAGCCACGAGGACAGCCCGGAACTGCGCGCGATGGTCCGCGATTCGCTGGAGGACGAGAAGGTCCCCGCCTGACCGCGGACCGGGCGCCCTCGTGAGGCGCCCGGCGGCGGACGGCCGCCCGGCCCGCATCCTCGAGGATGCGCCCGGGTCTCGGGAGATGTCCTAGGGCGCGTGGCGAGAGTCCCGCCTGGGCCGCGGCCCTTCGGGCGGACGCCGGTACCTTCCGGACACTCCCTAGCCCAGCGCCTGGCGCAGGTCCGCCAGCAGGTCGTCGACGTTCTCGATGCCCACCGACAGCCGCACCAGGTCCCCCGGAACCTCCAGGGCCGACCCGGCGACGCTCGCGTGCGTCATCCGGCCCGGGTGCTCGATCAGCGACTCGACCCCGCCCAGGGACTCGCCCAGGGTGAACAGCCGGGCGCGGTCGCAGACGGCCACGGCCGCCTCCTCGCCGCCCGTCACCCGGAACGAGATCATCCCGCCGAACGCCTTCATCTGCTTCGCGGCGATGTCGTGGCCCGGGTGGTCCGGGAGGCCCGGGTAGAGCACCGTCGTGACCTTCGGGTGCTGGGTCAGCATCTCCGCGATCTTCTCGGCGTTCTCGCTGTGCCGGTCCATCCGGACCGCGAGCGTCTTGATGCCGCGCAGCACGATCCACGAGTCGAACGGGCCGGCCACCGCGCCCATCGCGTTCTGGTGGTACGCCAGCTCCTCGCCGAGCGCCTCGTCGGCCGTCACCAGCGCACCGCCGACGACGTCGGAGTGCCCGCCCATGTACTTGGTCAGCGAGTGCACGACGACGTCCGCGCCCAGGGCCAGCGGCTGCTGGAGGTAGGGGGAGGCGAAGGTGTTGTCGACGACCAGCTTCGCGCCGGCCGTGCGGGCCACGTCCGCGACCGCCGCGATGTCGGTGATGCCGAGCAGCGGGTTGGACGGCGTCTCGACCCAGATCACCTTCGTACGGTCGTTGACCGCGTCCCGCACGGAGGCGAGGTCGGAGGTGTCGGCGACGGAGAAGTCGACGCCCCAGCGCTGGACCACCTTGGCGAAGAGCCGGAACGTGCCGCCGTAGGCGTCGTTCGGGATGACCACGTGGTCACCGGGGGCGAGCAGCGTGCGCAGCAGGCAGTCCTCGGCGGCGAGGCCGGAGGCGAACGCGAGCCCGCGGCGGCCGCCCTCCAGCGCCGCGAGGTTCTCCTCGAGCGCGGTACGCGTGGGGTTGGCGCTGCGGCTGTACTCGTAACCGCCGCGGAGCCCACCCACGCCGTCCTGCTTGTAGGTGGACACCTGGTAGATGGGCGGGACGACCGCGCCGGTCAGCGGGTCGGCGGTGTTGCCCGCGTGGATCGCGCGGGTCTCGAAGCTCTGATGAGAGTGCTGGTCGCTCATGGTCAGGAGCGTAGTCCCGAGACCGGCCGCGCGCCGCCCACTGTCCCCGGCGGTGTCCCCGGGCGCCCGGCGGGCGCCCACGGGCCGTACGGGACAATGGGCACATGGAGATTCTCTGGTTCCTGCTCGCGATGGGGCTGCTCTTCGCGGTCGTCGCTCCGCTGGTACGGCGCCGCCGCGGCGACGTCGGCATCCACCAGGTGGCACCCGGGTCGCCCGACGCCGCCGATCCGGAGGCGTACGGCTTCCTGCGCCAGGAGGAGCAGGACGTGCGGATGCCCGGCCCCGACCGCGACCTGCTCGACGTCCTCGACGTCGTGCAGGCGACCCAGGACTGGCGGGCGGCCGCGCAGCTGCTGGCCGGCACGGAGAAGGAGGGCGAGGTCCGCTGGCAGCGCGTCCAGGCGTTCGCCGGCGCGGCCTCCCTGGAACTCCAGCAGCGGCCCGGGGTGGGCGGCGCGTGGCTGCGCGCCTGGCGTGCGGACGCGCCGAAGGACCCGGGCGGGGCGGCCGTGCACGCCGAGTTCCTGGTGCAGCAGGCGTGGCGGTCGTCGGCGGCCGGCACCGACGACTTCCGGATCATCCTCGAAGAGGCCCGCAAGGTGACCGAGGAGGCGGCGCTGCTGGCTCCCGGCGACCCGGTCCCGTACATCACGCAGCTCGCCGTCGCGCGCGGCCTCGGCTACGGCCACGAGGAGTTCGACCAGGTCTGGGCGAGGATCATCGACCGTGCGCCGCAGCACATGGGCGCCCACCTGGCCGCCCTGCACTACTGGTGCGAGAAGTGGCACGGCTCGCGCGAGGACGCCGACCGCTTCGCGACGGCGGCCGCGGCCCGCGCCCCGCGGGGCTCGCTGCTCGCCGCCCTGCCGCTGTTCGCCGTGTACGAGCACCTGCCCGAGGTGGTCATGGTGCAGGACTTCTACGGCTCGGCGGTCGTGAGCAAGGCGATGGAGGGCGCGCTGTACGCGGTCCACTCGGCCCGTCCCGACGACCCGATGCTCGCCCACGTCCGCCATCTGCTCGTCCTCTTCCTCGTCCGCGCGGAGCGCTGGGCCGAGGCGATGCACCAGCTGGTGCACGTGGACGGTCACGTCGGCGCGCTGCCGTGGACGCTGAACGGCGACCCGGCGGCGGAGTACACGGTCTACCGGAACCTGGCGGTGGCGGGGTACGAGGCGAACGGCGGCAGCCCGGCGACGCTGCCCCACTGAAGCGTGTCGCGGAAGTCCCGCCTGGTCGCGACCGCCCGGAGCACGCGACGGCGGTGGCGGCCGGGCGGCCGGGAATCCCTTCCGGCCGCCGGGCGTTGTGCTAACGCCCACCGTCGAGGAGATGCCGCATGTTCCTGTCACGCACCCCCGTCCTCCCCACCCCCGAGCAGGCGCTCAAGGGCCGCCCGGAGCCCGAGTTCGCCGTGCCGGAGCGCCACACGGTCCTCGGCAACCCGCTGCTCGGGCCGTACCCCGAGGGGCTCGAGGTCGCGGACTTCGGTCTCGGCTGCTTCTGGGGAGCCGAGCGCAAGTTCTGGCAGACCGAGGGCGTCTGGACGACGCTCGTCGGCTACCAGGGCGGCCACACCCCGAACCCGGCGTACGAAGAGGTCTGCTCGGGCCTCACCGGCCACACGGAGGCCGTCCGGGTCGTCTTCGACCCCTCGGTCGTCTCGTACGAGCGTCTGCTCAAGCTCTTCTGGGAGTCGCACGACCCGACCCAGGGCTTCCGCCAGGGCAACGACGTCGGCACCCAGTACCGCTCGGCGCTCTACACCCACTCCCCCGAGCAGGCCGAGGCCGCGGAGGCCTCCCGTGCCTCGTACCAGCAGGTCCTGACCCGCTCCGGTCACGGCACGATCACCACCGAGATCCTCCCCGCCGAGGGCCGTACCTTCTTCCCGGCGGAGGGGTACCACCAGCAGTACCTCGACAAGAACCCGGGCGGCTACTGCGGCATCGGCGGCACGGGCGTCTCCTGCCCGATCGGCGTGGCGAAGGCGGAGTGACCTCGGCCCACCGTTCCGGGCGCCCGCGCGAGGGCGCCCGGAGCGAGGGCCGACACCCAGGAGCCCGGGCCGGGACGGCGCCGGGGTGCCCATGGCGGCCGCCCAGAGCGGGCCGGCGGGTCGCCGCTGAAGGAGGACCCGGCAACGGCCCGCGCGGCGTCGAAGGCGCCGTGGTCGCGGTCCCGCGCGGCCACCGCTTCCGCGCCGGGTTCGGCGGCGCGCGTCGCGGCCTGCGCTCAGGCCGTGCCGGGGTCCGACGCGGCGCGCAGGCGCGCGGCGGCCTGCGCCGGGTCGTAGCCGGGGGGCACTCCGTCGATGAGCAGGATGTCGCCGGGGATGTGCCGGGCGCGCAGCGGGATCAGCTCCTGGTAGGCGGCGGAGTCGTACCAGCGGCGGGCGTGCTCCATCGACGGGAAGGCCACGAGGACGAGGTCGCCGGGCCACTCGCCCTCCTTGATCTCGCGCTCGGTGTCCCCGTGGACGAGGAAGCTGCCGCCGAAGGGGTCGAGGGTGGCCTGGACGCGCTCGATGTAGTGCAGTACCTCCTCGTCGGGGGCGGACTGCGGCCGGAGGTTCGCCATCGCGTATGCGGTCATGGCGTCAGCATGCCGGGGCATGCCGTACCGGGTCGATGACCCCGGACGTCATGCCCCGGCGCGGGCTCGTGTCCCCCGTGCGCCGCCCGCCGGGGCCCGGACACCCGGACCCGGCGGCCGTCCGCGGTCAGATCGTCGACGCGTCGATCACGAAGCGGTAGCGCACGTCGCTGGCGAGCACCCGCTCGTACGCCTCGTTGATCTCTTCGGCCCGGATGAGCTCGATCTCCGCGCCCAGGCCGTGCTCGGCGCAGAAGTCGAGCATCTCCTGCGTCTCGGCGATGCCGCCGATCATCGAGCCGGCCAGCGTCTTGCGGCCGCCGATGAGCGAGAACAGGTTGAGCGCGATCGGCTCCTCGGGGGCGCCGACGTTGACCAGGGCGCCGTCCGTCTTGAGCAGGCTCAGATAGGCGCCGAAGTCGATCGGGGCCGAGACGGTGGAGACGATCAGGTCGAAGGAGCCGGCGAGCCGGGTGAAGGTCTCCGGGTCGCTGGTGGCGTAGTAGTGGTCGGCGCCCAGCTTGAGGCCGTCCTCGCGCTTCTTGAGCGACTGGCTGAGCACGGTCACCTCGGCGCCGAGGGCATGGGCGATCTTGACGCCCATGTGGCCCAGGCCGCCGAGGCCGACGACGGCGACCTTCTTCCCGGGGCCGGCCTTCCAGTGGGCGAGCGGAGAGTAGAGGGTGATGCCGGCGCAGAGCAGCGGGGCTGCCTCGTCGAGGGCGATGCCCTCGGGGATGCGCAGGGTGTAGTTCTCGTCGACGACGATGTGGGTGGAGTAGCCGCCGTAGGTCGGCTCCCCGCTCTTGTCGAGGGCGTTGTACGTGCCGACCATCCCGCCGCCCGTGCAGTACTGCTCCAGGCCCTGGAGGCAGTACTCGCACTCCCGGCAGGAGTCGACGAAGCAGCCGACGCCGACGCGGTCGCCGGCCTTGTGCCGGGTGACCGCGGAGCCGACCTCGGTGACGATTCCGGCGATCTCGTGGCCGGGCACCATCGGGAAGATGCCCTCACCCCAGCCGTCGCGGGCCTGGTGGATGTCGGAGTGGCAGATTCCGGCGTACTTGATCTCGATGAGGACGTCGTGCTCGCCGACCGGTCGGCGCGGCACGGTGGTGCGCTCCAGCGGGGCGTTGGCGGCGGGCGCGGCATAAGCGGAAACGTTCGTGGTCATGGTGACGAGCCTGCCCGAACCCGCGGAGAGTACCCAGGCCCCTGTTCTGCCTACGTCCACCGTGCCTACCACTGGCAGGGACAGGAACACCCGTCCGTCCGGGGGTCGCGACCTGGGATAATCGGGACGCATGGATCTCAGTGCCGAACTCAGCGAATTCCTGCGCTCGCGCCGGGCCCGGCTGAAGCCGGAGGACGTGGGCCTGCCGGAGTTCGGGCGCCATCGCCGGGTGCCGGGCCTGCGCCGGGAGGAGCTGGCGCAGCTGGCCGGAGTGTCGGTCGCCTACTACACCCGCCTGGAACAGGGCAACGGCCGCAACGTCTCCATGGAGGTGCTGGACTCGATCGCGCGGGCGCTGCGGCTGAGCGACACCGAGCGGGCGCATCTCACGCACCTGGCGAAGCCGACGGCGAAGAAGAGGCAGCACCGGGCGGCGATCGCCCGGCCGCAGCAGGTGCGGCCGGGTCTGCGGCATCTGCTGGACTCGATGGACGGCGTCCCGGCCTTCGTCGTCGGCCGGCGCCTCGACATCCTCGCCTGGAACCGGATGGCCCGGGCGCTGCTCGGCGACTTCTCGGCGATGGAGCCGGAAGAGCGCAACATGGCCCGGCTGGTCTTCCTCGGGCCCAACTCGCGCGATCTCTACCTGGACTGGGAGTGCAAGGCGACCGAGGTGGTGAGCGTGCTGCGGCTGTACGCGGGCTGCTATCCGGACGATCCGGCGCTGCTGGCGCTGGTCGGCGAGCTGTCGGTACGGAGCGAGGAGTTCCGGTCGCTGTGGGCGGCACACACCGTCGCGGACAAGGGGCACGGGACGAAGCGGCTGCGGCATCCGCTGGTCGGCGAGATGACGCTGGCCTACGAGAGCCTGAAGGTGGCGGGCGGGGATCCGGACCTGGTCCTCGTGACGTACCACGCGGAGCCGGGGTCGGCGTCGGCGGACGCGCTGGGGCTGCTCGCGCAGTGGGGCGTGGAGGAGGTCGTCCGCTGACGCGGGCGGGCCCGCTCCTCGTGCCGCGACGGCCCGGGCGGCTCCGCGGGACGCGACACGACGGCGGCCCCCTCCACCGGGAGGGGGCCGCCGTCGTCGTACGCGTACCGGGGCGTCAGACCGCCGAGCCGGCCTTCCACGCCGACCAGCTCATGTTCCAGCCGTTGAGGCCGTTGTCGGGGGCGATCGTCTTGTCCTTGGAGTTCTTGACGATGACGACGTCGCCGACGATCGAGTGGTCGTAGAGCCAGGCGGCCGTCTGGTTCGGGTCGCCGGCGCCCTTGACGTCGTTCAGGCCCACGCAGCCGTGGCTGGTGTTGGAGTTGCCGAAGATCGAGTCCGGGCCCCAGTAGTTGCCGTGGATGAACGTGCCGGACGTGGAGAGCCGCATGGCGTGCGGGACGTCCTTGATGTCGTACTCGCCCTTGCCGTCGTCGTCCGTGAAGCCGACGGTGGCGCCGTTCATCCGCGTCTCCTTGAACTTCTCGGAGATCACCATCTCACCGTTGTAGGTGGGGTTCTCCGGGGAGCCGGCGGAGATCGGGATGGTCTTGATCGTCCGACCGTCCTGCGTGACCTTCATCGTCTTGGTGGCGACGTCGACGGTGGAGACCTGGTTGCGGCCGATCTTGAAGGTGACGGTCTTCTGCTGGACGCCGAAGACGCCCTGGGCACCCTCGACGCCGTCGAGCTCCAGCTTCAGGGTGACGGTCGAGCCCTCGGCCCAGTAGTCCTCGGGGCGGAAGTCCAGGCGCTGGGAGTTGAACCAGTGGCCGACGACCTCCTGGCCACTGCTGGAGGTCACCGTGATGCCGCCCTGGACGGCCTTCCTGTCGGTGATCGCCTTGTTGAAGTTGATCGAGACGGGCATGCCCACGCCGACGGTGGAGCCGTCCTCGGGGGTGAAGCTGCCGATGAAGCTGTTGGCCTGGGAGACGGTGGTGAAGGAGGAGTTCTCGTGCGCCTCCAGTCCGTCCGCGTCCTTGGCCGAGGCGGCGATCTTGTAGACGGTGGCCCGCTTCAGCTGCTCGGTCGGGGCCCAGCTCTTGCCGTCGGCGGCGATCTCGCCCTTGACGCTCGCGCCGTCGGCCGTGGTCATGGTGACCTCGGTCAGCGTGCCGTCGGTGACGGTGACCTTCGCGTCCTTGTTGATCGAGGCGTTGTCGGCACCGTTCTTGGGCGAGATGGATATCTGGGCCTTGGACGTCTTCTGTGCCGCGGCCTCGTCGACCTGGGCCTGCGAGTTCGGCGTCGGCGAGCCGGCGCTGCCCTTGTCCCCGTCGCTGCACGCCGAGAGCACCAATACGCCGCCGAGCACCGCGGCCGCGGCCGCCAGGCCCTTGCGGCGGTGCTTGCCGTCCGTCATCACACGCTTCTCCATCGTCGCCTATTTCCCTGCCAACACTGCTTCGAACATCCATGACACCCCGTCCGGTTCCGGAACCGGAGCGTTTGTGGGGAACAACACTGATCGACACGCTCCCGCGGGCCGACCGGTTCCCGTACACGCGAAAGCCCCGGCGGGCGCCGCACCGGAGGGCGCCGGGCCGGGGCTTCCCGCGGGGGCGGCAGCGCCGCGTGTCCCGCTACACCCGTTCCTCGTCGTCCGCCTCGTCGGCGTCGTCCGCTTCGTCTTCCTCGTCCGCGTCGGGCCCATCTTCCTCGTCGAGGTCCCACTCCTGTGCGTCGGGGTCGTAGTCGACCTCCTCACTGCTCCAGGAGGCCTGGACCAGCTCGACCCCGGGGACCGTGCTGACCAGGTCGAACGGCTCGACGAGATAGGCGAGCGCCTCGGCGCTGTCCTCCTGGACGGAGGAGCGGGCGTGCGCGCGCTCGTCCTCGGGCATGAACTCGTCGGTGTCGATCCGGCCGACGGCCGCCTCGGTCAGCTCCTCTGGGCCGTCGATCTCCAGGACGACCTCCACCCGAAGCCGTACGTAACGTGATGTCTCGGAAGCACTCATACGACCGAGCGTAGGCTCCACCGGCCCTCGGCTTTCCCACGACCCGCTGTGTTCATTAGCATCGGCCCCACACACCAATTCGCGGTTGCCGCAAGGGGGATCGAAATCTGTGTCCGTCGCACGCCGCCCGCTGCTGACCGCCACCGCCGCCGGGACACTGCTGTGCGCCCTGTGGTTCGTTCCCTCCGCGAACGCCACGGACGAGGAGCGTCCGGCGGACGGCTCGCGCACCTCGGTGACCCAGGACGACGGTGGGGCCGGTGAACCCGACGGGGCGCGCCTGGCCGAAACCGGCACGCTGGACACGACGCCGTACGTGATCGGCGGCACGGGCTTCCTCGCGGTCGGCGCCGGTTTCGTGGCGCTGGCGATGAGACGCGGCGGCCGGGCCTCCTGAGCCCCGCGGGCGCGCGAGGCCCGCTCGGGGCGAGGACGCGGAAGGGCCGCCCCGTCGCGGGGCGGCCCTTCCGTCGTGCGCGGCCGGTCAGGCGAGCGGACCGGTGACCTTCTCGACGGCCGCGACGAGCCCGCCCTCGCGGACGAAGGCGTCGGCGGCCTCCAGGTCGGGGGCGAGGAAGCGGTCGGGGCCGGGACCCTGGACCCCGGCGGCGCGCAGGGCGTCGATGGCGGCCCGGGAGGCGGGGGCCGGGGTCAGGCCGTGGCGGAGTTCGATGCCGCGGGTGGCGGCGTAGAGCTCGACGGCGATGATCCGGTTGAGGTTGCCGATCGCGGTGCGCAGCTTGCGGGCGGCGGACCAGCCCATGGAGACGTGGTCCTCCTGCATCGCCGAGGACGGGATGGAGTCGGCGGAGGCCGGTACGGCCAGCCGCTTCATCTCGCTGACCAGGGCGGCCTGGGTGTACTGGGCGATCATGAGGCCGGAGTCGACGCCCGCGTCGTGAGCGAGGAACGGCGGCAGCCCGTGGGACCGGTTCTTGTCCAGGAGCCGGTCGGTGCGGCGCTCGGCGATGGAGCCGAGGTCCGCCGCGGCGATGGCGAGGAAGTCGAGGACGTACGCGACGGGAGCGCCGTGGAAGTTGCCGTTGGAGGCCACCCGGCCGTCGGGGAGCACGACCGGGTTGTCGACGGCGGCGGCCAGCTCGCGTTCGGCGACCAGCCGCGCGTGGGCCAGCGTGTCGCGGCCCGCCCCGGCGACCTGCGGGGCGCAGCGCACGGAGTACGCGTCCTGCACGCGCGGGGCCTCGTCGGCCTGGAAGTGGCCGGTGAGGCCGGAGCCCGCGAGCACGGCCAGCATGTTGGCCGCGGAGGCGCCCTGGCCGGGGTGCGGCCGGATGGCGTGCAGCTCGGGCGCGAGGACCTTCTCGGTGCCGAGGAGGGCTTCGAGGGAGAGGGCCGCGGTGATGTCGGCGGAGGTGTAGAGGGTGTCGAGGTCGGCGAGGGCCATGATCAGCATGCCGAGCATGCCGTCGGTGCCGTTGAGGAGGGCGAGGCCCTCCTTCTCGCGGAGCTCGACGGGCTGGATGCCGGCCTCGGCGAGCAGCTCGCCCGCGGGCCGCACCGCCCCGTCGGGGCCCTCCGCGTCGCCCTCGCCCATCAGCGTGAGCGCGCAGTGCGAGAGCGGGGCGAGGTCGCCGGAGCAGCCGAGGGAGCCGTACTCGTGCACGACCGGGGTGATGCCGGCGTTGAGGACGTCCGCCATGGTCTGCGCCACCTCGGGGCGGACCCCGGTGTGCCCGGAGGCGACGGTCTTCAGCCGCAGGAACATCAGTGCGCGCACGACCTCGCGCTCGACGCGCGGGCCCATGCCGGCGGCGTGCGACCGGACGATGTTGCGCTGGAGCTGGGCGCGGAGCTCCTGGCTGATGTGCCGGGTGGCCAGCGCGCCGAAGCCGGTGGAGACGCCGTACACCGGCTCGGGCTTGGCGGCGAGCGCGTCGACGATGGTCCGGGCCGCGGCGAGCGCCTCCACGGCTTCGGCCGACAGCTCGACGCGGGCGTCGTGGCGGGCGACGTCGATCACGTCCTGCGCGGTGGTGCCGGACGGACCAAGGACGACAGTGTGCATATCCATATTCAGCAGCCTACGGATTGAATCCCGACGTGTCACTAGTCGGCCGTGTCACGACTCAGTTGCCTTACGGACCCTTACACGGGCCCCGACGCGGCCTCCTGTACGGAGCGGTCACACCGGCGGGGCGTCGCGGAAGCGGCGGCGGTCGCGCGCCCCGGGAGGGGCGTCCGCGAGCGGGATGACCGTGCCGTCGCGCCCGGCGACCACCGGCTTGGCCGAGCGGGCCGCCTTCGCCTGGTACTGCGCCGCGTCCGCGAGCCGGAAGAGACGGCGCGCCGACTTCAGCGGGCCGATCGGGTCGCCGGTGGAGGCGACCCCGCAGGCCACCCCCTCGCCGAGCTCCAGCTCCCCGGCCCGGACGCACAGTTCGTCCGCGACACCCACCACCTCGTCGGCCGTCGGACCCACCGACAGGAGGCAGAACTCGTCCCCGCCCAGGCGGGCCGAGAGCGCGCCCGGCAGCATCGCCCCGCAGCGCGAGAGCACCGAGCCGAACCGTTCCAGCAGGCGGTCGCCGACCGCGTGGCCATGGGTGTCGTTCACCCGCTTGAGGCCGTTCAGATCGCACACCACGAGGCTCACCACGGAGCCGTCCGCGCGGTACCGCTCGACCGCCTCGTCCAGCCGCGTGTCGACCGCCCGCCGGTTGGCCAGTCCGGTCAGCGGGTCGGTGAAGGCCAGCTTCCGCACCTCCTCCAGGCGCTCCGCCTGGGCGATGCCCGCCGCCACCACGGCGGCGACGACCGCGGCGTAGTCGGCGTCGTCACGGTCGAAGGCCGGCTCCCCGGCCCGCCGCGCCACGTACAGCTCGCCCCAGGCCCGGCCGTGCAGCACCACGGGCGCGACCACGCAGCAGCCGCGCCCGCGCCGGCGCAGACCGGCGACCCGGCCCGTCACGACGTGGTCCTCCGCCGTCTCCACCCAGGCGTCCGGCTCGGCGCCACCCGCCCACTGCTCGTGCAGGAACTCGGTGATCTCCGGGAACTGGTGGACGGGATAGGTCTCGGCGTCGGGGAACTCCTCCTCCCCCAGCGCCCGGTCTCCCGCGTTCACCAGCACCTTCAGCCGGCCGTGGTCGCGTTCCCAGACGGACAGCGCGGCGAAGCTGCCACCGAGGGCGTCGCGGGCGCCGAGCGCCGCCGCCCGCCAGAACTCCCGCGGTGTGTGCGCCGCCGCCATCGCCTGCGCCAGCGCCACCACGGCCCGCAGCCGCACGTCCTCTCCCATTTCTACAGCTTAGGGAGGTTTGGACCTTTTTTACCTGTGGAGCATCACGGAAAGTTACATACAGGACGAAAGTGAACTTTTCTCATGCGGTTCTCACTCGCCCGGCCACTGCGGCTTCCGCTTCTCGTTGAACGCCGCCACGCCCTCCGCCCGGTCACCGGAGAACGCCACGGACCGCCAGGCCGCGTCCTCGACCTCCAGGCCCGCCCGCAGGTCGAGGCCCTGCCCGAGCCGCATGGCGCGCTTGGCCGCGCGCAGGCCGACCGGGGAGTTCGCCGCGATCCGCCCCGCCAGCTCCAGCGCGGCCGTCCGCGCGTCGTCCTCCAGCAGGTCGACGAGGCCCAGCTCGCGGGCCTCGGCCGCCTCCACCCGGCGCGCGGTGAAGACCAGCTCCGCGGCGCGGGCGGAGCCCACCCGGCGCGGCAGCAGCTGCGTACCGCCGCCGCCGGGGATCACTCCCACGGAGACCTCGGGCAGCCCGACCACGGCCGTCGCGTCGGCCACGATCAGGTCGCAGGCGAGCGCCAGCTCGAACCCGCCGCCGAGCGCGAAGCCGTGCACGGCGGCGACGGTCGGCATCGGCAGTTCGAGGACGCCCGTGTAGGCGGCGCGCGCGGTCGGCCGCTGGCGCACCAGCTCGGCGTCGGTGAAGGAGTTGCGCTCCTTGAGGTCGGCACCGACGCAGAACGCCCGGTCGTTGGACGAGGTCAGCACCGTCACCCGCACCGACGCGTCGGCGGCGAGCGCGTCGCAGGCGGCGCCGAGGGAGCGGGCCATCTCGGAGGAGACGGCGTTCATCGCCTTGGGCCGGTCGAGGACGAGCTCGGCGACGTGCCCGTCCCTCCGGACCACGACGAACTCACCAAAACGCTGCTCGGACTGGACCGACATGACGGCACACCCTCCCGGTTAACGACTGTTCACCGGGATCCTAGGGGGTGCCCGCCCGATCGGTCCGGCCGCCCGCGAGATCGGTCCGGGGCGCCCGCGGGGCGGGCCCTGCCATCCGGCGGGATCCGGACGACACGGGCCCTCAGGAGGGGCGGCGGGACAGGTGCCAGGGCTCCACGACGCCGAGGCCGCGCACGGGGCGCTGCCACATCGGCTGGAGCGCGAAGCGGTACGTCGGGACCTCCTCGCCCTCCTTCTCCGCGCGGGCGGCCTCCTCCGCCGCCTGCGTCTCCGAGACGGGCGCCTCCCCGGTCCGGGTCAGCTCCTCGGCGAGCGCGCCGTCCACCAGGACGGTGTCCTTGGGGGCTATCGAGGTGAGCCGGCTGGCCAGGTTCACGGTCGTACCGAAGACGTCGCCCATCCGGGTCGTCACCGTGCCGAAGGCGATGCCCACGCGCAGGGCGGGCATCGTCTCGTCCTGGCCGAGCGTCTCGATCAGCCGGAGCGCGATCTCGGCGGCGGTCCCCGCGTCGTCCGCGGCGTACAGGACCTCGTCGCCGAGCGTCTTGATCAGCCGGCCGCCGTGCGCGGCGACCAGGTCGGCGCAGGTCGTCTCGAAGGCCTCGACCAGCTCGCCCAGCTCCTCCTCCTCCAGGCGGCGGGTGAGCCGGGTGAAGCCGACGAGGTCCGCGAAGCCCACGGCCAGGCGCCGGTCGACCATCTCCTCGTCGTCACCGGCCTGGACGACCCGGCCGGTGGCGGCGGCGAGCTGGCGGCGCCAGACGTAGATCAGGAACTCCTCCAGCTCGGGCAGGAGCAGCTCGACCAGGGGGTACGTGACCTCGGTGCGGGTCATTCCCGGCTCGGGCGGCTCGGTGAGGCCCTCCAGGAAGGAATCGATCTGCCATTCGGCCAGCCGGGCGGTGGTCTGCCCGGTGGAGCGCGCGACCTGCACGGCCATCGGTTCGCTCAGCAGCCCGGCCTCGACCAGACCGGCCAGGCGTCGCAGGGCGAGGACGTCGGCCTCCGTGAGCGCCTTGGCCTGCCCGATGTCGGCGAAGCCCATGGCACGCCAGAAGCGGGAGGCGAGCTCCATGGAGACACCGGCGGTGCGGGCGGCCTGGAAGGGGGTGTAGCGGCGCTCGGCCCCGAGGATGAGCTGTTCGAGGCGGATGGCCAGGGGGTTGTCGGTCGGCTCGGCCGTGTGGTCGACGACATGGTGGGGGGTGGGGTACGTGGCCGGCTCGTCCCCGCCCGCGTTCTCGTCGTCGACGGTCACCGGCCGCCTCCTGCCCGTTCCCTGCCCACTGCCCTGCCGATCTGTCGCCTGGATCGCGCTCCACGATACGACAGGTGTGTGCCAGCTCACGCCGTAACCGTGCCCGCGACCCGCGTCTTCGCGTCACGGTCGCCGCCGGACGCCCGCCCGGACGGGGCGGGTGCCCCGGCGGTTCCGGACCACCGCCGCCCCGGTTCGTGCCCGGAAAGTCCCTGCGGGGCCGCGCGGGCGGACGCCGGCCCCTGCCGAGCGCTCCGTGCGGCGGGGCCCCGCGCCCGGGCGGGACTTTCCGGATACGACTAGGGCGTGTTTCGAAGTCCCGCCTGCCCCGCGACGCCTGGCACGCCCTAGTCCTCGGCGCGCACGTGGACGATGTCGCCCGCCGAGACCGCCTCCGTGCCGCCGCCCTCCGTCGCGACCACCAGCCGGCCGTCACCGTCGAGGGCCACCGCCTCGCCCTCCAGCATCCGCTCGCCCGGCAGCTCGGCCCGCACCCGCCGGCCGAGCGTCGCGCAGCCGGCCGCGTACGCCTCCTGGAGGCCGGAGCGCTCGGGGTCGCCGTCCGCCCGCACCCACGCCCCGTACCACTGGTCCATCGAGCGCAGTACGGCCCGCAGCAGCGTGTCGCGATCGGTCGAGACGGCGTGGGCCAGGAGCAGCGAACCGGCCGCCGGGACCGGCAGCTCGTCCTCGCGCAGGGTGACGTTGACGCCGAGCCCGAGGACGACCCCGTCCTCGCCGGCCCGCTCGGCGAGGATGCCGCCGGTCTTGCGTTCCTCGCCGCCGATCGAGACCAGGAGGTCGTTGGGCCACTTGAGGGACAGGTCCACGCCGGCGGCCTTCGCGAGGCCGGTCGCCGCGGCGACACCCGTCAGCAGCGGCAGCCAGCCCCAGCGGTGCACCGGCACGTCAGGCTTGAGCAGCACGGACACGAAGAGTCCGGACCGCGCCGGTGCGACCCAGCTGCGGTCGAGACGGCCGCGTCCGGCGGTCTGCTCCTCGGCGACCAGCACCGCCCCCTCGGGCAGGTCACCGGCGCGGGAGGCGAGGTCCGAGTTGGTGGATCCGGTCGTGGGGACCACGTCGAGCGAGGTCCACAGTCCGTCGGGGAGCAGGAGCGCGCGGCGCAGCGCGGCGGCGTTGAGCGGGGGCCGGTCCAGGTCGGACCAGGGCCCTCCTGAGCCATGAGAGGACGTCATGCAAGGCAGCCTAGGTGTGGCAAACACCGCAGTGCCGAACCGTATCGGCGTCGATACCCTACGGATCAGTAGGCCAGTAATAGCCCATTGGTAGTCAACGAACCCCCGTGACCAGGCAGGGAGCCGCATCCCGATGTCCGAGTCGGTAGAGCCACAAGAGATCGACATTCACACGACCGCGGGCAAGATCGCGGATCTGAAGCGCCGTATTGACGAGGCGACGCATGCCGGCTCCGAACGTGCCGTCGAGAAGCAGCACGCGAAGGGGAAGCTGACCGCGCGCGAGCGGATCGAGCTGCTGCTCGACGAGGACTCGTTCGTGGAGCTGGACGAGTTCGCCCGGCACCGGTCGACCAACTTCGGCCTGGAGAAGAACCGCCCCTACGGTGACGGTGTCGTCACCGGGTACGGCACGGTGGACGGCCGCCCGGTCGCGGTCTTCTCGCAGGACTTCACGGTCTTCGGCGGCGCGCTGGGCGAGACCTTCGGGCAGAAGATCATCAAGGTGATGGACTTCGCCCTGAAGACCGGCTGCCCGGTCATCGGCATCAACGACTCCGGCGGCGCCCGCATCCAGGAGGGTGTCAACGCGCTCGGCATGTACGGCGAGATCTTCCGCCGCAACACGCACGCGTCCGGGGTCATCCCGCAGATCTCGCTGGTCGTCGGCCCGTGCGCGGGCGGCGCGGTCTACTCCCCCGCGATCACCGACTTCACGGTGATGGTGGACCAGACCTCGCACATGTTCATCACCGGCCCCGACGTCATCAAGACGGTGACGGGCGAGGACGTCGGCTTCGAGGAGCTGGGCGGCGCCCGGACCCACAACACCACCTCGGGTGTCGCGCACCACATGGCGGGTGACGAGAAGGACGCGATCGAGTACGTCAAGTCGCTCCTGTCCTACCTCCCGTCGAACAACCTCTCGGAGCCGCCGGCCTTCCCCGAGGCCGCCGAAACCGAGGTGAACGACGAGGACCGCGAGCTGGACGTCCTGATCCCGGACTCCGCGAACCAGCCGTACGACATGCACCAGGTCATCGAGCACGTGGTGGACGACGGCGAGTTCCTGGAGACGCAGGCGCTGTTCGCGCCGAACATCCTCACCGGCTTCGGCCGCGTGGAGGGGTTCCCGGTCGGCATCGTCGCCAACCAGCCGATGCAGTTCGCCGGCTGCCTGGACATCAACGCGTCCGAGAAGGCCGCGCGGTTCGTCCGCACCTGTGACGCCTTCAACATCCCCGTGATCACCTTCGTGGACGTGCCGGGCTTCCTGCCGGGCGTGGACCAGGAGTACGGCGGCATCATCCGCCGGGGCGCCAAGCTGATCTACGCGTACGCCGAGGCGACGGTCCCGCTGATCACCGTGATCACCCGCAAGGCGTTCGGCGGCGCGTACGACGTCATGGGCTCCAAGCACCTGGGCGCCGACCTCAACCTCGCCTGGCCCACCGCGCAGATCGCGGTGATGGGCGCGCAGGGCGCGGTGAACATCCTGCACCGCCGGACGATCGCGGCGGCCGAGGACCAGGAGGCGGAGCGGGCGCGGCTGATCCAGGAGTACGAGGACACGCTCCTCAACCCCTACACCGCGGCCGAGCGCGGGTACATCGACGGCGTGATCCTGCCGTCGGACACCCGTCCCCAGATCGTGAAGGGCCTGCGTCAGCTGCGGACGAAGCGGGAATCCCTGCCTCCGAAGAAGCACGGCAACATCCCCCTGTAAGGAGCCGCTGTGATCAAGGTCGTTCGAGGCAATCCGACCCCGGAGGAGCTGGCCGCCGCACTGGCGGTGGTCCAGGCCCGGGCCGCGGCGTCGGCGGCGGCGTCCGCCGCCGAGGGCGGCCCGGGGGTCCCCGAGGGCTGGGCCGATCCGTCGCGGATCGCCCGCGGGGTACGGCACCGGCCGGGGCCGCGCTCGTGGGCGCGCTCCTACTGGCCCGTCTGACGCGTACGCGCACGAAGGCCGGACCTCTTGTGCGGGAGGTCCGGCCTTCGGCGTGCCCGGCGGCGGGCGGCACGGGACGGAGGGCAGCGACGGTCAGACGAGGGGGGCGACGGCCTGGGCCATCAGGCGGTAACCGGCGTCGTTCGGGTGCAGGCGGTCCGGATGGGCGTAGGCGGGGTTCAGCGCCCGCGCGTCCGCCGGGGCGGCGAGGAGCCGGGCGAAGTCGGCGACCGCGTCGAACTCGCCCGAGGTGCGGATCCAGTGGTCGACCTCGGCGGCGGTCCGCTCGGCGGTCGGGCCCCAGTGGGTGGTGCCCTTGAAAGGGAGCAGCGTCGAGCCGACGATCCGCACGCCCCGGTCGTGGGCCGCGTCGATCAACGCCCGGTAGGCGGCGATGAGTTCGGCGGAGGTGACGACGGGTGAGGGCTTGTAGGTGGGGTGGGCGCCGACCTTCCGCGCGGCCTCGCTGTAGCCGATGTCGTTGAGCCCCTGGAGGAGGACGACGGTCCCGACGCCCGGCTGGTCGAGCGCGTCGCGGCGGAAGCGGGCGGTGGCGCGTTCGCCGTACCAGGCCGAGTCGTTGAGGACGAGGTTGCCGCCGATGCCGGAGTTCACCACGGGGCGGTCGAGGCGGTCGGCGAGGGCGTCGGAGTAGCGGCGGTCGGCGTTCGGGGTGGATCCGAAGCCGTCCGTGATCGAGTCGCCGAAGAGGACCACCGCGCCCTTCCGCGGCGGGTTTCCGCCGCTCACCTCGACCCCGCTGAGGTAGTACCAGGACGCGGTGCGGGCGGTGAACGCCCGGCCGCTCACGTCGGCGCGGTGGTCGCCCTCGGCTCGGTAGGTGTCGGTCCACGCCTGGGAGTGGAAGGTGGCGGGCCCGGTCGTCCCCGCGAGGTGGAGCGTGACGGTGACGGACTCCAGCCGGCGCAGACCGAGGGCGGCCGCGTCGCTGCGCAGTTCGCCGCGGGCGGGGACGGTCGCCGACCGCCTGCCGCCGAAGGTGAGGTGGCGGACCGAGCCGGGCTCGACCGACGCGCCCGTGTCCGTACGGGCGAGGGTGGCGCCGGTGACGACGAGCGGCGAGGTGCCGTACGCGTTGGAGAGCCGGATGCGAGCGTGGTCACCGTCCTCGGTGACGCGGACGACCTGTCGGACGGTCTGGCGCGAGAAGCCCTCCTGCGACCAGTTCGGGGTGAAGCCGGTGGCGGGTGCCTGCGGAGCGGCGCCCCAGGCGGCCCGCCACACGGGGTGGGCGGGGCGGGCGTCGGCCGGGGGGCCGGAGAGGAGGGTGAGGCCGAGGGCGGCGGCGAACACGGGGGTGAGGAGTTTCTTCATGACACGACCCTTCCCAGACGCTAACGGGAACTCGGTTCCGTTAAGATGGGAGGACCGTAGCAGACTCGGAGGCACTAATGGAACACCAGACCCATTTGGGCGATGGCGGTGCGGGAGACGGCACGCCGGGCACGGTCCGCCCCGGCGGCCGTACGGCCAAGGTGCGCGCGGCCGTCCTGGCCGCGACCGAGGACGCACTGGCCGACGCCGGCTTCCACGCGCTGAACATGGACCACATCGCCGTGAGCGCGGGGGTGGGCAAGACGACCGTCTACCGCCGCTGGGGCTCCCCCGTCGGTCTGGTGGCCGACCTCCTGCGGGACATGGCCGACCGGTCCCTGCCCGCCTCCGACACCGGCAGCCTCGCCGGCGACCTGCGGGCCAACGCGGCCCTCGTACGCCACACCCTCACCGATCCGCGGATGGGCGCCGTCTTCCGCGCCGTCATCGCCGCCGCGGCCTGCGACGAGGAGTGCGCCGCCGCCCTGCACGGCTTCTACGAGGCCCGGCTGGAGGAATGGGCCCCGGTCGTGGAGCGGGCCGCGGCCCGCGGCGAGGTCCCGGCGGCCACGGACGGCCTCGAACTGCTCCGGGCGGTCTCGGCCCCGCTCTACTACCGCTTCATGGTCACGCGCGAGCCGCTGGCGGCGGAGGACGCCGAGCGCGCGGTGGCGGCGGCCCTGGCCGCGGCCGGCGCCGGGGTGTTCACCCGGCGGTGAGTAGTCCGTCGGCACCGGGGTTCCTGAGTACGGGTACTCAGGCGCCCCGGCCGTCCCGGCCGCAGGATCGAGGGCATGCTCTGGTCGGACCCGAAGGACGAGCCCCCCAAGGAGATGCGCGACATGCAGGCGATGCTGCGTCGCGCGTCCATCCTGCTGGCTCTGGCGATGCTGGTGGCGATGCTCGCGGCAGGCCTGCACTGACGCACGCCCCCCGGGGAGGCCGCGACGGAGGCCGGGGCCCGGGCGCCGGAAGGCGCCCGACGGGCCGCGCGCGCCCGGGCGAGCCGGCGGACTGGCCAAGGGCTGTCCGGTCCACCGGGGTTGACGGGACAGCCCTTAGGGTTGGCCCATGACTGCTGATCGCCGCCGTGTCGTGCTCGCCTCCGCCTCCCCCGCCCGGCTCGGACTGCTCCGGCAGGCCGGACTCGCCCCCGAGGTCATCGTGAGCGGCGTCGACGAGGACAAGATGCACGCCCCGACCCCGGCCGAACTCGCGCTCGCCCTCGCCGAGGCGAAGGCCGCGCACGTGGCCGCCCGTCCCGAGGCGAGCGGCGCCCTTGTCATCGGCTGCGACTCCGTCCTGGAACTCGACAAGCAGGCGCTGGGCAAGCCGGCCGACGCCGAGGAGGCCACGGAGCGCTGGAGGGCCATGCGGGGCCGGGTGGGCATCCTCCAGACGGGCCACTGCGTCTACGACACGGCGGCCAAGCGCTACGAGTCGGCGACCGCCTCCACCGTGGTCCGCTTCGGCGAGCCGACGGACGACGAGATCGCCGCGTACGTGGCGAGCGGCGAGCCCCTCCACGTGGCGGGCGCGTTCACCCTCGACGGCCGTTCGGCTCCGTTCATCGACGGCATCGACGGCGACCCCGGGAACGTCATCGGCCTTTCCCTGCCGCTGCTGCGCACGCTGCTCGGCAAGCTGGGGGTCTCGATCACCGACCTGTGGACCTGAGGCCCGCGGCAGTAGCCCCGGCCTCCGCCTCGGCCTTGGTCCCGGTCCTGGTTCCGGCCGGCTCGGTCGCGGGTCCCGGTCCTGGTTCCGTCATGGTCCCGGTCCCCCGGTCCTTACGGACGGCCGTCACCCGAACGGCGTCACGCGACCGCCGGAGCCCCTTCGGGGGTCTCATCGGCGGTCTTGCCGTACGCCACCAGTGTGAGGACGACGAGTCCGAGCACCACGGACATGAACGCGAAGGCGCCCCACCCGATCAGACCCACCGTCACCGCCGCGAGGAGGCCGTGCACCACCGCGCAGCCGATGAGGAGGGCGCGGCCCGCCCGCCCGGGACGGCGGTCGCGGATGCCCGCCAGCGCGGCCACCAGGGCGCACAGCCCCAGGAGGATGCCGGACACGATGCCGAGCACCCAGGTGCCCGTGACCATCGCACCCGGGTCGAGGCCGTCGAGCGACATCGACTGGATCTCCACGAACCTCGCCATCACGGCGTTGAGGGCGACGATGCCCGGTGCCTCCAGGAGGAGCACCGCCGCCGTCACGAGCGCTATCGGTCTGCGGGCCACGCGGGCCACCCCCTGAGTACGGCTGTTACCTGGAGTACGGACGACAGCGCGAAGGCTACTGACTGGTAAACCTTCGGACAAGGGTCCGCGCAGCCGGACCCGATCGCAAAGAATCACCGAGCCGTTCGTAGGGACTCCACAAAGAAACCCGCCCGGCGACTGGCCGCCGGAACAGAGACCTGCGCCACACCTCGGAGCTACTGTGCCGTAAAGGAACCCTGCGTACCGTGGTGCGACAAGGGATTTCACGACCCGAGCGGGCCTCGTATCACGCTCCGTGTGGGCAAGCTCACCACTGGGGACGGGTCGAAAGGCCGTGTCGGCAGTCCCTAAACTCAGCTTGTTTCAAGGAGGGAGCCATCGTGCGCAAGGTGCTCATCGCCAACCGTGGCGAAATCGCTGTCCGCGTCGCCAGGGCGTGCCGGGACGCCGGGATCGCGAGCGTAGCCGTCTACGCCGATCCGGACCGGGACGCTCTGCACGTCCGCGCGGCCGACGAGGCGTTCGCTCTGGGCGGTGACACCCCGGCCGCCAGTTATCTCGACATGGCCAAGGTGCTGCAGGCGGCCAAGGACTCCGGGGCGGACGCGATCCACCCCGGTTACGGCTTCCTCTCCGAGAACGCCGAATTCGCCCAGGCCGTGCTCGACGCGGGCCTGACCTGGATCGGCCCGCCGCCGCAGGCCATCCGCGACCTCGGCGACAAGGTCGCCGCCCGGCACATCGCGCAGCGTGCCGGCGCCCCGCTGGTGGCGGGCACCCCCGACCCGGTCGCCGACGCGGACGAGGTCGTCGCCTTCGCCCGCGAGCACGGTCTGCCGATCGCCATCAAGGCCGCCTTCGGCGGTGGCGGCCGCGGCCTGAAGGTCGCCCGCACCCTCGAGGAAGTCCCCGAGCTGTACGACTCCGCCGTCCGTGAGGCGGTGGCCGCCTTCGGCCGCGGCGAGTGCTTCGTCGAGCGCTACCTCGACAAGCCCCGGCACGTCGAGACCCAGTGCCTGGCCGACTCCCACGGCAACGTCGTCGTCGTCTCGACCCGCGACTGCTCCCTCCAGCGACGCCACCAGAAGCTCGTGGAGGAGGCCCCCGCCCCGTTCCTGACCGAGGAGCAGAACGCCGAGCTGTACGCGGCGTCGAAGGCGATCCTCAAGGAGGCCGGCTACGTCGGCGCCGGAACGGTGGAGTTCCTCGTCGGCACCGACGGCACGATCTCCTTCCTGGAGGTCAACACCCGTCTCCAGGTCGAGCACCCCGTCACCGAGGAGGTCACCGGGATCGACCTCGTGCGGGAGATGTTCCGCATCGCCGACGGCGAGGCCCTGGGCTACGACGACCCGCCGATGCGCGGTCACTCGTTCGAGTTCCGGATCAACGGCGAGGACCCGGGCCGCAACTTCCTGCCCGCCCCCGGCACCGTCACCGTCTTCAACCCGCCCACCGGCCCCGGTGTCCGTCTGGACGCCGGTGTCGAGTCGGGCTCGGTGATCGGCCCGGCGTGGGACTCGCTGCTCGCCAAGCTGATCGTCACGGGCGCCACCCGTGAGCAGGCCCTGCAGCGCGCGGCCCGCGCGCTGGCCGAGTTCACGGTCGAGGGCATGGCCACCGCCATCCCGTTCCACCAGGCCGTGGTGGTCGACCCCGCGTTCACCAGCGACCCGTTCCGCGTCCACACCCGGTGGATCGAGACGGAGTTCGTCAACGAGATCAAGCCGTTCGCTCCCGCCGGCGCCGACGCGGAAGAGGACGAGTCCGGCCGCGAGACGATCGTCGTCGAGGTCGGCGGCAAGCGCCTCGAGGTCTCCCTGCCGTCCTCCCTGGGCATGACGCTGGCCCGCACGGGTCTGGCCGCGGGCGCCAAGCCGAAGCGCCGCGCCGCGAAGAAGTCCGGCCCGACCGCTTCCGGTGACACCCTCGCCTCCCCGATGCAGGGCACCATCGTCAAGGTGGCCGTCGAGGAGGGCCAGGAGGTCAAGGAGGGCGACCTCATCGTCGTCCTGGAGGCCATGAAGATGGAGCAGCCCCTCAACGCCCACCGCTCGGGCACCGTCAAGGGACTCTCCGCCGAGGTCGGCGCCTCCGTCACCTCCGGCGCCCCCATCTGCGAGATCAAGGACTGACCGGGCGCACAGGTGACGTAACGAAGGGCCCGCGGGCGCACGCCGCCCGCGGGCCCTTCGCCGACGTGTGCGGGCGGACGCGCGCGTAGGGTCGTCGACCGGCGGCCGCGCACGTACGGTCGTACGCGGACCGCCGTGAACGGGACGTCCGTGCACGGCCCGAAGCGATCCGCCCGGAGGATACGGTCCCGGGGTACGCCTCGACGGGATACGGCCCGACGGGGCGCGGCTGGACGGAACCGGGGGAGGACACATGCGGGCCGACGCGCGCCGCAATCACGAGCGGCTGCTGGGCGAGGCCCGCGCCGCCTTCGCCGAGCACGGCACGGACGCCTCCCTGGAGGAGGTGGCCCGCCGCGCCGGAGTCGGCATCGGCACCCTCTACCGGCACTTCCCGAACCGTGACGCCCTGGTGAACGCGGTCTTCCAGGAGGCGCTGGCCACGCTCGTCCAGCGCTCGCGCGACCTCGCCCAGGCGGAGGACCCGTGCCGGGCGCTCGTGGAGTGGCTGCGCGCCCTCATCACCCATGCGGGTGAGTACCGCGGCCTCGCGCGGGCGCTCATGTCGGCTTCGTACGACGAGAGTTCGGCGCTCGCGCAGTGCAGCGCCCCCTTGCGGACGGCGGGAGAGCGCCTGCTCGACCGGGCTCGGCACGCGGGTTCGGTCCGCGACGACGTGTCGATCGGCGATCTGATGCAGCTCACCAAGGCGATCGCCCTGGCCGCCGAGCAGTCCCCCGACGACGAGGACCTGGCGGACCGGCTGCTCACGCTGACCCTGCGGGGCCTCGAACGGTGACCCGGGTGCGGGCGGGTCTCCCTCCGCCCGGCCGGGTGCTCAGCGGCGCCGCATGTCCGCGACGCGGGCCGTCCTCTCGGGGCCGAGCGGCTCGGCGGCCATCGCGGCCGCGCCACGGAACTGCCCGGCGGGGTAGCGGCCGCGCTGCCCGGGAAGGGGCACGTCACGACGAGGGCGGCCGCTGCCCGGGGGGACGGGGTCGCTCCCCGCGCCCGGAGCCGCGCCCGTGCCCGCCACCGCGATCTGGACACCCTGGTCGGCGAGCGCCTGGAGTTCCGTCGCGGCCCGGTCGTCATGCGCCGGCGGCTCGTCGGTCACCAGCCGGGTGATCACGTCGGTCGGCACCGTCTGGAACATCGTGTCGGTGCCGAGCTTGGTGTGGTCGGCGAGGACCACCACCTCCGCCGCCGCCTGCACGAGGGCCCGGTCCACGCTCGCGGAGAGCATGTTGGACGTGGACAGGCCGCGCTCGGCGGTCAGTCCGCTTCCGGAGAGGAAGGCCCGGGAGACCCGGAGGCCCTGGAGCGACTGCTCGGCCCCGCTGCCCACCAGCGCGTAGTTCGAGCCGCGCAGCGTGCCGCCGGTCATGACGACCTCGACCCGGTTGGCGTGGGCGAGGGCCTGGGCGACGAGCAGCGAGTTGGTGACCACGGTCAGACCGGGCACGCGGGCGAGCCGGCGGGCCAGCTCCTGCGTGGTCGTCCCGGCGCCGACGACGATGGCCTCGCCCTCTTCGACCAGGCTCGCGGCGACGTCGGCGATGGCCGTTTTCTCCGCGGTCGCGAGATGGGACTTTTGCGGGAAGCCGGACTCTCGCGTGAAACCGCCCGGTAGTACCGCACCGCCGTGCCGGCGGTCGAGGAGTCCTTCTGCCTCCAGTGCCCGCACGTCTCGCCGTACGGTCACTTCTGAGGTCTGGACGACGCGGGCGAGCTCACGGAGCGACACGGCCCCGTTGGCGCGCACCATTTCGAGGATCAACTGACGACGTTCTGCAGCGAACACGAAACTGACAGTAACCTGAGCGGCCGATACTTTTCAGCACTATGCGCCGAATTGCAGAAGATGCGCACAGACGGGACCCCCAAGTGATATGGGAAGTCCCGTCGTTGATCACGGAGCGCGAGGAGTGGCCCCCGGTTAGCCGGGGGTTGCCGGGGATTGTCCCCCTCTCCCCGGCCGGGGCGGGTTGCCGCCCCGGCGGGGAGCGCCGGCTAGGCCTCGCCCGTCGCCTTTCGGGTCTGCAACTGCCGTGCCACTTCGGCGATCGAGCCCGACAGGGACGGGTACACGGTGAAGGCGTTCGCGATCTGCTCGACGGTCAGATTGTTGTCGACCGCGATCGAGATCGGATGGATCAGTTCGCTCGCCTTCGGGGCGACGACACAGCCGCCGACCACGATCCCCGTGCCCGGACGGCAGAAGATCTTGACGAAGCCGTCCCGGATGCCCTGCATCTTCGCGCGGGGGTTGCGCAGCAGCGGCAGCTTGACGACCCGGGCGTCGATCTTGCCCGCGTCCACGTCCGCCTGGGTGTAGCCGACGGTGGCGATCTCCGGGTCGGTGAAGACGTTCGAGGAGACCGTCTTCAGGTTCAGCGGGGCCACCGCGTCGCCGAGGAAGTGGTACATCGCGATCCGTCCCTGCATGGCCGCCACCGAGGCGAGCGCGAAGACGCCGGTCACGTCGCCCGCGGCGTAGACGCCCGGGGCGGAGGTGCGGGAGACCTTGTCGGTCCAGATGTGGCCCGAGTCCTTCAGCCGGACCCCGGCCTCCTCCAGTCCCATTCCGGCCGAGTTCGGGATGGCGCCGACCGCCATGAGGCAGTGGGTGCCGGAGATGACCCGGCCGTCGGCCAGCGTGACCTCCACCCGGTCGCCGACCCGCTTGGCGGACTCGGCGCGGGAGCGGGCCATGACGTTCATGCCGCGACGGCGGAAGACGTCCTCCAGGACGGCCGCGGCGTCCGGGTCCTCACCGGGCAGCACGCGGTCGCGCGAGGAGACGAGCGTGACCCGGGAGCCGAGGGCCTGGTAGGCACCGGCGAACTCGGCGCCGGTGACACCGGAGCCGACCACGATCAGCTCCTCGGGCAGCTCCTTGAGGTCGTAGACCTGGGTCCAGTTCAGGATCCGCTCGCCGTCGGGCTGCGCGTCGGGCAGCTCGCGCGGGTGACCGCCGGTCGCGATCAGCACGGCGTCGGCGGTGAGCGCCTCCTCCTTGCCGTCGGCGGCGGTGACGATCACCTGGCGGGAACCGTCCACGGCCTGCCGGCCCGACAGCCGGCCACGGCCGCGCAGCACCCGGGCGCCGGCCCGGGTGACGGAGGCGGTGATGTCGTGGGACTGGGCGAGCGCCAGGCGCTTCACCCGGCGGTTGACCTTCCCGAGGTCGACGCCGACGACGCGGGCGGCCTGCTCCACGTGCGGGGTGTCGTCGGCCACGATGATGCCCAGCTCCTCGTACGAGGAGTCGAAGGTGGTCATCACCTCGGCCGTGGCGATGAGGGTCTTCGAGGGGACACAGTCGGTCAGGACGGACGCGCCGCCGAGGCCGTCGCAGTCGACGACGGTCACCTCCGCGCCGAGTTGGGCGCCCACCAGGGCCGCCTCGTATCCGCCGGGTCCGCCACCGATGATCACGATCCGGGTCACGTGGGTTACGCCTCGCGCTCTCGTTCTGCCGGGGGGTGACCCCGTGGGGCTGCGTGCAGTGCGTACCCCATTGTCCCGCACGCTTCAAGGGTGCACTCGCCGGGGCCTCCGAACAGCCCCCGTCACGGCCCCCACCACGGGCTTCCGCGATCACCCCTCCCCCTCCCGTACCCTCGACCCCATGTCGCTCTACGCCGCGTACGCCGGCAACCTCGACGCGCGGCTCATGACCCGCCGCGCCCCGCACTCCCCGCTGCGCGGCACCGGCTGGCTCAACGGCTGGCGGCTCACCTTCGGCGGCGAGCAGATGGGCTGGGAGGGCGCGCTGGCCACGATCGTGGAGGCACCGCGTTCCCAGGTCTTCATCGCGCTGTACGACATCGCGCCGATGGACGAGGACTCGATGGACCGGTGGGAGGGCGTGGGTCTCGACATCTACCGCCGCATGCGGGTGCGGGTGCACACCCTGGACGGCGAGGAGGCCGCGTGGGTGTACGTCCTCAACGCGTACGAGGGCGGTCTGCCGTCCGCGCGGTACCTCGGCGAGATCGCCGACGCGGCGGAGTCGGCGGGCGCGCCGCACGACTACGTGATGGAGCTGCGCAAGCGGCCCTGCTGACGGCCGCCGAGGCGCGCCGCCGCCACGAAGGGCCTGGTCACAGGCGCGGTCCCGAGCCCTTCCGGCAGACCGCCGGGTGCCGGAGGCCACAGCGTTCGTCGGAAACGACAAGACAACGATCGCATGTCCGTCCGCATCGTCATCTACGCGCGTAGGAATTCTCGGGCTACGCTTCTGCGCGTATGAAATCCGTCCGGGGCGCTCCTCGGACACCCCCTCCCCGAGGCGAGAGAGTCAGTGAACGCAACTGCCACCCCGTACGAGGCCGCCGAGGCCGCTGCCGCGCGCCTTCGCGAGCTGACCGGCACCGAGAACCACGACGTCGCCCTGGTGATGGGTTCCGGCTGGGCGCCCGCCGTCGACGCGCTCGGCGCACCGCAGGCCGAGTTCCCGGTCACCGAGCTGCCCGGCTTCCCGCCGCCGGCCGTCGAGGGCCACGGCGGCACGGTCCGCTCGTACAAGATCGGCGAGAAGCGCGTGCTGGTCTTCCTCGGCCGCACCCACTTCTACGAGGGCCGGGGCGTCGCCTCCGTCGCCCACGGTGTGCGCACCGCCGTCGCCGCCGGCTGCCGGACCGTCGTCCTGACCAACGGCTGCGGCGGCCTGCGCGAGGGCATGCGCCCCGGCCAGCCGGTCCTGATCAGCGACCACATCAACCTGACGGCCGCCTCCCCGATCGTCGGCGCGAACTTCGTGGACCTCACCGACCTGTACTCGCCGCGGCTGCGCGCGCTCTGCCAGGAGATCGACGAGACCCTGGAAGAGGGCGTCTACGTCCAGTTCCCCGGGCCGCACTACGAGACCCCGGCCGAGATCAACATGGTCCGCGTCATGGGCGGCGACCTGGTCGGCATGTCCACGGTCCTGGAGGCCATCGCGGCCCGCGAGGCCGGCGCCGAGGTCCTGGGCATCTCCCTGGTCACCAACCTGGCGGCGGGCCTCTCGGGCGAGCCCCTGAACCACGAGGAGGTCCTCCAGGCCGGCCGCGACTCCGCCGCCCGCATGGGCGAGCTGCTCACCCGGGTGCTCGACCGCATCTGACGGCCGCACCCCGCACTCCCCGCGACGGGACCCGCCCCGCCCTCCGCCCGACGTCTCCCGCGCCCTCGCCGGCGCGGAGGCCCGGCGGGACGCGCGGGCGCGGGCCGTACGGGGGTCCGCCCGGGGGGTCTTCCGCCGATCGGGCCCAAGCGGCCGCGCGTCCGGCAGGATCGGCGGGACGCCCCCGGGGAGCCCACCGCCCGTCGCGCGGCTCGTCCGGGAGGGGCCGGGCCGGGGAAGAGAACCCGCCCGCGCCCTCCCGCCCGCACCCTCCGAAAGGCACCCACCGTGACGCAGGACGACCTCCTCGCCCGGGCCAAGGCCTGGCTCGCCGAGGACCCCGACAACGAGACCCGCGAGGAGCTTTCCCGGCTCGTCGCGGCCGGTGAGACCGACGAGCTCGCCGCCCGGTTCGCCGGCACGCTGCAGTTCGGCACCGCCGGGCTCCGCGGCGAACTGGGCGCCGGCCCGATGCGGATGAACCGCTCGGTCGTCATCCGGGCCGCCGCCGGACTCGCGGCCTACCTCAAGGCTGAGGGCCGCACGGGCGGACTCGTCGTCATCGGCTACGACGCCCGCTACAAGTCGGCCGACTTCGCCCGCGACACCGCCGCCGTCATGACCGGCGCCGGCCTGCGCGCGGCCCTGCTCCCGCGCCCCCTGCCGACGCCGGTCCTCGCGTTCGCCATAAGGCACCTGGGCGCCGTCGCGGGTGTCGAGGTGACCGCGAGCCACAACCCGCCGCGGGACAACGGCTACAAGGTCTACCTCGGTGACGGCTCGCAGATCGTGCCGCCCGCGGACGCCGAGATCGCGGCCCGGATCGCCGCGGTGCGCTCGCTCGCCGACGTACCGCGCCCGGAGTCCGGCTGGGAGACCCTCGGCGACGAGGTCCTGGAGGCCTACCTGGACCGTACGGAGGCCGTCCTGACCCCTGGGACGGCCCGGACCGTGCGGACCGTCTACACCGCCATGCACGGCGTCGGCAAGGACGTCCTGACGGCCGCCTTCGCGCGGGCCGGCTTCCCGCCGCCGGCGCTCGTCGCCGAGCAGGCCGAACCGGACCCGGCGTTCCCGACGGTCGCCTTCCCCAACCCGGAGGAGCCGGGGGCCATGGACCTCGCCTTCGAGGCGGCCCGCGCCGTGGGACCCGACATCGTGATCGCCAACGACCCGGACGCCGACCGCTGCGCGGTGGCGGTGCCGGACGCCGCCGTCGAGGGCGGCTGGCGGATGCTGCGGGGCGACGAGGTGGGCTCGCTGCTCGCCGCGCACCTCGCCGACAAGGGCGCGCGGGGCGTCTTCGCCGAGTCGATCGTGTCGTCCTCGCTGCTCGGCCGCATCGCCGAGGCCGCCGGGGTCGGCCACGAGGAGACGCTGACCGGATTCAAGTGGATCGCCCGCGTCGACGGCCTGCGGTACGGCTACGAGGAGGCGCTGGGCTACTGCGTCGACCCCGAGGGCGTCCGCGACAAGGACGGCATCACCGCCGCGCTGATGGTCGCCGAGCTGGCCTCGGAGCTGAAGGAGAAGGGCCGCACGCTGACGGACCTCCTGGACGACCTGGCGGTGGCGCACGGACTGCACGCCACGGACCAGCTGTCGGTCCGCGTGGAGGACCTGAGCGTCATCGCGAACGCGATGAGCGCGCTGCGCGAGCGGCCGCCGGTCTCGCTGGCCGGTCTGACGGTGACGCGGGCGGAGGACCTGACGAAGGGCACGGAGTCGCTGCCCCCGACGGACGGACTGCGCTACTACCTGGACGGCGACCACAAGGCCCGGGTGATCGTCCGCCCGAGCGGCACCGAGCCCAAGCTCAAGTGCTACCTGGAGGTCGTGGTCCCGGTGACCGCCGCGAGCGACCTGCCCACGGCCCGCGCGAAGGCCACCGGGATCCTCACCGCGATCAAGCTCGACCTGTCGGCCGCCGCCGGGCTCTGACTCGGCACCGGGGGACTCGCGGCCCGGGTTCCCGGGCGCCCGCTCCGGACTTCCGCACCGCGGCGCCCACGAGGGCCCGTACGGAATCGTCTCCGTACGGGCCCTCGTCGTCGTCTCCGTGCGACCCCGCCCCTTTCCCTCCCGTACGGGTGAATTCGGTACGGCAACCGACGTAACCCGCGTCCCGCGATCAGGTGGTCCGCGCCAGGGTGACCCGGTATCCCGACGCCCACCCCTGGAGCCGCCGCAGTGCCCCCGGTGCTGTCCGTCCGCCCCACCGTGCCCGCCTCACGGCGGCCGCCGGACCCGCCGCACGACGCCCTTCCGGAGCGGGTGCGCGGCACCCTGCGGCACGCCGCCCCCGCGCTCCTGGGCTATCTGGTCGTACGGCTCCTGGGCCTCCTCGTCCTCGCCCGCTGGGCGCACCTGCGCGGCCACGGCGTCTGGCCGACGCTGGCCACGTCCTGGGACTCGTCCTGGTACCTCGCCATCGCCGAGGACGGCTACGCGCGGGAACTCGGCACCCGGACGTACGGCAACAACCTCGCGTTCTTCCCGCTCTACCCCGCCCTGATCAGGACGCTCGCCGCCGTCGCGCCGGGCTCACCCGCCTCCGTGGCGCTGGTGATCGCCGGGGTCTGCTCGCTGGTCGCCGCCTGGGGGGTCTTCGCCGTCGGCGACCGGCTGCACGGCCGCCGGACGGGCACCGTCCTCGCCGTGCTGTGGGGAGCGGCGCCGGTCGCCGTCGTCCAGTGGATGGGGTACACCGAGTCGCTGTTCACCGCGCTGGCCGCCTGGTCGCTGTACGCGGTCCTCACCGGCAGGTGGGCCTGGGCCGCGGGTCTCGCGGTCGCCGCCGGGCTCACCCGGCCGACCGGCATCGCCGTGGCGGCGGCGGTGACGGCGGCGGGCCTGCTCGCCGCCCGGCGCGGCAACCGCCCGGCGCTGGCGGCGGCGCTCGCGGCGCCGCTCGGCTGGCTCGGCTACGTCGGCTGGGTGGGACTGCGCCTGGGGCGCTGGGACGGCTACTTCGCCGTCCAGCGGCTGTGGACCAACGAGTGGGACGGCGGAGCCGTGACCGCGCGGACCCTGCGCGAGCTGCTGGTGTACGACCGGAAGCCCCAGCTCTTCCTGGTGGTGGTCTCCGTGGTGCTGATCGGCTCGGCGGCGCTGTTCCTGCTCTGCCTGGGCGACCGTCAGCCGCTGCCGCTGCTGGTCTTCACGGGGGTCCTGCTGCTGGTGGTCCTCGGCAGCGGAGGGGTGTACTTCCCGCGCGCCCGCTTCCTGCTGCCGGGCTTCCCCCTGCTGCTCCCCCTCGCCCACGCCCTCACCCGCGCCCGCCTCCACACCGCCGCCCTGGCCCTCGCGGGGGCGGCCGTGTCCTCGGCGTGGCTGGGCGGCTACATGCTCCTGGTCTGGCACGGGCCGCCGTGACCGTCACAGACCTGTGACAGTCGGGACGGATTCGTGACGCGCGGAGCGGAGAGGCCGTCGGCCTCCGTTGCTAGCCTCGAATCTTTGATCCTTTAACCAAAGTGGGGGGCCCTGTGCGCTATCGCGCGAGAGGAGCAGGGGGCCGGCCGCGCCGAAGGCTGGCGGCGACCGCCGTCGCCGTCGCCGCGGCGGCCGCCACGCTCGCACCGTTCAGCGGGGGGCCGGCGGTCGCGGCGGAGGAGACGACGCCGACGGCACCGCTCACCATCCCGGCCCAGAAGTCCCGGGTCCCGGGGCAGCTCGTCCACGCCGGGGCGACCGGCTTCCTGCACAAGGACTGGCAGGGGTACGCCTGGGTGGCGTACGGCGACGGTGCCTCCGTCCGGTACGACGCGAAGGGCGCCCCGGAGGTGTACGGCACCGGCACCGGGATCGCCCGCGTGTACGACCCGCCGGGCGAGCCCAAGCGGGTGGTCTTCCAGGACGGCCCGACGGCTCCCGAGCGGACCGTGACGGTCCCCGCGAACCAGTCGTTCGCCCATGTGGAGGGCGGCACGGTCGTCACCAACGAGTACCCGACCGCGAAGACCGTCCACGTCCTCGCGTACGAGAACGGCGTGCTGAGGGACCGCACGGTGACCGCGCCGGCCGGTGCCGAGAGCGTCACCGCCCACGTGACCCAGGGCAACGGCAAGGGGTTCCTCGTCTCGTACACCGTCGGCGGCGCCCGACGGGTCGGCTGGGTCGACCTCGACGAACTGGTCGTCCGCCCCACGGGAATCGCCCACGACATCACCGGCCGCTCCGCGCCGCTCGTCGGCTCGCGCGTCATGGACTTCGACTTCAGGACCGAACGCCTCAAGGTGTGGGACACCGAGGGCGACCTCTCCCGGCCGGTCGCGGAGATCTCCGTGCCCGAGTCGCCCTCGGCGCTGCTCGGCGACCACGCGGTGGTCCGCGAGAAGTACCAGGACGGCGACGACCCGTTCACGCTGTACCCGCTGGACGGCGGCGAGGCGCGCCCGGCGTTCGGCGCCGACGCGGTCCTCGGCACTCAGGACGGCGGCGCCCTGGCGACGGTCGAGGCCGCGGACGGAACGTACCGGGTCCACCGGGTCCGGATCCCCGACAGCGGATCCGGCCCCGTCCTCACCCCGCTGTACGAGGTCCCGCTGGGGATCACCCGCACGGAGCAGCTGGTCGTCGCGCAGGGCGTCCTGCACGGCACGGAGAACTACGACTACGACGTGTACAACGCGGCGGCGGTCGTCTCCCGGAACCTCACCGTCGGCGGTGACCTCGCGGCGGGTCCGAGGATCGACCGCGGACAGGACGGCTACAACAACGTTCCGGGGTACTGCCGCCAGGTGTGCCAGAAGATCGTGCCCTCCGGTGACGGCCGGCTCCTCTGGATCGGATATCCGGGCAACATCCGGTTCGTCCAGGAGGGAGAGAACCTGGAGCGCTCCCGGTGGACGGACACCGACCCCCGTCCGTCCGACTTCCAGTCGTCCGGCCGGTACGTCGCGTACACCCAGGACGACGGCACGCAGAAGACGTACAAGGTCCATGACATCGACACCGACGAGAACGTCCTCTCCCGTGCGATCGAGGACCGGCTGGCCTCCCTCGACGGCGGCACGCTGTGGGTGGAGAGCAGGACCGCCGGCGTCGTCGACGCGGTCGACGTCCGCACCGGCGCGACCACGCGCTCGGTGAAGGTCGCGGGCTGCGACCTGACGAGGCTGCAGGCCGTCGGCTCGGCCGTGTACTGGAGGTGCGCGACGGCCTCCGGGGTGAAGGACGTCGACACGGGGGCGAACGTGCCGCTGCCCGCCCACACCTCCGCCCTGCTCGGCGACGGCTACCTCGCCCACGCCCAGGGCCACACGGTCTCCGCGACTCCCCTGCGCGGGGGCGGCGCGACCCGCGTCATCGGGACCGTGGCGGACCCCGTGCCGGGCCGCGGCTGGACCGTGGACCGGTTCGGCGGCCACGTCGGCTACGTGGACGCCGCGGAGGACGTCCACGTCGTACCCGTCGGGGTGGCGGCGCCGCCGCTGCGGCTGCTCGACTCCCGGCCTCCCGCCGAGGTCCTGGACCGCAAGGCCGCCGACCCGGCCTGGTCGGGCAGCTGGTGGCTGTCCAAGCCCGCCTCGTCCTGGCGGATCGACGTCCGGGACGCGGCCGGCACCGTCGTCCACACCCTGGGGGGAGGCGAGGCCCGCGGTGTGGTCCAGGCCCGGTGGGACGGCAAGGACGCGTCGGGGGCCGCGCTGCCGGACGGACTGTACGACTGGACGCTGACGGCCGTCCCGGCGGACGGCGAGGGCCCGGCGCTCACGCGGACCGGTGACGTCGCGCTGACCCGCGCCGCCTCCCTGGCCTCCAGGGCGTACCAGCCGGTGACGCCGGCGCGGGTGATGGACACCCGGGACGGCACGGGCGTCGCCAAGGCGAAGATCGGCCCGGGTGGAACGGTCACCCTGACCGTCGCGGGCAAGGGCGGTGTCCCGGCGAGGGGCGTCTCCGCGGTCGTCCTCAACGTCACCGCCACCAACCCGACGGCCGGAACGTTCGTCTCCGTCTACCCCTACGGCACCACCCGCACCAGCGCGTCCAACCTCAACATCACCGCGGGACAGACCGTCCCCAACCTCGTCGTCGTCCCCGTCAAGGACGGCAAGGTCACCTTCTACAACCGCAACGGCAGCGTCGACCTCATCGCCGACGTCGCCGGGTACCACTCCCTCACGGGCTCCGGCTCCCGGTTCGAGCCGGTGACGCCGGCGCGGGTGATGGACACCCGGGACGGCACGGGCGTCGCCAAGGCGAAGATCGGCCCGGGCGGAACGGTCACCCTGACCGTCGCGGGCAAGGGCGGCGTGCCCGCCACCGGAGCCACCGCGGTCGTCCTCAACGTCACCGCCACCAACCCGACGGCCGGAACGTTCGTCTCCGCCTACCCCTACGGCACCACCCGCACCAGCGCGTCCAACCTCAACATCACCGCGGGACAGACCGTCCCCAACCTCGTCGTCGTCCCCGTCAAGGACGGCAAGGTCACCTTCTACAACCGCAACGGCAGCGTCGACCTCATCGCCGACGTCCAGGGCTTCCACGCCCCCTGAGCCGACGGGCACGAACGCCGAGGGCCGGGTTGCGCACCTGCGGGTGCGCACCCGGCCCTCGGCTGTGCCGGGCGCCTCAGCCCGTGGCGAGCAGGATCACGAGCAGCAGCAGACCGGCCGCCGCCGGGGCGATGATCTCGTACGCCCACCGGATCCGCGGCTCGCCCTGGGCGCCCGGGCGGGAGGCGTAGCGCTCCGCGAGGTCGCGCAGGTCGGCGACCGTCTGGTCGGCGGGGGCGAGCCGGGAGGCGTCGTTCACGTCGGCGTGGACGGAGGTGCGGCCGTGCGGGTCGTCCTGGGCGGCGCGGGTCTGGCGGCGCGCGGCGCGCTTGCGCTGGCGCAGCGAGACCGGGATGGCCCAGAGCTGGTACTTCGTCCCGTCCCGGGTGAGGGCCTCGCTGGAGTATCCGGCGCGGACGTCGGCGACGGCGGCCCAGGGCAGCGTGATGGAGCGGAACGGGTTGCGGATGCGGAGCCGGTCCTCGTTCGCGTAGACGGCGGGCCGCAGGGTGAAGGCCACGACGAGCGGGACGAGGAGGACCAGCGCCGCCAGCGCCACCCACGGCGTGCGGCCCTCGCCCCGGACGATCGCGTCGCCGCAGAACCAGGCGGCGAGTCCGAGCAGCAGGACACCGCCCGCGATCCCGAAGGGCGAACGGAAGACGCGGTCGGCGTAGGCCGGCTCGGCGGGCGGCTGGGGGCTCGTCATACCGCCGATTCTGCCTCAGCGCCCCTCGCTCGGCTCAGGCGGCTCGGTCGACCGGGTCGGCCCCGAGCACGATGCCGTCGGGGCGGTGGCCGTCGGCTCCGCGTCCCCGAACCCTGCCTTCGCCCGGGGGGGGGCTCGTCGTCGGCGCGGCGGCGGTGCCCGCGCCGATGCCGACGGCCTTCCCGACCGTGCACGCGCCCGTCGCGGCGCCGGCCGACGGGCTGGGGTCCGGCGGCGGCGCCGCCCGCGCCTGCTTCGCCGCGGACTCGGCGGACTCGGCGGACGTTGCGGAGGCTGCCGTACCGGCCTCACCCCCCGGCGGCCGTACCGAGCTCACCCCCGCCACCCGTACCGGACTCGCCCCAGGCGGTCGCACCGGACTCGCCGGTGGCCGCGGCGGCCGGGCCGTCGGCTCGAGGCCGCGGGTCGGCACCGCCTTGTGACAGCCGTCACGGCGCCCGGTAGCGACCTGGGCGTTCGCGGCCGGAGCAAAGGCGGGCCTGTACAGGTCGCTACGCGCGTAGATATGCTCGACTGGTGACCATGCCCACCACTGCATCTGCAGCACACGCTTTCGCCGACGTGACCGCGTCCGACAGTGCGCTGCGCCGCTTCCTCCACGGGCTGCCCGGCGTCGACGCCGTCGGCCTGGAGGCGCGCGCCGCGTCCCTCGGCACCCGCTCGATCAAGACCACGGCCAAGGCCTACGCCATCGACCTGGCCATCTCGATGATCGACCTGACGACGCTCGAAGGCGCGGACACCCCGGGCAAGGTCCGGGCGCTCGCCGCCAAGGCCGTCAATCCCGACCCGTCCGACCGTACGACCCCGACGACCGCCGCGGTCTGCGTCTACCCCGACATGGTGGCCACCGCCAAGGCCGCCGTCGCGGGCTCCGACGTCAAGGTCGCCTCCGTGGCCACGGCCTTCCCGGCCGGGCGCGCCGCGCTCCCCGTGAAGCTCGCGGACACCGCCGACGCGATCGCCGCCGGCGCCGACGAGATCGACATGGTCATCGACCGTGGCGCCTTCCTCGCCGGCCGCTATCTGCAGGTCTTCGAGCAGATCTCCGCCATCAAGGCCGCGTGCGGCGACCGCGCCCGCCTCAAGGTGATCTTCGAGACCGGCGAGCTGTCCACGTACGACAACATCCGCCGTGCGTCCTGGCTCGGGATGATGGCCGGCGCCGACTTCATCAAGACCTCGACCGGCAAGGTCGCGGTCAACGCCACCCCGGCCAACACCCTGCTCATGCTGGAGGCGGTGCGGGACTTCCGCGCGCAGACCGGCGTGCAGATCGGCGTGAAGCCGGCCGGCGGCATCCGCAACACCAAGGAAGCGATCAAGTTCCTGGTGCTCGTCAACGAGACCGTGGGCGAGGACTGGCTGGACAACCACTGGTTCCGCTTCGGCGCCTCCAGCCTGCTCAACGACCTGCTCATGCAGCGTCAGAAGCTGGCGACCGGCCGCTACTCCGGCCCCGACTACGTCACGGTGGACTGATCGATCATGGCATCTGTATTCGAGTACGCACCGGCGCCCGAGTCGCGCTCGGTCGTCGACATCGCCCCGTCGTACGGCCTGTTCATCGACGGCGAGTTCGTCGACGCGGCCGACGGCAAGGTCTTCAAGACCGTCTCGCCCTCCTCCGAGGAGGTCCTCGCCGAGGTCGCCCGGGCGGGTGCCGAGGACGTCGACCGCGCGGTGAAGGCGGCACGCAAGGCGTTCGAGAAGTGGTCGGCGCTGCCCGGCTCCGAGCGCGCCAAGTACCTCTTCCGCATCGCCCGGATCATCCAGGAGCGCAGCCGCGAGCTGGCCGTCCTGGAGACCCTGGACAACGGCAAGCCCATCAAGGAGACGCGCGACGCGGACCTCCCGCTCGTCGCCGCGCACTTCTTCTACTACGCCGGCTGGGCCGACAAGCTCGACCACGCCGGATACGGCGCGAACCCGAGGCCGCTGGGCGTGGCGGGCCAGGTCATCCCGTGGAACTTCCCGCTGCTGATGCTGGCGTGGAAGATCGCCCCGGGGCTGGCGACCGGCAACACCGTCGTGCTGAAGCCCGCCGAGACCACCCCGCTGTCCGCCCTGTTCTTCGCGGACATCTGCCGTCAGGCCGGGCTGCCCAAGGGTGTCGTCAACATCCTCCCCGGCTACGGGGACACCGGCGCCGCGCTCGTCGAGCACCCGGACGTGAACAAGGTGGCCTTCACCGGCTCCACCGCGGTCGGCAAGTCCATCGCCCGCTCGGTCGCCGGCACGCGCAAGAAGCTGACGCTGGAGCTGGGCGGCAAGGGCGCGAACATCGTCTTCGACGACGCGCCGATCGACCAGGCCGTCGAGGGCATCGTCACCGGCATCTTCTTCAACCAGGGCCAGGTCTGCTGCGCGGGCTCGCGCCTGCTGGTCCAGGAGTCGATCCAGGACGAACTGCTCGACGCGCTCAAGCGGCGCCTGTCGACGCTGCGGCTGGGCGACCCGCTGGACAAGAACACCGACATCGGCGCGATCAACTCCGCCGAGCAGCTGTCCCGGATCACCACGCTGGTGGAGAAGGGCGAGGCGGAGGGCGCCGAGCGCTGGTCGCCGGCCTGCGAACTTCCCACGTCCGGCTACTGGTTCGCCCCGACGCTGTTCACGAACGTCACGCAGGCGCACACCATCGCCCGCGACGAGATCTTCGGCCCGGTCCTCTCCGTGCTGACGTTCCGTACGCCGGACGAGGCGGTCGCCAAGGCCAACAACAGCCAGTACGGCCTGTCGGCCGGCATCTGGACGGAGAAGGGCTCGCGGATCCTGGCCGTGGCCGGCAAGCTCCGGGCGGGTGTCGTCTGGGCCAACACGTTCAACAAGTTCGACCCGACCTCGCCCTTCGGCGGCTACAAGGAGTCGGGCTTCGGCCGCGAGGGCGGCCGCCACGGCCTGGAGGCGTACCTCGATGTCTGAGCAGAACCGTCTGAGCGTCTTCAAGACCTACAAGCTGTACGTCGGGGGCAAGTTCCCCCGCAGCGAGAGCGGCCGGGTGTACGAAGTGCAGGACCACAAGGGCAAGTGGCTGGCCAACGCGCCGCTCTCCTCCCGCAAAGACGCCCGTGACGCGGTCGTCGCGGCGCGCAAGGCGTTCGGCGGCTGGTCGGGCGCGACGGCGTACAACCGCGGCCAGGTCCTCTACCGCGTCGCCGAGATGCTGGAGGGCCGCAAGAGCCAGTTCGTGCACGAGGTGGCGCACGCCGAGGGCCTGTCGAAGTCCAAGGCCGCGGAGGTCGTCGAGGCGGCCGTGGACCGCTGGGTCTGGTACGCGGGCTGGACCGACAAGATCGGCCAGATCGTGGGCGGGGCGAACCCCGTCGCGGGGCCGTACTTCAACCTCTCCACCCCGGAGCCCACCGGTGTCGTCACCGTCGTGGCGCCCCAGGAGTCGTCGTTCCTGGGCCTGGTGTCGGTGGTCGCCCCGGTCATCGCGACCGGCAACACGGCCGTCGTGATCGCGAGCGAGAAGGCTCCGCTGCCGGCCCTGTCCCTGGGCGAGGTGCTCGCCACGTCCGACCTGCCGGGCGGTGTCGTCAACATCCTCTCCGGCAAGGCCGCGGAGATGGGCCCGCACCTGGCGGCACACCAGGACGTCAACGCGATCGACCTGACGGGCGCCGGCGCCGATCTGGCCCGGGACCTGGAGATCGCCGCGGCGGACAACCTGAAGCGCGTGCTGCGCCGCCGTGCCGAGGACTTCTCCGCGTCCCCCGGCACGGACCGCATGACCGCCTTCCTGGAGACCAAGACGGTCTGGCACCCCACGGGTTCGCTGGGCGCGAGCGGCTCCGCCTACTAGGGCGTGCGGCGGGGCGGGGCAGGCGGGACTCTCCCCACTCGCCCTTGCTCCGCCGGCCGAGGCCCCCGGGTGTCTGCGCCCGGGGGCCTTGCGCATGCCCCGCGACCGAACCCATGATCCCTTCATGCTGAGGGGATTGATCAAGGGAGACAACGCCTTCGTCCCGACGGCCGCGCTGCGCGTCGCGGTCCGGAGCGGGGTGGACGTCGCGGCGCTGCTCGTGACGGAGACGGGCAGGGTCCGGGGGGACGCCGACATCGTCTTCCCCGGCGCGCCCGTCCACGCGTCGGGCGCGGTACGGCTCGCCGAGGGCCAGGACGGCACGGTGTCGCTCGACGCCGACCTGGCGGGCGTCGAGGAGGCCGTGGACCGCGTGCTCCTCGTCGTGTCGACGGAGGAGGGCGCGCTGCGGGACGCGCGCGGGCTGTCCGTGGAGGTGTCCGGATCCGACGGGACGGCCGTCGTGTCGTACGAGGTGACCGACGCGGGCGACGAGACGGCGATGGTCCTCGCGGAGCTGTACCGCCGCTCGGGCGGCTGGAAGTTCCGCGCGGTGGGCCAGGGGTACGTCGACGGGCTGACCGGCCTGGCGGCGGACCACGGGGTGGACGTGAGCGAGGAACCACAGGAGGCCTCCCACCCGGCCCCGCCCGCCGCTCAGGCCCAGGAGCAGGCCCGAGCCCAGGCCCAGGCGCCGTCACCGTCACCGTCACCGGCTCAGGAACCGGCTCAGGGGGTCCAGGCGCCGCCCCAGGATCAGTCCCAGGCACCAGCGCAGGGTTCGCGCCTGACCCGGGACCAGATCCTCGACATGACCCCGGACCAGATCCGGGCGCTGGCCGCGGAGCGGGCACAGGCCCGGGCGTCGGCCCCGGAGGCCCCGGACGCCCCGGCGCCCGTGACGACGACGCCTCCCCCGCCCGGGCCACGGCCCGACCCGCCGGTCTGGACGTGCGGGCCGGTCTTCAAGCCGCGCACCGTCACCGGCCGGGACAGCGACGTGATCACCGAGAAGGACCTGCCGCCCGGCCCCGTCATGGTGGAACTGGCGCTGAAGGGCGAAGGACACCAGGCCCTGTGGCCCCTCGACGAGTCCAACGCCACCGGGACCTACCTCGTCAACACCACGGAGAAGGGCTTCCGGGGCCGGGTGCTCGCCTCCGTCCCCGCGCACGGGTGCCTTCGCCTGCGCCTGAAGGCGAGCGGCTCCTGGGAGATGCGGATCCTGCCGCTGGCGCAGGCCCGGCGTCTGACGAAGGGCAGCGTGGAGTCCTGGGGCCCCGACGTCCTGCTCCACACGGGAGGGACGGCCGACGCCGCCTTCCACTACCGCGGCGACAGCAATTTCGTCGTCTACCTCTACAGACTGGCGGGGCACGCGGACCCCACCACGCTTCCGAAGTCCGGAGGCTCCGTCATCAACGAGATCGGCGCACGCCGGGACACCGTACCGCTGCCCGAGGGCCCGCTCCTCGTCCACGTGGCCATGGGCGAGGGCCCCTGGAGCGCGCGCCTGAAGGACGTCCAGCCGCACAGGGGCGGGAACCCCGGCGCCCCGGCGAAGCTGCCCGAGCCCCGCAGGGCACTGGGCTGGCTGCGCCGCTCCCGCGGCTGAGCCCGCCCCTTCGCGTTACGGGAGCAGTTCCTGCGTCAGCGGACCCGCCACCGGCAGGTCCTCGACCGCGCCGCCCTTCGTCAGGTGGTCGGTGACGAGGTGGGTGCCGACCGGCTTGAAGTCGGCGACCTGGGTGCCGAGGCCGTTGTCGAGCGGGTCGACGCCGGTGTTGGCCAGCGGGTCGAGCTGGAGGCGGGTGAGCGGCCCCAGACCGTGGGTGACGCCGCCCAGCGCGGCCGCCCCGGCGGCGGCGGTGTCCGTCCTGGACAGCGAGTCGACGGGCAGCGGCACCGGGGCGGCGGCCTGGGCCGCCGAGCCCGCGCCGCTCAGGGCCGCACCCGCCGCCGTGACCGCGAGACCGGCCTTGAGCAGGGCGCTGCGGCGGGGGGTCCGGGGTTCTGCGTGACGCGCCATCGTGATCCTTCCGAGGGGTGACCGGGCGGCCACCGAAAGTAGTCGAGGTGTGATCCTCGCACCAACGGCTTCCCTCGGGGGTCCCCTTCACGGGGGAATGCTTCACACTGGTGTCCCGTGAGTTCCCAACCGATCCCGACCCGTGTCGTCCTGCTCGCGGGCCCCTCCGGCTCCGGCAAGTCGTCCCTCGCCGCCGTCGCCGGCCTTCCCGTCCTGCGCCTCGACGACTTCTACAAGGAAGGCGACGACCCCACGCTGCCGCTTGTCGCGGGGAGCGCCGACATCGACTGGGACTCACCGCTGTCCTGGGACGCGGACTCCGCCGTCGCGGCGATCGTGGACCTGTGCCGTACGGGCCGGACGGACGTCCCCGTCTACGACCTCGCGACCAGCTCCCGCGTGGACCGGGAGCGGCTGGACATCGAGCGGACGCCGCTGTTCGTGGCCGAGGGCATCTTCGCCGCGGAGATCGTGACGCGCTGCGAGGAACTGGGCGTGCTCGCCGACGCGCTGTGCCTGCGGGGCCGCCCCTCGACGACGTTCCGCCGCCGACTGGTGCGGGATCTGCGGGAGGGCCGCAAGTCGGTCCCGTTCCTGCTGCGCCGCGGCTGGCGCCTGATGCGCGCCGAACGCTCCATCGTGGCCCGCCAGACCGCCCTGGGCGCTCACCCCTGCGCCAAGCAGGAGGCCCTGGGCCGACTCGCCGCCGCGGCGGCCGGCCGGCACCGCGCCCCGGCCGCCCGGTAACGGACAGCCCCGCGGGACAACGCGACGCGGGCCGCACAAGCCCCCCCGGCTTGTCCGACCCGCGCCTTTCCCCCGTACCCCCGTGTCCCCCCGTGTTTCCCCCGTGGTCCCCCCGTACCTTCAGGCCACCAGCTCGCCGAAGGACTCTTCCTCGTCACGGCCGAAGCTGAGGACCTCGTCCTCGCGCAGCCGGCGCAGGGAGCGCCAGATGCTCGACTTCACCGTGCCGACACTGATGTCCAGGATCTCCGCGATCTCCGGATCCGTACGGCCCTCGTAGTAGCGCAGCACCAGCATCGTGCGCTGGAGCTCGGGCAGCCGGGCCAGGGCCTGCCACAGCACCGCCCGCAGCTCGGTCCCGCGCATCGCGTCCGTGTCGCCCGCCGTCT
>NZ_JBFASK010000002.1:281952-437083 GCF_040677675.1 Streptomyces sp. NPDC053755 | reverse complement strand
GGCAGGGCTAAGGGCACGGAGCCCTCCGCCGGCCCCCCCCCCCCCCCCCCCGCCGGTCGGCGGTGCCGCCCGTGCTCAGCCGGGGAACCGGCCGGCGCGGCGCAGCGACCAGCGGCGTTCCGCGTAGGCGAGGTCGTCGCGCCACAGCCGGCCGGCCGTGCGGCGCATCATCGGCCGCAGCAGCGGGGCCGCCGCACGGGCCAGGGCGAAGCCCCGCCGGTCCGAGGCCGCGACGACCGCCTCGACCACCGCGGTGCGGGGGCGGCCGTCCCCTCGCGGGGTCAGGGGGGTGGCGTGCGTCTCGACCACCGAGCCGGCACCCTCCCCGTCGGTGATGCGCATGACGACCGTGCGGGGCGTCGGCGCGGTGAACACGGCCCTGACCGGCACCACCAGCCTGCCCGCGACCTTGAACGAGACATCGACCGCGAACGCGTCGTCGTCCCCGTCGCCCTGCGGGGTCCCGGCCACCCGCAGGTTGACGAAGGCATAGGGGTGCAGCCAGGAGCCGTGCCAGGGATCGAGCCGGTTGGCGACCACGTCCTCCGGCTCGCACCGCCCCACTCCCGTGTACACCGCGTCGATCGCGCCCTCGTGCCGCGGCCGTTCGGGGACCACGGGGCGCTCCAGCGGTGGCTCGCCGCCGACCGAGTCGAGACGCACCCACACCAGCACTCCGTCGTCGTGGACGGGGAACGGCTCCCACCCGGCGTACGGGCCGCCGGAAAGGGCCAGTCCGTGCCAGTGGCACACGAGCGTCCCGCACACGACCCGGCTGTCGCGCAAGGGAGCCCCGAGATGGGGGCAGGCTCCGGGACCGCCGCGCAGTCCGCCGTCCTCGCCGCGCCACAGGACGACTTCGACGCCGCCCACGGTCCTGCCGTACGCCCGGCCGCCCGCCTCGATCTCGCGCGAGGCGCCGACGACGAACCAGTTTCCCGACGGCCTGGCCGTCGCCCGCTCGAGCGCCTCCGCGATCAGGGCGGGCTTGGCCTCCCGCCATGGCGAGGGCTGCCGCTCCCACGCGGGGGCGCGGCGCACCCGCAGTGGCGAGGTCCAGCGCTTCCCGCCCGTCCGGTCCGACCTCGCCGACCCGCCGTCACCGTCCCTCACCGGCGCGCTCCCTCGCGCAGCGCCACCGCGTGCGGCGTCCGCCCCGTCCCGCGCCCGGTGCGGGGGCGTACCCGCGCGGCCAGGATGCGGACGAGGCCCGCCGCAGCCGTCGCCGCCCGACGCCGGCGCGGCACCACGGCCCGGCGGTGCAGCACGGCGTAGTCGTCGGCGGCGATCGCGTCCAGGATGCCTCCGTACAGCGTGAAGGCGGTGCGGATGCACGGCCGAACCCGTGGTTCCAGCATGGCGACACCGGGCTCGGCCTCCCGGTACACCGCCCTGTTCATCGCCTCGAACTCGACGAAGGCGGCGCGGATGCGCGGGTCCCGGCCGCCGGTGCGGCGGCTCCACTCGAGCAGCGGCCGCTCCACCCCGTGCGCGGCGAGCAGATCGGCGGGCAGGTACACGCGCCCCCGGTCCAGGTCCTCGCCCACGTCGCGCAGGAAGTTGGTCAGCTGGAACGCCCTCCCGAGCGCCGCCGCGTGCGGCGCAGCCGTCTCGCGGTCGACGACCGTACCGAGGACCGGCAGCATCTGCAGGCCGATCACGGCGGCCGAGCCGTGCATGTAGGCGTGCAGGTCCGCGTAGGTCGGATAGTCCGTGACCGTCAGGTCGCTGCGCATGGAGGCCAGGAAGTCGGCGAAGAGACCAGGGTCGATGGCGTAGCGCTCGGCCGTGTCGGTCACGGCCCGCACGACGGGCTCGTCGCCGTGGCCGGTACGCAGCCCCCGCGCCAGGTCGCTCTCCAGGCGGCGCAGCAGCCGGTCGCGCTCCTCGGGCGGCTGTTCGCGGTCGAGGTCGTCGACGATGTCGTCCGCCCAGCGGGCGAAGCCGTACAGCGCGTGGACGGCGCAGCGCCGTTCGAGCGGCAGGAGGCGGGTGGCCAGGAAGTACGTCCGTCCGTGGCGGGCGTTGAGCTGCCGGCACCGGGTGTAGGCGGCGCGGAGGCCGGGGTCCGTCACCCCGGCCGCGTCGAGTTCACGACGGGTCATGGGTAGTGCCTTTCGGGTCCGGGAGGGTGGTGCGCACCTGCCTGAGGGCGCTGGTGCCGGCGGGCCTGACGGTGTCGGCGGGGGAGCCGGCGGCGCCACCGGCGCGGCCGTCCGTGCCGTGGCCGGGGCCGGTTCCTTCGGTCGCGGGCACGTCCGCGCCGTCGACGTGTCTGCCCGCGCCGTTCGGGAGCGGGTCGGCGCCGGCCGTCGGCCGGGTCGTGTCGTCGGCCCGCGCGGGCGGGCGGGCCGCCCGTCGGCCGTCTCCGCGTGCCTCCGGCGGGCGGCGGACGCCGGTGATGCGGGCGGCGGCGAGCTTGCCGCTGACGAGCACCGTGGGGACTCCGACCCCGGGCGTCGTCCCGCATCCGGCCAGGACGACGTTGTCGTAGCCGCGTACGAGGTTGCGGGGCCGGAAGGGGCCGGTCTGCGCGAACGTGTGCGCGGCGGAGAACGGGGTGCCCGCCAGATGCTCCTGGGCCGTCCAGTCCGCCGGGGTGACCAGCACCTCCCGGTCGACGGAGGCCCCGAAGCCGTGCAGACCGCGCCGTTCCAGTTCGGCGACCACACTGTCGCGGTAGCGCGGTCCGAGCGCGTCCCAGGCGGCGGCCGAGGGGCCCGTCGTGGTGTTGGGGCACGGGGCGAGGACGTAGTGCAGATGTCTGCCCGCCGGCGCGAGGTCCGGGTCGTGCGTGGTCGGTCGGGTGATGAGCAGCGAGGGGTCGCTCATCACCCGCCCCGTACGGGTCAGTTCGTCGAAGGTCCCCTCCCAGGCGGCGCCGAAGGAGATCGTGTGGTGGGCGAGTTCCGGCCAGGTCCGGTCGGTCCCGGCGTGCAGGATCACGGCGGACGGTGAGGCGCGCAGGGCGACCGGCCGCCTCGGCGCGCGACCCAGGAGGCGGTGCACGACGGGCAGGTCGGGGGTCAGGACGACCGCGTCGCAGGCGATCCGCTCCCCGGAGGCGAGGCGCACGGCCCGCACCCGCCCGGTGGAGGTCTCCAGCGCGCTCACCTCGGCCGACCAGCGGAAGGCTCCGCCCGCGTCGGCCGCGGCGTCCGCCATCGCCTGGGGCAGCGCGTGCATGCCGCCCTTGGGGAAGAAGACGCCGGCGACCGTGTCCATGTAGGCGATGACGGCGTACGCGGCGAGTGCGCGGGCGGGCGGCACCCCGGCGTACAGCGCCTGGAAGGAGAACACCCTGCGCAGGCGCTCGTCGGAGAGGAACCTGCCGATCTGCGCGTCCAGGCGTCCGAAGCCGCCCAGTGCCGCCAGCCGGGCCAGATCGGGGTGGAGGAGCCGGAAGGGCGAGTCGAAGTTGGTGTCGATGAAGCGGCGCATCTGCGCCTGGTACAACTGCCGCAGCCAGGTGCGCAGCCGGCGGTAGCCCTCGGCCTCGGCAGCGCCGGCGAAGCGCCGGACCTCGGCCTCCATCGCGTCGCCGTCGGTGTGGACGTCCAGCAGGCTGCCGTCCGCGAAGCGGGCCCGGTAGGCCGGGTGGAGGGCGATCAGTTCCACGCGCCGGTACAGGCTGTCGCCGACGGCGGCGAACGCCTCGTCCGCCAGGTGCGGCATCGTGAGGACCGTGGGGCCGGTGTCCATCCGGTAGCCGCCGACCTCCAGCCGGCCGGCCCGGCCGCCGGGCACCGCGTCCCGTTCGACGACGGTCACCCGGCGGCCGGCACCGAGCAGGTGCAGGGCGGCGGCGAGCCCGGACAGCCCCGCGCCGACCACCACCACGTGGTCCGTGGGCCCGGACACGGTCCTCATGCGTTCTCCCTCTTCGTGGCCGGCTTGGTACCGGCCGCCCTGTCCACCAGCGCGGCGAACTCGGCCCGCACGCCCGGGCTCGCTCCGGTGGCCGCGAAGTGGCGCACGCTCCTGGCGCACAGGCCGGCGATCTCCTCCTCCACCACCGCGCGGGCGCCGGTGCGCTCCAGGGCCGCGCGCATCCGGGCGACGTCCGGCTCGGAGCGGGGGACGCGGCCGGGTCCGAGCGCGTCGACGGCCGCCCCGTCGTACGACTCCGTCGCCCGCTCCAGGGCGACCGCGAGGAGGTAGGTCAGCTTCCGCCCGCGCAGGTCCTCGTCGGCGGGCTTTCCCGTCACGGCGGGATCCCCGTACACGCCCAGCAGGTCGTCACGGAGCTGGAACGCGAGGCCCGCGCAGCCCCCCGCGGCCCGCAGCGCCTCCATGGTGCCGTCGTCGGCCCCCGTCCCGGCCACGCAGGCGCCCAGAGCGAGGGGACGGACCACGGTGTAGAGGGCGCTCTTCAGCGTCGCGATGGAGAGCGCCTCGTCGACACCGGACGAGCCGGTCGCCTGTGCGCGTACGTCCCGGTACTGGCCGGCGACCATCTCCCCCCGCATCGCCCGCCATTCGCGGTGGAGCCTGCGTCCGGCGGGCGGGGGGAGGGCGAGAGCGGTGTCGGCGAGCAGGTCGTCGGCCCACGCCAGGGCGAGGTCGCCCGCCAGGACGGCGGCGGTGGTGGAGTAGGCGTCAGCAGAACCGTTCATGCGGTGTGCCCGGTGCAGGTGGGCGAACTGGCGGTGCACGGCCGGCCCGCCGCGGCGCACGGGCGAGCCGTCCATGACGTCGTCGTGTATGAGCGCGCAGGCCTGGAGCAGTTCGATGGCCGCCCCGATGCGCAGCGGAACCTCCGGGTCGCCGCCCGCGCCCGCCGCCTGCCATCCGCACCACACGAAGGCCGTCCGCAGCCGCTTGCCGCCTCCGCGTACGAAGCCGGCCACCCGGCTCGCCACCTCGCGCGCGGACACGGCGTCGATCTCGCCGGCCTCCCTGACCCGGGCGTCGAGGTGTTCCGCGAGGACGGACTCGACGGCCGCCACCGCTTCTCCGGCCGTGCGCGGGCCGCCGCCGGTACCGGTCGGACCGTCCAGGACGTCCGCGATCGCCGCGCCCGGCCCCGCCGTCACCCCTTCCGACGCGTCCCCCTCCGCCGTTCTCGCCGCCGTCGCACTCGTACGGAGCATGGCACTCCCCTCAGATCCGTTTCCGCGCACGCGCAGTACTTCGGCAGCCGGCGCGCGCACGGATGCGTTCATGCCTGCCCGCTGTGCCGCCCCATCGGAGTGCACGTCACCCGCTCGGCGGAAGACGCGCTGCGGCAGGGGCCGCGGCGCCGCGACCTCCTGCTCGTGAGACCCGCTGGGGTGGAGAGAGGAACGGCCCGCGTGAGGAGGGGAATCCCTCGCGGACGAGTCGTCGGCGGAGGGGGCTACCGGAACGGCCTGATCATCAGAGATGATCATCCTATGAAGTCCGCCAGCCGCAGAACCGTCCTGACCTCCGTCGCCGCCGTCGCCGGGTTGCCCCTGCTCGCCGACGTCACCGGAAGCGGCGCCACCGCCGCCGCCGCTCCCACGGCCACTGCCACGGGGACGGCGGCCGCGGAGCGGTTCGCCACGAACACCGTGCTGTACGCCAGCGGCGCCTTCCAGGAGGGTGTCGACTGGATGCGCCGCTTCCGCTGCGGGGCCCGCACCGAGCTGCTGGACAACGCGAGCGCGACGAGCGAGGCCGTCCGCAGCACGGCCGTCATCGCCCCGCACGGCGGTGGCATCGAGGCCGGGACCAGCGAACTGTGCCTCGCGATCGCCGGCTACGAGCTCGCGGGCGCCGGCACCACGCTCCCCGCGCCGAGGACCGGAGTGCCGCAGCGGGACTACTGGATGTTCGAGGCGCTGACCTCCCACGACGATCTCCACGTCACCTCGACCCACTGCGACGACCCGGCCGCCCTCGCCGTCTGCGGGAACAACCTGTACGCCGTCTCCCTGCACGGCTTCCGCCCCGAGGCGGGCCCGGCCAAGCAGATCCTGATCGGCGGCCGGGACCAGCGGCTGATGCGGAACCTCGCACGGGCCTTCGCCGAGGCGGGCTTCACCACGGAGACCGGCGATCCCGACCTCGCGGTGAAGGTGGTCGTCGCGGGCGTCGACACTCCGCTGAACGGCGACGACCCGGCGAACATCGTCAACCGCACCCGCACGGGGGCCGGTGCCCAGCTGGAGATATCCACCGAACTGCGCAGGGCCATGTTCGGGGAGTTCGACGGCGCCGCCCGCCGCCGGCAGACCGCGGGCGTCGGGACCGGCCACCAGGCGCACTTCTGGAACGGGTTCGTCAACGCCGTACGCGAAGCGGTCGACCGCCACGAGCTGGGCCGCGACGCCCTGCTGTGAGCGGAACCGGGCGGCCGGGCTGCGGACGGGCGACGAGTGGCCTGACGTCGAGGCGGCCCGGCGCCCGGGTGGGCCGGACCGCGTCCCTGCGGCCCCCGTGCACGGCTCCGCGCACCCGGACGGGCCCCGCGCCCCTGCCGCGTCCGCCGAGAGGAGCGGCGTGGCATCGTGGTGCCATGCCCATCGAAGTGCGCCCGGCCTCGGACTTCGCGGACGTCCGTACGCTGCTCGGTCCGAAGTCTCCCGCCGCCAACGTCTGCTGGTGCCTGAGCTACCGGATCCCGTCCAAGCTCAACAACGAGCTGCGCGGGCCCGCTCGCGGTGCGTACGTCGCCGAGCTGTGCCGCACGGGGCCCCCGCCCGGGGTGCTGGCCTACGACGGTGACGAGCCGGTCGGCTGGGCCGCCGTCGCGCCGCGCGCGGAGACCTCCTTCGCGCGCAACCGCAAGATCCCGCACGTCGACGACCTGCCGGTGTGGTCGCTGTGGTGCGTCCGCGTCCGCCCCGGTCACCGTAAGAAGGGGATCTCCCACGCCCTCATCGCCGGCGCGGTCGAGTACGCCCGCTCCCAGGGCGCCCCCGTCGTCGAGGCGTATCCCCTCGACAACCGGGACGCGAAGGTCGACCTGACGATGGCGTACGCCGGCCTGCGGAAGAACTTCGAGCGGGCCGGGTTCGTCCACGCCGCCGACACGACTTCGGTGCTCGCGGGCCATCCCCGGATCCTGATGCGGCTCGATCTGCGCTGACGCGCCCGTACGCATGCCCGGTGCGGGTGGACGGTCACCCGGATGCTCCCGGCACGCGCTGATCCCTCCGGGCGGGGTGGCGGCCGCCGTCCGTTACGGGCGGGGCGGGCCGGGGTACCTCTGCGCGGACGTCGTCGGTGTCACCGCAACGGGAAGAGGTGCTCCCCCATGGAGATCGGATACAAGCTGGCCGCCGAGGCGTTCGGTCCGGCGGAACTGGTACGCCAGGCGGTCCTCGCCGAAGAGGCGGGGTTCGACTTCGTCGAGATCAGCGACCACTTCCATCCGTGGCTCGACAACCAGGGGCATTCGCCGTTCGCCTGGACGGTCCTGGGCGCCGTCGCGGCGAAGACCTCGCGGATCGGGCTGGCCACCGGCGTCACCTGCCCGACGGTGCGCTACCACCCGGCCGTCATCGCGCAGGCCGCCGCCACCCTCGCCCTCCTGTCGGACGGCCGGTTCGTCCTGGGTGTCGGCTCCGGCGAACGGCTCAACGAGCACGTCGTCGGCCGCGGTTTCCCCGACACGGTCCACACCCGGCACGAGATGCTCAGGGAGGCCCTGGAGATCATCCGGTTGCTGTGGGGCGGCGGCTACCGGTCGTACGAGGGCAAGCACCTGCGGCTGCACGACGCCCGGGTCTTCGACCTGCCCCGGGAGCTTCCCCTGATCGCGGTGGCGGCGAGCGGCGGGCCGTCGTGCCGGATCGCGGCCGAGCTGGGGGACGGGCTGTTCGCCACCGAGGACAAGCCGGAGATCGTCCGGCACTATCGCGAGGCCGGCGGCGACGGGCCCCGCTACGCCGAGGTGCCCATGGCGTGGGCGCCCGACGAGCGGACGGCGGCGAAGGCCGTTCTGGACACGTCGCGCTGGGCGGTCACGGGGTGGAAGGTCATGAGCGAGCTGCCCAACCCGGTCAACTTCGAGGCGGCCACCACCACCGTGCGGGAGGAGGACGTCCTGGAGAAGTTCGCCTGCGGCGCCGATCCGGCGCGGTACGCCGAGGTGGCGCAGGGGTTCGTCGACGCGGGCTTCGACCGGCTGGTCATGCAGAACGCGGGCCCCGACCCGGACGGCTTCATCGACTTCTTCCAGCGGGAGCTGAACGGGCCTCTGCGGCGGCTGGAGCCGCAGGGCGGTGACGGAGTCTGAGCCTCACTCCCGCGCGTCCGCGTCCGCGTCGGCCGCCGACAGCCGACCTGCCGCGCCCCTCGTTCGGCGGCTTCCGGGCACGGGAGCGGGGCGGGGAGGAAGGCCGCACCGGCCGGGGCCGGCCGCACCCGGCGGCTGGTGCGGTCGAAGCATCGCCGCGCCCGGTTCCCGCTCCAGGCGGGCCACGCGATGGCTGGGACGACCGGATCCTCGGCCCCGTCCCACTCCTGGGCTTCGCACTCGCCCTCGCGGCGACCGTGGCGGGCCGGAAGGTATCGGCGTCCGTCGTAAGGGCGGGGGCTGCGGCGTCCGGAGCGTGCGGAGCGTCGCAGCCCGGGCGGGACGTACGGAAACGGGCTAGAGGTCGAATTCGATGTGCTCGGCGTCGGTGTACTCCACCAGGAGGCCCTGCGCGCGGCGGCCGTTGTCGCGGAAGTACACCTCGCCCAGGGCCTCGGCCGCGATCCGCTGGAGCCGCTGCTCGTCGGCCCCCTGGTCGCGGGCGTCGAAGAGGCGGGCAGCGTGGCGGGGTGGCAGGGCGACGGTGAGGTGACGCATGCGGGCGTCGTCGGTGGTGCCGGGGGCGGCGGTGTACCCGAAGCGGGCCCGGGTGTCGATGACGAGACCCGCCGTCGTGGCGGCCGTCTTCTTCGCCCTCGCCCGCACCTGCGGCTGCCAGCGCTTCCTCACCTCCCGCTCCAGACGGTCGGCGAGGTCATGCCGGGGCTTGCGGATCTGGTCCTTCACGTACCGCTCGACCGTGCGCTGGGAGACCCCGAGCATCCGGGCGACGGCTTTGGTGCTGCCCTTGCTCCGCTTGACCAGATAACGCATGCGCGCGCCCGGGCTCTTGGGGATGGGACGGGTGAACACCCGCTCCAGCGCCTTGTCGAGACCGTCCCCCACCGATGCCATCGCCGTCGCCTCCTACTGTCCGTCGTCCGCGGCGGTGACCTCGCCGGTCTTGACGTAGCGGGCCAGGTTCAGGTCCTGCCCGTACTTCTCGCGCACGCCCTCGGCCCACAGCGTGGTCTGGGTGCCCTCGTGCTTGACCATCCCCGGGGAGACCCCGATCCGGAAGGAGCCGGGTACGGTCGTGCCGTCGGCCGCGTACGGCAGGACGTCGAGCGGGCTCGGCCCGTCGGCCGCGTAGACGGCGCAGTCGGAGAGGACCGCGACCGGGTAGCGTCCCGTGGCCGCCGCGAGGGCGACCATCTTGCGGTGCATGCCGACGCGCGCGCGGGAGATGACGGTGGCGCGGATGTCCGGGCGCCAGGTCGGGCGGGCGAGGGCCGGCCAGGGCTGCCCCGGGCGCCAGCCGCCGCCGCGCGGCCGCTCGCGCAGCTTGCCGATGCCGCCCTTGACGGTGGCCTTGATCGCCGACAGGACGACCGCCATCCCGGGATCGTGCCTCCGGTGGCCGTCCATCGCCGCCAGAAGATCGGACGGCCCCATGCTCTCGGTGACACCGAGATCGGCCATGGTGGCGATGTAGGCGTGACGCAGCCGCTTGTACCAGTCGTCGAGATAGCGGCCGCTCGTCGGGCGCAGCCAGGCCTCGAGGGGTGCGACCTCGTAACCGAGTTCGACCGCGTACGCGACGGTCGGCGTCGCGTACCAGGCCGGGCCGGCCGGGCGCTCGCCCGTCGGGGTGAACGGACTGGGCAGCAGAGCGCCGTCGAGGGTCCTCCACTCCTTTCCGGCCTTCACCCGGGAGAGGTCGACGTGCGAGAGGTCCACCAGCCACGAGCCCGGCACCTTGGGGTCGAAGGCCGGACCGTCGACGCGCACCGGGGCGCCGGCCAGGCCGACGACCGCGCCGTTGGCGGCCGCGCCGAAGGCGAGGTTGACGTCGATGCCGACGACGTGGCGCAGCGTGCACTCGGCGTCCGTGAGCGGGCGCGCCCAGTCGTACGCCTCCTCGAACAGCATCTCGTCGGGCCCGCGCTCGTGGAAGCGGGGCAGGTGGGCCAGGAGCGGGTGGCCGTCGGGTGCCTCGCACGGGGCGCAGTCGACCGGCTCCTTCCCCAGGGACGAGGGGTTGTGCTCGCTGTGCCGCACCCCGGCCGTGTCCGGCCGGGTCGCCCGGGTCGGGGGGTGGAAGGCCGTCATCAGCTCCAGTCCCGTCACGGCGGTGGAGCCGCGCGGCGTCATCACCCGGGTCGCGTACGTGCCGAGGAGCCGTGCCAGTTCCGCCGGGGGCAGCTGCGCGGCGCCGTTCCAGTGCCGGGCGTCGAGCGCGTCCCAGGAGGGGACGCACAGCTGTACGCAGGAACGCGTGGCGCCCTGCGCCGGGCGGTAGATCCGGGCCCAGGGGCCGAAGCCGCGCTTCGTCAGCCGCCAGGCGGCCCGGTGCAGCCGGGCGACGGCCGGGTGGGAGTCGGGCAGCCGTCCCGCCAGACGCTCTTCGGGGGTGAGGCCCTCGGGCAGGCCGTAGCGCCGAAGGGCGCCCTCGGTCAGGACGAGCAGCGGGTCGGCGTCCTTGCCGGCGCCGTGCAGCTTCTCCTGCCCGAGCCCGGCGTCCGTGAGCGCCCACTCGACGAGCGAGGGCAGGGAAGCGGCGGGGACGTCCAGGACGAGACCGTCGACGCAGTACGCGACGGCCCGGCCGTCGTCGTCGGCGTCGATGACGGCGAGCGGCCCGTGGCCGAACCGGGATTCGCGGGCGCCCGGGGCGGCTCGGGTGGACGAGGCGCCGGCGCCGACGGGCTGGGGGGCGGTCGCGGCCCGTCCGGTGGCGGCCCTCCTCGCCCCCGGCCGGGGCGCCGCCGTCGGCGTGCGGGCGGCGGGCTCGGCGAGCGGCTCCCGCGCGGGCGCGGAAGTGGAGGCAGAGGAGGGGAGAGAGGGGACGGAGGACGTGGGGGCCGGCGCGGGGGTGGCAGCCGGGGCGAGGGCGGGGTCCGGTGCGGGCCCCGGGGCCGGGACCTGCGCCGGGTCCGGGACGGGGTACTTCGCGGCCCAGCCCTCCAGCAGCCGCCGGTATGCCTGTCGGCGCGGCGGTCGTGGCTCGCTCCGGCCGCTCTCCCAGTTCTTGACGGTCTGGGTGCTCGTCTCCAGCGCCTGCGCGAGGCGGGCCTGGGTGACCCCGGCGGCCTCCCGCAGACGGGCCCGCTCCTTCGGCGACGGCATCTGCGGCTCACCCGCCAGGAGCGCGTCCACGGCGCTGAAGAGTTCTTCCTCGGTCGGCATACTCCACCTCCGACAGGACCCTAACGCACATTAACCTCGTTTGTAGCCCTGGATTTAACCCGTGCAGGTGACGCTCCCTCCGCGATGACGGGCCGTCGTCCCCGCGCGGCCCACCCTCCAGGCGAGACGACGCGACCGGCGACCGGCCAGTGACACACGCCGAGGTCGTCCGCTTCCCCGACATCCGACCCCGGCCCGCTGCCTTCCGTCGGCGACCGTCACTTCCCGTCGGAGACGCCGAGGGCCTGGAAGTCGGCCATGCCGTAGACCTCGTGGACGTAGACGTTGGTCAGCCGGGGGTTGCGGTAGAACACGGCCTTGTCGGCGACGATGGGCAGATAGTAGGCGCCGTCGACGACCTTGTGGTCGATCCGGCGGTACGTCTCGGCGGCCGCGGCCGGATCGGTCGCGGCCGCGCCCTGGTCGAACAGGGCGTCGATCTCCGGGTCGTCGACCTCGGGGAAGTTGAAGTTGGCGCTCGGCAGGATGAGGCGGCCGTCGGCCAGGGGCTCCAGGAACCCGGAGCCGGTGGGGTAGTCGGCGCCCCACCCGAAGAAGGTGAGGCCGTAGCCCTTGCTCCTGACCACGCTGGGCGTACCGACGACGGCGGACCGCTGGGCGGCGTCGTACCCCGCGGTCCTGACGGTGATGCCGACCTTTGCGAGCGCGCTCTGGAGCGCGACGGCGGACCGCTGCTCCTCCTCCCTGTCGCCGCGCAGGGCCAGGGTCGTGGTGAAACCACCGGGCTTGCCGCAGGCCCGCAGCTCCTCCTTCGCCTTCTCGGTGCGCGGCTTGCCGTCAGCGCGTCCGAAGGGGTCGTAGCCGTCGGAGCCGGCGATCGTCGGCGGAAGCATGGTGCTCTGCCTCGAACCGGCCGCCGGGCCTCCGCGGGCCGTCGCGAGGGCGGTGAGGTCCGCCGCGTAGAGCACGGCCTTGCGGCAGTGGATGTTGTCGAGCGGCTTGACCTTCGAGGCGAGGGCGACGTACCGCACGTAACCCGTGTGCGGGTTGTCCGCGTTCTCCTTCAGCTTCGGGTCCCGCAGCACCCTCGCCCGGGAGGCCGGCGACAGGCCGCTGGACATCACGCTGAGGTCGGCGGTGCCGGCGATCAGCCGCGCGTCCACCTCTTCGGCGTTGCCGGAGATCGTCAGCTCCACCTTGTCGGGCAGGGCCTTGCGCAGCGGGTCGGTGGCCGGGTCCCAGTGGTCGTTGCGGACGAGGGTGAGGGACTTGCCCGGCACGTAGGAGTCGAAACGGTACGGGCCCGAGGAGACCGGCTTCTCGCCGTAGCGGGCCCCCGTGTCCCGCTCTCGCGGCACCGGGGCGGTGGCGCCCATGGCGAGCAGGTGCGGGAAGTCGGAGTCCGGCTTGGCGAGCGTGAAGACGAGGGTCGAGTCGCCGACCGTGCGCACCGAGCGGAGGCCGAGTCCGTTGGCGGCCGAGTCCTTGTACGGGCCCGGGTAGTCCTGCCCCTGGTCCAGGGCCTCGACCAGGAAGAGCGGACCGCCGGGGACGACGTCCTGCGCGAAGGCGCGCGCGATGCCGTATTCGACGTCCTTGGCGGTGATGGCCGAGCCGTCCTCGAACGTCAGGCCCCGCTTGAGTCTGACGGTGTAGGTCCGGCCGCCGTCGGTCGAGACGGGGGCGGCCTCGGCGAGGTCCGGCACGAGCGTCTTGCCCTTCGAGCCGGGCCGGGCGTCGTAGGTGTAGAGGGTGCGGGCGTAGAAGCGCTGCATGTTCCAGACCCACCCGTAGTACGAACGGGCCGGGTCCCACGAGTCGGCGTCATAGGTGCTCCACAGGCGGAGCGTGCCGCCCTTCTTCGTGGAGGCGTTCACGACTCCGCCGATCGCGGCGTCGAAGCCTGCCGCGCTGGTGGAGCCGCCCGCACCGCCCCCGCCCGTCGTCGAGGTGACGGGCTTGTCCTTGTTCTGGGTGGCCCACAGCACGACGCCGCCACCGCCCGCGGCGAGGACCACGGCGAGGCTGACGGCCACGAGCCGGCGCCGGAAGCGGGCGGCGCCGGCGGACGCCTGGACGACGGGCCCGGTCGACGCCGCCCCGCCGGCGGCCACCGTCACCGGCGGCGGGACGAGCGGCCGGCCGATGACGACCGGCGGCGCGGCGGCCCTGGCGGGCGCGGCGACGTCGGCCGCCTGCGGCGCGTCGGGCGGGAAGGCGGGGCGGGGCGGCATCGCGGGATGCGGCGTCGGCGTCTTGTCCAGGCGGACGGGCGGGTTCTCCGTCGGGACGGTCTCCGGCGTCTCCACGGCCCCGCGCGTGGGCGTCCCGTCCTGTCCGTGGGTGAGCGACTCGTCCACGCCGCGGCCGCGATCCTCGGGGTTCCGGCCTGCGGGGCTCGGGCTCTCGCCCTCTCCCCCGCCGTCCCGGCGGTCGTCACCGCCGGCGGGCGCCGCCCGGTGGGCGAGGCGCGGGTCCGGCGCGGCGGGCGGGCCGGGGGCGGCACCGAACCCCCCGGCACGGGAGGTGAGCGCCTCGGCCACCGCCGCCGGGAGCCAGTCGGTCTCCTTCGGGAGGTGGCCCGCGAGAGTCTGACCGCCGGCCTCCCCGAGCAGCTGCCCGAGCTCCGCCAGGAGTTCGGGCACGGTGGGGCGGCGTTCGGGTTCCTTGGCGAGGCAGCGGGCGACGAAGTCGGTTCCGGCGGGCAGCCCGTGAAGATCCGGCTCCTCGTAGACGGCGCGAAAGTTCACCGAATGAGGGGAACCGATGCCGAACGGTCCGGCTCCGGTGGCCGCGAAGGCCAGCACGGCGCCCAGCGAGAACAGGTCGCCGGCCGGACCGACGGCGCGCCCCGTCACCTGCTCGGGCGACATGAACCCGGGGGTGCCGATCACCATCCCGGTCTGGGTGAGCGCGGTCGCCTCGGTGGCGACGGAGATGCCGAAGTCGATGACCCGTGGCCCGTCCGCGGCGATCAGTACGTTGGAGGGCTTCAGGTCGCGGTGGATCAGGCCCGCGCCGTGGATCGCCTCGAGCGCCTCCACGAGTCCGGCGCCCAGGAGGAGCAGTGAGTGCCTCGGCCAGGCGCCGTGAGCGCGCACCGCCTCGTCGAGCGGCATGCCGGGGACGTAGGCGGTGGCGAGCCAGGCGGGCGCCCCCTCGGGATCGGCGTCCACCACGGCCGCGGTGAAGAAGCCGGTGACCCTGCGGGCGGCCTCCACTTCACGGGCGAAGCGCCGCCGGAACTCCGGGTCCTCGGCCAGCTCGGCGCGGACCACCTTGACGGCGACCATCCGCCCGCTGGTCGAACGGCCCAGGTAGACCCGGCCCATGCCGCCCGCCCCCAGGCGCGCGAGGATCCGATAACGCCCCACCTGTCGTGGGTCCGCCGCGCCCAGCGCTTCCAATGCCGCCCCCCGCAGAGCCCGTCCCGTAGTCGTCAGGCGATGATGACACACCGGATCATTCCGGCTCGGAGTGATCTCAGGGCCGTTGACGCCCGTGGACGCCCCCCGCGGACCGGTCACCGGTCACCGGTCGGGAATGCCGCCCGAAGCCTGTCCTTCCTCGTGCGCCGGTGGGCGCAGGAGGTGGTTTCCGGCGAGTTCGATCGCCTCCGGGGTGGTGTAGCCGGGGTGGTCCGCGATGAAGTAGTGACGGCCGATCGCGAGCGCGAAGGCGAGGATGCTGCGGGCCTCGATCTCCGCGGGGTCGGTGAGGAACCTGCCGAACATCCTGCGCAGGAAGTCCATCCGCTCGTTGTCGACGCGCCGCAGACGCGCGGCGACGGGCGGATCGTGGCGCGCCCAGGAGCGGACCGCGATGTCGATGCGGTGGAAGTCCTCCGAGGAGGTCAGCTGCGCGACGCGCCGGATCGTCTCCGCCCCCGCGCCGCCCTCGGCGTCGACCCGGGCGATGATCTCCCGGGTGCAGCGCCGCTCCCACTCGTCGAGTATCTCCTCGAGCAGGGCGGGGCGGCCGTCGAAGTGGCCGTAGAAACCGCCCTTGGTCACGCCCAGTTCGGCGGCTAGCGCCTCGACTCGGACGGCGTCCGGCCCTCCTCGGGCGAGGGCGGCGAGGCCCGCTTCCACCCAGCGGCTCCGTGGTGTGCGAGCGACGGCGGGGATACGACCACCTCCATTGATCATGCCGGATCCGATGTGTACGGTAGCGTACACATCAAATATACGGTGCCGTATAGACGAGAGGCCGGACATGCCGCGACGCGCAGCGACCGCCTACACCGAACAGCCCTGGCTCATCCACGATCTGACGCCTGATTTCACCGTCCAGGACGTGTGGTCGTTCCGCACTCCCGGAGCCGGGCCCGACGACTTCCCCGTGATGCTGGCGGCGATGCGCGCCGCCGGCGGCCCCGCGCGGCAGCACCCGGCGGTGCGCTTCCTGTTCGCCGTGCGGTGGAGGCTCGGCGCCGTGCTCGGCTGGGACGATCCCTCGGCCGGAGTCGGCGCACGGGTCGCCTCGCTGCGCGACCGCCTCAGCGGTGACCGCCGGGACGTTCCGCGCGGCCCGGACGACGACGACATGCCCCTCAAGGCGGTCTACGAACTCCCCCGCGAGGCCGCCCGCGAGCTGGCGAACAAGACCGTCCACACCGTCATGCACCTGGGGTGGGTGAAGGGGGCGACCGGCGACCACGAACTGCGGATGGCCGTCCTCGTGAAGCCCAACGGGGTGACCGGGCGGCTCTACATGGCCGCCATCGCGCCGTTCCGGTACCTCCTCGTCTACCCCTCCCTGACCCGGCAGTGGGAACGCGCCTGGCGGGACCGGGCGGAGCCCGAACACGCCGGGCGGATCCGCTCCCGGCGGGAGGACGGCCGCACACCGCCGGATGCGGCGAAGCCGCGCGGAGAGGGGCGCGCTCGATGAACACCCGGAAGAAGATGCTGCGTTGGGCGAGTGGGATCATGGTCTTCCTGGGCGTCGGGCATGTGTCCCTGCTGGCGGCGGCCGCCTGGGGAGACGTCAGCGGCTGGGCGGATCGGGGACTGTGGGCCGCGGTGCCGCTCGCGCTGTCGGACGGAGGCGCGGAGCCGACGGTGGACTCCCTGCGGAACGAGCTCACCTTCTGGGCCGGGCCGGGCAGCTTCGCCGTACCGCTGATCCTCCTGGCGGCGCTGATATGGCACCTGGCCGGACGCGGGGTGCGCGTGCCGCCGGCGATCGGCTGGGGCATCGCGGCGTGGTGCGCGGTGGGAGGGACCCTGCTGGTGCCCTCGCCGTTCTTCGTCGGGATCGTGGCGGGGGCACTCGTCGTCGGGGCGGCCCGGGTCAGGGAGCGGCCGGAGGTCCCGGCGAGCCGGGAGGAGCATCCCGTCTGAGGCGGAGCATCGCGGTGGGGTCCGAGGGACGACGTCACGTCCGGAGGTCACGGGCGGCGCCGCACGCCGGAGGCTCACCGACGGTCCCGCACGGGGTCGCGGACGCACGGTCGGTGAGCCGAAGGGGGAGCGCCGCGCACCGCCTTCGCTGGTCAGCCGTAATATGCACGGCGCGTCGGCACCGGCGGCGGCCGCCGCCGGTGCCGACATCAGGACCCCACCGTCCGTGTGCGGTCTTACGCATTCCCTTTACTGGAGGCCTTGTTGAAACGCCGCTGGCTCTTGCCACTTCTCGCGGCCCTGTTCGCGCTCCTGGCTCCCGTCGTGCCCGCGGCGCCCGCGGTCGCCGTCGATCCCGCCGACTGCGGTGGAGCGGGTGTGGAGCGCTTCGGCCCAGCCTCGGTGACCGGCGCCATCGTCGGCGCCGCCGTGCACGAAGGGCGCGGCTACGTCGTGACCCGGGGTCTGAAGCCGCCGGTGCTCGCCGAGTACGACCTCGCCACGCGCACGGTCGTGCGCCAGACGCCGATACCCGACGGCCCCGCCGAGGGTTCGCCCGAGGGCGCGTGGGCCACCGCCGTGTCGGGCGGCAAGGTGTACATCGGCACCTACCCGGTGCCCGACCTCTACCGCTTCGACCCCGCGACCGGCAAGGTCGAACGTCTCGCCTCCCTCGGTGTCAACGGCGGCTTCATCTGGAGCATGGCCGCCGCGCCGGACGGCAAGATCTACGCGGGCACGTACCCGGACGGCAAGGTCTGGGAGTACAACCCCGCCGGCGGTGCCGTCCGCAACTTCGGTGTCCTCGCCGCCGGTGAGCGCTACGTCCGCTCCCTCGACGTCGACGCGACCAACGTCTACGCGGGCCTGCTCGACACGGGCAAGCTGATGTCCGTGAACCGGTCCACGGGCGCGACCCGCGTCCTGGCGCAGGGCGCCACCGGCATCTCGGCGGTCTCCGTCGGCCGTACCCGGGTGCGTGCCGCGAGCGGCAACACGCTCTACGACGTGCGCACCGACGGCACCGACCTCCGCACGGTCGACCTGGGCGGGAACTCGGTCGACTCGATCGGCCTCGCCCCCGACTACACCGCCTACCTCTCCACCCGCCCGCACGGCACCGTCTACCGCTACCGCACCGCCGAGCCGCTGGTCGAGATCGGTACGCCCCGCTCCCAGGAGGAGACCCGGGGCATGTTCCTCGACGGTGACACGCTCACCGGCTTCGCCGGCAGCGGCGGAGCGTGGACGATGGACGTGACCGACGGGCGGACGACGTACACCGACCTGCTGGACGCGGGCCTCACCGGCGGCGCCGAGCGCCCCCAGTCGATGCTGTACGACGCCGACCGCGGCGCGGTCTGGGTCGGCGGGCACTTCTCCGTGACCGTCCACCACCCCGCCACGGGCACCCAGCGCCGGATCTGGGTGCCGGGCGAGCCGAAGGCGCTGACCCGCCGCGGTGACAAGATCTACGCAGCGATCTACCCGAGCGGCCAGATCGTCGAGATCGACGCCCAGACGGACGCGCTGCGCAGCCTCGGCTATCTCGGCCACGGCCAGCAGCGCCCCTGGGACCTCGAGTACGACCCCGCCACCGACAAGCTCCTGGTGGCCAGCGCGCCGCTGGGCGCCAGCCTGAAGGGCGCCCTGTCCGTCGTGGACCCCGACACCTCGCTGATCGAGGTGTACCCCGACGTGATCAAGGACCAGAGCCTGATGAGCCTCAGCCTCGGCCCGGGCGGCGTGGTCTACCTCGGTGGGGACGTCCGGGGCGGCGGGGGCACCACCCCGACCCGCACGACCGCGGCCGTGGCCGCCTTCGACCTGGCCACCCGCACCGTGCGGTGGGAGGTCTCCCCGGTGGCCGGCAACCAGACGCTGCAGGACATCAAGGTGCACGACGGCATCCTGTACGGCGTCTTCAAGCGCAACGCCGGCTGGTTCACGATGGACCTGGCGACCCGTCAGGTTCTGGACAAGGGAACGCTGTCCGGTTACGGCGAGATCGAGGTGCACCAGGGCAAGGTGTTCACCTCGACCTACTTCGGCGGCGGCAACGTCCACCTGCTCGGCCCGGGCCTCCCGGACCCGCAGCTGATCGCCACCGGTCTCGGCGACGACTGGTACACCAACCCGCAGCTCGCGTTCGAGCCGGGGAGCTGGAAGGCGTGGGCCCTGGCGGGCCGCGATCTGGCCCGGCTGCGCCTCGACCCGTCCTGTGCGCCGCTGACCGTCACCCCCTGACCCGGTCCCGCTTCACCGCCGACCGGCCCGTCCGCCGAGGGCCGAAGGCGACGGCCGGCCCCGGCGGTCCGCATCCGGCGGGGGCCCGCATCCCGCGGGCCCCCGCCGTTGCGCGTTCTCATGACCGTGACGGCTCGCGTGCGGCGGTCAGCGCAGGGACCACTTCTGGTTGGCCGCGCCGGTGCACGACCAGATCTGGGCCCGGGTGCCGTTCGCCGAGCTGTTGTCCGAGGCGTCCAGGCACTTGTCCGCCGGTACGTTCACGAGGTCTCCGGCGGACGTCTCGTACCTCCACGCCTGCGCTCCGGAGCCGTTGCAGGTGTACAGCTGCGTCCTGGCGCCGTCGGCCGTCGCCCCGGAGGTCACGTCCAGGCACTTGCCGAGTGCGCGGACGGTGCCGTCCGTACCGACGGTCCAGCGCTGTGCCGCGCTGCCGTTGCAGTCCCAGAGCTGGACGGGTGTGCCGTCGGCTGCCGCGCCGCCCGCCACGTCGAGGCACTTGCCGCCGAGGCCGACGAGGGCGCCCGACGCGCCCGGGGCCTCGGTCGGGCTGCCCGACCAGGTGAAGGTGGCCGAGGTCCTGCCGGGCACGGAGTACGCGAAGTGCCTGCCGCCCCAGTTGACGGTCAGGGTCCGCGCGCCGGTGGAGTCGTTGTAGGCGATGAGGGCCTTGGAGCCGTCCGGATTGCGCCAGGCGACGTTCGGGACGGCCGCGTCGGCGGTGGAGGCGATCCGGTGGGCGCCGGGCTTCACGAACTTCGTGAGGTGGCCCATCGTGTAGTACTCGACGGTGTAGTCGACCTGGCCGTGGCGCGCGTCCCCGTTGTGGACGGTGATCAGGCCGTCGCACGTGCCGCAGCCGCCGTTGTGCGGGCCCCGGTTCTGGTCGACCGCGAGGGACCACTTGGTGACCGACTTCGCCCAGTTCCGGGTGTAGTCGATGATGTTCATCATGTCCTCGCGCTGCTGGTGCGCGATCCAGGTGCCGCCGGAGTGCTCGGTCTGGAAGGCGTCCAGCTGCGGGTACCGGTCGTGGATCTCGGTCTGCCGCCTGACGTCACCGCCGTAGCCGTGCCAGGCGATGCCCCCGAAGTTCGGGTGGCTGCGGACGGCGGCGTCGTCCACGGTCTGCGCGGCGTAGGCGTCGTAGGTGTCCCAGTTCCAGTCGTGCGCGAGGACCTTGGTCGCAAGCCCCGCCGCGGCCAGCTTGGGCAGCAGTTCGTTTCTGGTGAAGTACGCGAGCCCGGAGGCGTTCCAGCTCATCGAGGGATAGCCGGCGCAGCAGGTGGGTTCGTTCTGTGCGGTGACGTAGTCCACGGGGACGCCCTGGTCGCGCCAGGCCTGGAGGTACCTGACGAAGTAGTCCGCGTACGTGCCGTAGTTCTCGGCCCTCAGCCATCCGCCGTCGAGCCGGCCGCTGTCCTTCATCCACGCGGGGGCGGTCCACGGCGAGGCGACCAGGGTGAGCTGGGGGTTGAGCTGCTCGGCCTGCCGGGTCAGGGGCAGCACGTCCTGGAGGTCGTGGGCGAGGGAGAACTTCGCCAGGCCGGGGTCGGTCTGTCCGGCGGGCAGGTCGTCGTAGGTGTAGCCGAACCGGGCGAGGTCGGAGCCGCCCATGGGGTTGCGGACGAACGACAGGCCGATGCCCTCGGTCGGGGAGAAGAGCTTGCGCATCGTGGCGTCGCGCGTCGACGCGGAGAGGGCTCCTGAGCCCTTCATGAGCCAGGCGGCGGTGTCGGTGAACGAGGCTCCGCCGCCCGCGAAGGTCTGGTAGCGGGTGTTCTCGTCGACGGTGACGGTCGAGCCGCCGCCGTCCCGCCCCGCCTGGAACGCGAGGGGGGTCTGCTGCTGAAGGCCGCGTGTGACGTGGCGGCCGCCGGCGTCGTCGGTCGTGGTGAGCCAGACGTTCACCTGCTCGCCGGCGGCCTGCGCCGTGCCGGTGGACAGCCCCGTGGCTCCGGTGAGCCCGGCCGCGGCGAGCACGCCGGCGAGGAGGACACGCGCCGCCCGGCGGGGGGCCCGGGGCCGGCGACGGGGGCCGGACGCGCGGCGACGCCCCGGGCGGACGCCGGCGCCGTTCCTGACAGCGGCGTTGAGGATCGGGCTGATCATGTCGGTGCCCTTCTCGGTGGATGTGGGGGTAGTGGACCGAGTGATGGACCGAGGCGTGAGTGAACTGCCCGGCCGGGCCGGCGTCAAGACCTCGCGCATTCATGACTTGAACACGCAACAGGGCTCGGGCGAGAGGAACTTGGGGATTCAAGCCGAAGTCGACGTGAAGTATTGACGGCACGGAGGCGGGGCTGTTGACTCACCGCACCGCGCCGGAACCGGTTCCGGTACCGGTTCCGACACCGATGTCAGTTGCCGCCTGTCCCCCGCCGCGGAGGCCCTTCCGATGCGTGTCACCATCGCCGACGTCGCACGTGAGGCGGGTGTCAGCAAGACCACCGTGTCGCGGGTCCTGAACAGGGGCGCCGAGGTGGACGCCGTCACCGCCGCCCGTGTTCGCGAAGTGATCGGTGTGCTCGGCTACGTACCCAGCTCCGGGGCGGTCGGGCTGGCACGCGGCACCAGCCGCACCATCGGCATGCTGGTCCCGTCCCTGACCTGGCCGTGGATGGGCGAGGTCCTCCAGGGTGTCGCCGACACCGTCGAGGCCGCCGGATACGGCCTGTTGCTGTTCACCTGCAACCGGGGCGCCGAGTCGGTCGACCACTTCGCCGGGCAGGTCTCCGCCCGCGCCTTCGACGGTCTCCTCGTCGTCGAGCCGGAGAACACCCTGGAGACCATCACCGCCATGCACCGCCGCGGCCTGCCCGTCGTCCTCGTCGACGACCGCGGGCACCACCCGGCGTTTCCCTCCGTCGCCACCACCAACCGCGCCGGCGGCAGGTCCGCCGCCGATCATCTGGCCGCCTCGGGCCGGTCCCGGCCCCTCGTCATCACCGGGCGCCGGGACTTCGGCTGCGTACGGGACCGCCTGGCGGGCTTCCTGGACGTGCTGCCCACCGGCCTGGTGGCCGAGGGCGAGTTCACCGAGGAGACCGGCCGGGCCGGCATCGAGCGGGCCCTGGCGGAGGGCCGGGACTTCGACTGCGTCTTCGCGCACAACGACCTCATCGCCGCGGGCGCCCTGCGCGCTCTGCGAGAGGCCGGCCGGCGGATCCCGGACGACGTCGCCCTCGTCGGATTCGACGACATCCCCATGGCCCGGCACACCGAACCACCGCTGACCACCGTCCGTCAGCCCATGCGGCGGATGGGCGAGACGGCCGCCGGAATGCTTCTCTCCGGGCTCGCCGGGGGGACGATTCCCGTCGAACCGGTCGTCCTTCCCACCGAACTCGTCATCCGCCGCTCCGCACCCGCCCCCTGATCCGGCACGGCACGGACGCCGACGCCGCACCGCAAGACCCCCGTCCCAGGGCGCACTCCCGCACACCGCGCCACGGAGTCCACCACCACCGAGAGCACGACACCGCGCAGCACCACACCGCACAGCACAGAACCGGCGCCGTGAGCACACCGCAGCGCAACGGCACACCGCCGGCCCGTCCGCCCGCAGAAGGAGCCGCAATGGCACGATCCCGCTTCAGGAGCAGAACGACCACGGCGCTGGTCGCGGCCACCGCCGTCCTCGGCGGTCTGCTCGCCGGCGCCCTGCCGAGCGCCGCCGCCGGCGCCGGGGCGCGCGCCGAGGAGCCCGTACCGGTGGCCGTCGACCGTTTCGAGGGCGAGATCCCCTTCGCGAACCCGCCCGCCGAAGGCATCTTCACCTGGGGCAGCGACGCCGACGACCAGCCGACGCTGAGGATCGCGGACCGAGCCGACGCCCCCGAGGGCGACAAGGTCCTGGAGGGCAGCTACGACATCAGCGGCTGGGGCGGTCTCAGCCACGACTTCGCCTTCGACGCACCGGCCCACGACTGGACGGCGTTCAAGGGCATCCGCTTCTGGTGGTACGGCCAGAACACCGCTCCGCTGCCGCCGGGATCGGGCAAGCGCGTCCACTTCGAGCTCAAGGACGGCGGGGCGAACGGCGAGGCGTCCGAGCTGTGGACCACGTCGTTCACCGACGACTGGGAGGGCTGGCACCTCGTCGAGATCCCGTTCGCCGACTTCCGGTACCGCGCGGACTACCAGCCCGTCGGCGGGATCGACCAGGTCCTCGGTCTGAACGAGATGTGGGGGTACGCCCTCACCCTGCCGCCCGGCTCGCCGGGCTCCTTCGCCCTCGACGGTGTGGAGCTGTACGGCAAGGCCGAACCGGCCCTCACCACCAAGGTCGTCACCGACGCCGCCGTGTACCCGGTCGCCGAGGGCGGGACCGCGCAGGTGCGGGTCTCGGTCGCGACCACGGGCTCCGGGCCGATCGACGAACCCGTGACGGTCGCGTACACCACCGAAGGCGAGAGCCCCGCGGGCCGCGGCGCCACGGCGGGACGGGACTACACCCCGGTCACCGGCAGTGTGACCTTCCCGGCCGGCACACCGTCGGGCACGTCCCGTTCGATCGCCGTCGCGACCACGAAGGACGGTTCCGCCGAGGCCGCGGAGACGATCCCGCTCCGGCTCACCGTCGCGGGGGCCAAGGCCCCGGCGGAGACGCCCGTGGTCGTCGTGAACGCCCACGGTCTGCCGTACCTCGACAAGAGGCTCCCGGTGAAGAAGCGGGTGGCCGACCTCCTCGGTCGGATGTCGCTCGCGGAGAAGGCCGGCCAGATGACGCAGGCCGAGCGCAACGCGCTGAAGTCGCAGGGCGACATCGCCTCCTACGACCTCGGCTCGCTGCTCTCCGGCGGAGGCTCGGTGCCCACCCCCAACGCTCCCGAGGCGTGGGCCAGGATGGTCGACGCGTACCAGCTGCGCGCCCAGGCGACCCGCTTCCAGATCCCGTTGATCTACGGCGTGGACGCCGTGCACGGGCACAACAACGTCATCGGGTCGACGATCATGCCGCACAACATCGGCATCGGGGCCGGCCGCGACCCCAGGATCGCCGAGAGGACCGGCGCCGTCACCGCCAAGGAGGTGCGGGCCACCGGCATCCCGTGGGACTTCGCGCCCTGCCTGTGCGTGACCCGCGACGAACGCTGGGGCCGCTCCTACGAGGCGTTCGGCGAGGACCCCGCCCTGGTCACCGCCATGGAGACCGTGATCAACGGCATGCAGGGCGCGCGCAACGGCCAGGACCTCGACCGCAACGACAAGGTGCTCACCAGCGCCAAGCACTTCGTGGGCGACGGCGGAACCGAATTCGGTTCCTCGACCACCGGCTCCTACACGATCGACCAGGGCGTCACCAAGGTCACCCGCGAGGAGCTGGAGGCGGTGCACCTCGCACCGTTCGCCGAGGCCGTCGAGCGGGGCGCGGGCACGGTCATGCCCTCCTACTCCTCGCTGGACATCCTGGGTGACGACCACGGCCCGGTGAAGATGCACGCCAACGCCGAGATGATCAACGGGGTCCTGAAGGACCGGATGGGATTCGACGGCTTCGTCATCAGCGACTGGCAGGCGATCGACCAGATCCCCGGCGACTACCCGAGCGATGTCCGCACGTCGGTCAACGCCGGACTCGACATGATCATGGTGCCGACCAACTACCAGGACTTCACCCGCATCCTCCAGGAAGAGGTGACGGCCGGGCGCGTCAGCCCGGCCCGCGTCGACGACGCGGTGTCGCGGATCCTGACGCAGAAGTTCAGGCTCGGACTGTTCGAGCGGCCGTACGCCGACACCACGCACCTCGGCACCGTCGGCTCCCCCGAGCACCGCGCCGTGGCGCGCGAGGCGGTCGCCGCGTCCCAGGTACTGCTCAAGAACGACGGCGCTGCGCTGCCGCTGAAGACGTCGCAGAGGGTCTACGTCGCCGGGTCCAACGCCGACGACCTCGGCAACCAGGCCGGTGGCTGGACCATCAGCTGGCAGGGCGCGTCCGGCCGGACCACCACGGGCACCACGATCCTGGAGGGGATGAGGAAGGCCGCTCCCGGCGCGGAGATCTCGTACTCCAAGGACGCCTCCGCCGCGACGGACGGCTACGACGTCGGCGTCGTGGTCGTCGGCGAGGCCCCCTACGCCGAGGGCTTCGGTGACGTCGGCAACGGCCACGACCTCGAACTGTCCGCAGCCGACAAGGCGGCCGTCGACAAGGTCTGCGCCGCCATGACGTGCGCGGTGCTGGTCGTCTCCGGCAGGCCGCAGCTCATCGGCGACCGGCTCGGCGCGATCGACGCCCTGGTCGCGTCCTGGCTGCCCGGCACCGAGGGTGACGGCGTGGCGGACGTCCTCTACGGCAAGCGTCCCTTCACCGGACAGCTCCCCGTGACCTGGCCGAAGTCCGAGGCGCAGCTGCCGATCAACGTCGGCGACGCGTCCTACGACCCCCAGTTCCCGTACGGCTGGGGCCTGACCACGCTGGCCAAGGCGCCGGCGGGCGGGGAGACGGCGCTGCGGGCCATCGGCGTGGCGGCCAGGGTGCTCCAGGCGACGGGCCTCGGCGGGTCGGCGCAGGGCAGGGAACTGGCCGGCAGGGCCCGGCAGATCGTCCAGCAGAAGATCGGTCAGGACATCACGGAGGCGACGGCCAAACCGTTCGCCGAGGCGGACCACCTGCTGCTCACCGGTGACCTCGCAGGGGCCGTCGCGCGGCTGACCACCGCGTACCGGGCCGCCTGAGCGAGTGAGGTCCCGGTAGGGCACGGGGGGAGTACGGGGCCGGGCGACCGGCCCCGTACTCGTCGGGCGGCAGCGCCGTCCACCCGGGGGTGCTTCCGCTCAGGGGACGCGCGCGGCGATCGCTCGCGCGCAGTCCAGCGACTCGGTGCGGGTCGTGTCCACCTCCAGGTCGTAGCGCACGCCCTCGTGGACGACCTCCGCCTGGAGGGCGGCCATGCCGACGGTCCGGTCACCCCGCGCGATCTCGCGTCCTGCGGTGACCTCGGCGTCACAGCGGACGCCGACCCAGAGCACCGGGAGACCGTCGAGCGCCCGCTGCCAGCGCTCCTGCGAGGCCGCGCCGCCGAGGAAGACGTCGTCGACGACGATCCGGGCACCGGCGCGGGCCATCGCCGCGATCCCTCCCCGCCAGGCCGCTTCCAGCGCGTGGAACTGCGGCCCGACGCTCACCCCGCCGTCCCCGGCGAAGGTGATCCCGTCGTCACAGGCGCGGAGGGAGGCGGGCAGGGCGTCGACGAACGAGTCGACCCCGACGGCCAGCCAGGGGTCGGGCAGCACGGCCTGGAGACACCGGACGATGCCGGTCTTGCCTGAACTGGAGCCGCCGTTGAGGATGATCATCCGGGTATTCACGGCGCCACGGTAGGGGTGCCCCGGCGGCGCGTCGAGCGGATATCGGCGCTCCGCAGCGGCAGTACGCCCCTTCGGTGATCCTGTCGCCGGCCATGGTCTCGGGGCTGTCGTCTTCCCGGCCCTCCCACGGGCGCGGACGAACGGACCAGCGCGTGGGTACGAAACGCTTGCTTTGTACGATGGCGGCATGCCCCCCGCCCGTGGAGACCATGACGCCCGTCGGCGCGACGTGTCCGCAGCCGTCTGGCGCGTGCTGGCCGAACGCGGCTTCGGCGGCCTCACCCTGCGCGCGGTGGCCGGCGAGATGGGCGCGACGACGGGGCTGCTCACGCACTATTTCCCGAACAAGCGGGCTCTCCTCCGTACCGCCCTGGACGTACTCGCCGAGCGGACGGAGCAGAGGCCGCGCCGCGGTGCCGGAGGGCAGGGTCTCGTCGCACTGCGCGCGGCGATGCTGGATGTCCTGCCGCTCACGCCCGAGGCGGCGGCGAGCAATCGGATCTGGGTGTCCTCGTGGGACGTGGCGCTCGCCGACGCCGAGCTCGCGGCCGAGCACGCCGAGCGCTACCGCCGCTCACGGGCCGGGCTCACCGCCCACGTCGAGGAAGCCCGGCGGCGCGGTGAACTCCCCGCCGGCTCCCCGGCCGAGGACCTGGCGGCGGCGGCCCAGAGCTTCGTCCTCGGGCTGGTCGTCCAGGCGCTGTTCGCACCCGCGGACTTCCCGCCGGAGCGGCAGGTCCGTCTTCTGGACGACTGGCTCGCGGGCGTGCGCGCCGCAGTCGGCGGACCGCTGCCGTCCTGAACGGGGCAGGCTGCCGCCTTCCGCGCGACCGTCCGTCCGCGAGCACTCAGGTCGCCGGCTCGGGTGCGGGACCGGGCCCGGGCAGCGGGCCGGGGGCCGGGTGAGGATCGGGCCGTGGGGCCGGCGGCGGCTCGGGATCGGGCTGGGGCCGCGGCGGTGCCGGGGGCACCGGATCGGGCCCGCCCGGGCCGGGCACCGGCCCGGGAAGCGGACCCGGCCGCGGGCCGGGGCCCGGCCCCGGCGACGGGGTGGGGCTGGGAGGGACGGGATCGGTGGGAGGAGTACCCATGACGCCACCTGGTCGTAGTCGTGGTCATCGTCCTTGGCCGCCGTCGACCCGGCGCTGCGCGGATCGCGGTCTTCGCGTCGCCTACCCGTCGGGCGTCCGATGACACCACGCGCACGGGCCCCGGGCTCCCGGGCCCGGCGGGGCGCTTCCGGCGTCCTCTCCTCCGGCGCGCGGCGGCGCACCGGGAGGGGTTAGGTGGGTAGTACCTGGGGGCTCACGGGCGGGCGATCCGGATCCGCCGGCCCTCCGGGGCGAGGAGGCCGATCCTGATGTCCAGCACCGTGAGGGACATGATCGACACGTACCCGGCCGACCTTGGCGGCATCGACCAGGCGAAGCTGACCCGCTGCATCGAGGAGTGCGTCGCGTGCGCCCAGGCGTGTACCGCCTGCGCGGACGCGTGCCTGTCCGAAGGCATGGTGGGGGACCTGACGAAGTGCATCCGTACCGACATGGACTGCGCCGACATCTGCACGGCGACCGCGTCGGTCCTCTCCCGCCACACGGGGTACGACGCCCACATCACCGCGGCGATCCTCCGGGCCTGCTCCGTGGCGTGCAGGGCCTGCGGCGACGAGTGCGCGTCCCACGCCGACATGCACGACCACTGCCGGGTCTGCGCCGAGGCGTGCCGCTCGTGCGAACAGGCCTGCGAGGAGCTGCTGGCCTCCCTCGGCTGAGACGGTCCGGGCCCGGACCCGTCCGGTCGCCTGAGACGGCAGCCATAGGAGGGACGTTTTCGGGAAGAGGCGGGGCGTGGGACATGGTCCCGCGCCTCAGAAGGAGATCGACATGGCTACAGGCACCGTCAAGTGGTTCAACGCGGAGAAGGGCTTCGGCTTCATCGCTCAGGACGGGGGCGGCCCGGACGTCTTCGTCCACTACTCGGCCATCGACGCCGCCGGGTTCCGCGAGCTCGACGAAGGGCAGAAGGTCACTTTCGACGTGGTCCAGGGCCCGAAGGGCCCGCAGGCCGAACACGTCACCCCCTCGTGATCACCGCTTGATCACCCGGGCGCCGCAGCGCCCGCCCTCGGACCACCCCGCCCCGCGCCGCCCGGCGCGGGGCACGTTCATGGCGGTCACGCTTCCGTGACGGCGCGCGGGTCGGTCACGCGTCGTACGGCGCGTCCTACGCGGCCTCGTACTGGTGGGGTCGGCCGCCGCGCCATTCGATCAGGCGGTCGTCGCCGACGAGCGACTCCGGATCGTCGATGCCGGCGCTGCGGGCGAGTTCGACGAGGTCTCCGTCGTCGTAGGCGATTCCGAGGATGGCGCCGCGCGTCGTCACCCGCCGCCCGCCCGTCGGGGAGAGCCGGTGCACCGTGATCAGGGCTTTCATAACGACGCTCGTGCCCCCGTGCGCCGCCGCCATGCCCCCTCGGGCCGATCTTGAAGCGGCCGGCTGTGGCGAGGGAGGCGCCCCCGGGGGGCGACGCCAAGGACTGGAGGGATTGATTCCGGGTAGTCGCGGCTCGTGACACCGGAGCACGAGGAAGAGCGCGGACGGCCCGACCCCTCCCGGGACTCCATGGACGAGGTGGCGAGCCGGCTCCTCGAGGAGATGGGAGAGGCCGCCGTACGTCTGCGCCGTCGAGCCGCCCGGTTCGGGCAGGAGCCGCTGCCGGAGGATCACGGCGACAGTCGCGCGAGGTACGACCGTCCGCGGAGGGCGGAGACGGCGGAAGGAGCGGATCATGGCCCACGACGAAGCCGACCGGAACGCCGGTGACCCGGCGTCGACGGACAGCGAGGGGCGCGGCGACGACGTCTACCAGCCGACCCACTCCGACGTGGCCAACCGGCCCACCGACGACCTCGACCTCGAGAACGCCATCGGCGCGGACGAACTCGACGTCATGCTGGACCAGGGCTACGCCCCGCCCGACCGGCCGCACGCCGTGACCCGCCACGGCACCACCGGCCGCGAGCAGAGCGAGGGGCAGTCGCTCGACGCGCGCCTGGCTCAGGAGCTTCCGGAAACCGAGCCGCCGCCGGGTGACGGCATCGGTGATCTGGTGGACGGCGAAGGCGAACCGGTGGACCGGGAGTCGGGCGCCACCCGCGCGGGCCGCCTCGTGCCGGTGGACGAGCCCGCGCCGGGCCGGACCGTCGGGGTGCTCGCCAGGGACGTCGGGATCGACGGCGGAGCGGCCGCGGCCGAGGAGGCCGCGATGCACGTGGAGCTCGCCATCGAGGGCGGGGAAGAGGACGAGGACCGCCAGGTGTACTGATCAAGAGCGCCGAGTGCCGGCCACGCTCGTGATCACTGCACCTCGGCCGCGTCCGCAGACGAGAGCGGGCGGCCCGTGGGCCGGGGACGAGGGGAAGCGTCGCCGCCGCGAAGGCGCGACGCAGCCGCACGGCAGGGGAAGCCACGGCGGGAAGGGCCGGTCGCGCCCTTCCCGCCGTAGCGCTGTGAGGGTCCGGTTTGTCGTAGTCGGCGGCGGGCACGCGCGGGGTACGAGATCGCGGACGGCGTTCTCTCCGGCCCCTAGCCACAGGGAGGCACACGTGAGCACCCCACAGCGGGGAAGCGGCAAGTCCGGCCCGACGTCGGACGACGCGCGAAAGAAGGAGGCGGAGGGCCAGGTCCGGTCCGGGCACCCGACCCGCACCGAGGAATGGCACGATCCCGAACCCCCCGTCGACGACCCTCCGTACTCCGACGGCGAAGGCCCCCGAAGGGCCTGACCGTCCGACGTCTTCTCCACCACGCATTGGGGGACCCCCATGGAACTCGGCTTTCTCAAGCCCCTCTTCGACCGTCCCGGTCCCTGGGCATCGGTCTACATCGAAACGACCCGGGTAACCGAGGACGGGGCGAAGCTCCAGGAACTCCGCAACCGCTCCGTCGCCGGACGGCTCATCGACGCCGACGCCGACGCGGCCACCGTCAAGGCGGTCATGGACCGGCTCGCCCACGAGCCCGCCTCCGGATCGCCTCCCGGACGGGCGCTCTTCGCCACGGGCGACGAAGTCGTCCTCGACCTTCCCCTCGCCCAGCCCCCGCCCACGGAGGAGGTGACGTGGTCGACCCTGCCGCACGTCGCCCCCCTGGTGGTGCTGCGAGGCGAGGAGCCGGCCTGCCTGGTCGCCTACATCGACCGCACGGGTGCCGATCTGGAGCTCCGGCGAGCACACGGGCGCGAGAGCCTGGGACAGGCGCGGGGCAAGGAGTGGCAGGGGCGTGGTCACCGCAGCATCCCCGAGGACAGGTACGAGTGGCACTACCGCAACAAGGTCGAGAACTCCGGGGACGAGACCGCCGACATCATCGCCGCGGAGCTGGTCCGGCAGTGGCCCGAGAACGATCCCTCGCTGCTGGTCCTGACCGGCGACGCCCGGGAGCGCAAAGCCGTGTACGGGCGGCTCCCGCAGCACATCCAGGCCGTCGCGGTCGAGGCCGGGAGCGGCGCCCGGCAGCCGGGTGCCTCCACGAGCGCCCTGGACGCGCAGATCGCGGAGGCATGCGAGCGCCACACGCGCGAGCGGCTGCAGACCGCGCTCGAACGTTTCCGCGTCGGGCGGGGCAGGCCGGGTGAGCACCGGGTCTCGTCCGTCGATACCGGCTTCGGGCAGGCCGCCGAGGGGATTCCCGCGGTGGTCGACGCCGCCCGCAAGCACCAGGTGGCCACGCTGCTGATCGACCGGAACGCCTCCGACGCGGGGCGCCGGGTGTGGATCGGTCCCGGGGTGGACGACGTCGCCGTCCAGCGCGGTGACGCCCGCGCCGTCGGCGTCATGGAGCCCGAGGAGGCACGGGCGGACGACGCCCTGCTGAGGGCGGCCGTCGCCGCGAACTGCGAGGTTCTGGTCGTCCCGGAGGGGATGCGCGGACCCGCGGGCGGGGTGGGGGCCGTGCTGCGCTGGAGCGACTGAGGAAGACGCGCGGACGCGAGAGGCGGAAGCGGGGACGGCCGAGGCCGTCCCCGCTTCCGCTTGTGCCGCGGGCGCTCCGGCGTCCCGAGGAGGCTGTCAACGCCCCCCCTCGCGACGCGACTTGCGGGGGGTGAGGAACTCCTGCACCTTGGCCTTCACGCCCTGCTTGACGACGGCGGCCCGGTCACTGTCCCCCTGGAGGACGGCCGTGGCCGCGGCCTCGATCTGGTCGAGCGAGGCATGCGGCGGAATCGGCGGGACCGCCGGGTCGGTGACGAAGTCGAGGACACAGGGCCGGTCCTGGGCCAGCGCCCACTCCCAGGCGCCCGGCACCTCGTCGGGCTTCTCCACCCGCCGCCCCGCGAGGCCGATCGACCGGGCGAAGTCCGCGTACGGCACGTCGGGCAGCGCCTGTGAGGGCAGGAACTGCGGGGCGCCGGTCATGGCACGCATCTCCCAGGTGACCTGGTTGAGGTCCTGGTTGTTGAGGACGGCGACGATCAGGCGGGGGTCGTCCCACTCGTGCCGGTATTTGGCGGCGCTGATGAGTTCGGCCATGCCGTTCATCTGCATGGCGCCGTCTCCGACGATCGCCACGGCGGGCCGGCCGGGATGCGCGAACTTGGCGCCGAGCGCGTACGGGACGCCGCATCCCATGGTGGCCAGCGTCCCCGAGAGCGAGCCCCGCATCGTCCCGCGGAACGACAGATGGCGGGCGTACCAGTTGGCCGACGAACCGGAGTCGGCCGTCACGATCACGTCGTTCGGGAGCAGCGGGTCGAGGGCGCGCACGACGTGCTCGGGGTTGATCGGGTCGGCGGACACGGCGGCCCGCCGCTCCATGACCTCGCGCCAGTGGGCGGTGTCCTTCTCGATCTTCTCGCGCCACTTCCGGCTCTTCTTGCGGTGCAGCAGCGGCAGGAGCCGGGTCAGGGTGGCCTTGGCGTCGCCCACCAGGTTGACCTCGAAGGGGTACCGCAGCCCGACCATGAACGGATCGATGTCGATCTGTACCGAGCGCGCCTGGCCGAACTCCGGGAGGAACTGGGAGTACGGGAAGCTGGAGCCGATGACCAGGAGCGTGTCGCAGTCCCTCATCAGCTCGTAGCTCGGCCGCGTTCCGAGGAGCCCGATCGCTCCGGTGACGTACGGAAGGTCGTCGGGCAGCGCGTCCTTGCCGAGCAGCGCCTTGGCCACGCCCGCGCCGAGCGTCTCGGCCACCAGCTCGACCTCCGTGCGGGCTCCCCGCGCTCCTTGGCCGACCAGTACGGCGACCCGCTCCCCCGCGTCGAGGATCTCGGCGGCCTTCTTCAGGTCCTCGTCGCCGGGCACGGGTGTGTAGGAGGCGATCCCGAGGCTGGAGGGCACCATCTTGAAGGCGTGCTCGGGCGGGGAGTAGTCGAGCTCCTGCACGTCGGCGGGGATGATGACGGCGGTGACGGTCCGCTTGGCGGCGGCGGTGCGCAGGGCGCGGTCGAGGACGTTGGGCAGCTGTTCCGGGACGGTGACCATCTCGCAGAAGTCCGCGGCGACGTCCTTGAACAGGCTGAGGAGGTCGACCTCCTGCTGGTAGGAGCCGCCCATGGCGCTGCGGTTGGTCTGCCCCACGATCGCCACGACCGGGACGTGGTCGAGCTTGGCGTCGTAGAGCCCGTTGAGCAGGTGGATGGCGCCGGGGCCGGAGGTGGCCACGCAGACCCCGGTCCGGCCGGAGAACTTGGCGTACCCCACGGCCTGGAGAGCGGCCGTCTCCTCGTGCCGGGCCTGGATGAACCTGGGCCGGTCGTCCGCTCGGCCCCAGGCGGCGAGCAGGCCGTTGATGCCGTCGCCGGCATACCCGAAGACGTGGTCCACGTCCCACTCGCGCAGGCGCCTCAGTACGTGGTCGGACACCTTGTTCGACACGGAAATCCTCTCCTTTCGCTGGGTGGCCCCCCTTTCGGCTCCCTCCGTGGCTCCCGCTCCGGCTTCCGTCTGCGAAGTCCCGGCGGAGCGCCTGCCGCTGACTGTCCGTCAGCCTCGCAGGGCGTCGAGCCGTCGGCGGGCGGGGCCGAGGGAGCGGCCGCGCCGGGGAGCGTCCCGCCAGGGGTCCTCCGCCAGCAGGCGCTCGACGTCGGCGAGCCGCCGGTGGTCCGCGGCGAGGTCGCCGGAGTCGACGTCGGCCCAGGTGACGGGCGCGGCGACGGGGGCTCCGGGACGGGCGCGTGCGGCATAGGGTGCCACGGCGGTCTGGGCGTAGGCGTTGCGCTGGATGTCGAGGTAGAGCCGGTCCCCCCGGGCCTTCTTGCGGGCCTCGGTGGTGAGCGTGTCGGGGTGGCGGTCCGCGAGCAGCGTGGCGAGGTCGCGGGCGAACGCACGGACGTCGTCGAAGGGGGCCCGGCGGTCCAGCGGCACGATGACGTGCAGACCGCGGGAGCCGGTGGTCATGACGGAGGACGGAAGTGCGACCTCCTCCAGGAGCTCGTGCAGCTGCCGGGCCGCTTCCCGTACGGGGGCGAAGTCGTCGCCCGGTGGGTCGAGGTCGAAGACGAGCCGGTCGGGATGGTCCGGCCGGTCGGCCCGGGAGAGGAAGCGGTGCGGGGTGATGCACGCCTGCCCGGCGAGATAGGCCAGAGTGGCGGCGTCGTCGCAGATCACGTAGGTGACCCTGCCGTCGGACTTGGGCAGTTCGGCGTGGTGCACCCAGTCGGGGAAGTGTTCGGGGAGGTCCTTCTGCATGAATCCGCCCGCGCCGATCCCGTCGGGGTGGCGTTCCAGCATCAGCGGGCGCCCCCGCAGATGCGGGACCATCCGCGCCGCCACCGTGCGGTAGTACGCGACGAGGTCGGCCTTGGTCAGGCCGTCCTCGGGGAACAGGGGCTTGTCGGGGCGGCTGTACTCGACGGCACGCCCGCCGATCCGGATGCTCTCCTTCGCGCCGGCCATCGCCCTCCTCCGTCAGTTCGCCCGGGTCGCGCGGACGACGACGAGTTCCTCGGAGCGCAGGCCCGTACCGACCAGGCCCCGGTCCTCGAACCACTGCGCGCGTGCCGACATGACGGGGCCGAAGGCCTGGGAACGGCTGCGGACGACCTCGGCGCCCAGACCGGCGCGGCGCAGCGCGTCCAGGGTCGCGGTGACACCGGAGAGGGAGGACTGGACGAGCAGCAGGACTCCCGTCGGGCTGAGGAGCACGGGAGCCTGCCGGCAGATGCGGTCGAGGAGCAGGCGCCCGTCGGGCCCCGCGTCCCAGGCGCGGTCCAGGCCGCGGGTGGGCGGCTCGGGGTCCTCGGCGGGGACGTAGGGAGGGTTGACGGTGACCAGGTCGAACCGCTCCCCCGCCACCGGCTCGCCCAGGTCGCCCCTGAGCAGCCGGATCCGGCAGTCCAGCATCCTGGCGTTGAGCCAGGCGGTCGCGAGCGCCTTGCGCGAGACGTCGACGGCGGTGGCGGCCGTCCCGCGCCGGGCGGCGGCGATGGCCAGGATGCCGGTGCCGGTGCACAGGTCCAGCGAACGGGTCCCCGGCCGCAGCTCCTCGCCGGCCAGGCCCTCCAACAGCAGTTCCGTGTCTCCCTGGGGGGCGTAGACGCCCGGAGGCTTGATCATGCGCATGAACCGCAGGTGCCCGCGCGGCGGGTTTCCACGCCTGCCCGGTGGGCGGTTTCTCCCCTGGTGAGGGGGTAGCCGCGCCGGGAGGCGCTCCCGCGCCACCCGTCGGAGGAGGCGACCCCGGATGACCCGCGCAGCTCTGTTCGACGTCGACGGCACCCTGGCCGACACCAATCACCTGCACGTGACGGCGTGGTGGGAGGCGTTCCGCCAGGCGGGCCACGACGTCTCCATGCACGCCCTCCACCGGTCCATCGGACTCGGCAGCGAGGACCTCATCGCCCGTGTGCTGGGCGACGACCGCGACACACGCGAGGATTCCGCGATCAGCGCCGCGCACAAGACGCTGTACGCGACGTACTTCGACCGGCTGCCCGCGCTGGACTCGGCGGCGAAGCTGCTGCGGACGGTGGCCGGTCAGGGCTGGACGGTCGTGCTCGTCACCTCGGCGAGCGGGCGCGAGCTGGAGGCGCTGCGCCGGGCGATCGACGCGGACGACGTGATCGCCCGGACCGCGAGCGCCGACGACGTGGAGGAGGGAAAGCCGGCTCCCGAGCCCGTCCGGCACGCCCTCGACCTCGTCGAGGTCCCGCCGGAGCGGGCGGTGCTGGTCGGTGACACGGTCTGGGACATGAAGGCCGGCTCCCGCGCGGGCGTCTCCTGCGTCGGGCTGCTGTGCGGCGGCATCCCGGCCGACGACCTGCGCTCCGCCGGAGCGGTCGCGGTGTACGCGGACCCCGCCGACCTCCTCGCCCGACTGGCGGAAAGCCCTTTGGCACCGCAGTGAACTCTCCCTGGCGGGCGCCCGTGGGCGGGCTCGCGGGCCTGGGGCGTGAGTCGCGTCCTGGGCGTGACTCGCCTGCCTGGGTGGGAGTCGCGGGCCTGGGCGTGGGTCGCGGGCGCCTCGGGAGCCGGGGCCCGGGCCCCTGGGCGCCCCTTCGAGCGTTCGGGCCCCGACCGGAGGCCCGAGCACCGGCCGGAGGCCCGAGCCCCGGCCCGCGGCGCCGCATACCCCCAGGTCAGGAGCCCGGAATCGCGGGCCGCCGTGTCCGTGCGCATTCCAGCGGCGTTTGCGGGCAATCGCGCCGCATGAACGAACTCTCCGCTCCCCACGGCTCCCACTGGATGCGGACGGCGGCCATCCCCGCCCACCCGCCGCTGACCGGCGACACCGAGGCCGATGTGGCGGTGATCGGGGGTGGCGTCGCCGGGCTCAGCGTGGCCTGGGAGCTCACCCGATCAGGCCGGTCCGTCGTGCTCCTGGAAGCGCACAGGGTCGCGGCCGGGGTCACCGGACACACCACGGGCAAGCTGTCCGCCCAGCACACCCTCGTCTACGCCGACCTCCGGAAGTCCCACGGGGCCGACGCGGCCCGCGCGTACGCCCGGTCGCAGACGGCCGCGGTGCGTCATGTCGGCGACGTCGCCGCGGAGCTCGGGGTCGACTGCGAGCTGGAGAGCCGGCCCGCCCTCACCTACTGCGAGGATCCCGCCGGCGTCGAGGAGCTGCGGGCCGAGGCGGAGGCCGCGCGGGACGCCGGTCTCGACGCCTCCTTCGTGACCGAGACCGGCCTGCCGTACGCCGTCGCGGGGGCGGTCCGCGTCGAGGACCAGGCCCAGTTCCACGTACGGAAGTACCTGCGGGGGCTGGCCGAGGACCTGACGGCGCGCGGAGGCCGGATCCACGAGGAGACCCGGGTCGTGGACCTGGACCGCGGCGAGCCGTGCCGGCTGCGGACGTCCTCCGGGGCCACGGTGACCGCGCGGGACGTGGTCGTCGCGACGCACCACCCCGTCTTCGACCGCGGCATGCTCACCACCCGTCTGACGCAGCACCGCGACCTCGTCGTCGCGGGGCCGCTCCCCGCCGACCGGGATCCGGCCGGGATGTACATCACGCGGGACCAGGGCAAGCGTTCCGTGCGCACCGCCCCGTACGGCGACGGCAGGCTGCTGATCGTGACCGGAGAGGCCTTCGCGCCGGGGACGGAGCCGGACACCGAGGGCCGCTACCGGCGTCTGGAGCAGTGGACCCGCGAGAGGTTCCCCGGGGTGGAGATCACCCATCGCTGGGCGGCCCAGGACAACGCGCCGACCGACACGGTCCCGCTCATCGGGCCGCTGCACCACGGCGACGACGGCCATGTGTACGTCGTGACCGGCTTCGGCGGCTGGGGCATGGCCGGCGGCGTCCTGGCCGGCATGCTGCTCGGCTCGCTCCTCGGGGACCGCCCGGCGGAGCCGGAGTGGGCGGAGCTGTACGACCCCCGCCGCCCCGCCTCCGTGGCCCGCTCGGCGCCGTCCCTGCTGAAGGCCCAGTGGGACGCCGGCAAGCACTTCGTGAAGGACCGGCTGGACACGCTCGGCCCGGGTGCCCGGCGCACGGTGGCCCACGTACGGCCCGGCACGGGAGAGGTGGTGCGGGACGGAGGACATCCGTGTGCCGTGTACCGCGAGGAAGGAGGCGCCGTGCACGCCGTCTCCGCGGTCTGTACGCACATGGGGTGCCTGGTGGCCTTCAACTCCGCCGAACGGACCTGGGAGTGCCCCTGCCACGGCTCCCGTTTCGACGTCGACGGTGAGGTCCTCCAGGGACCCGCCCTGAAGCCCTTGGAGCGGCGGGAACCGCCGGGGGAGGGGTGAGGCGGACGGCCGCGCCCCCACCCGGCGGGGGTTGAACTCCTGATCCACGGGCAGGCGCATTTTGCCCGCGTTTGTCAGGCTTGCGCATATGCGGTCTCGATCTCGGGTGCCCGGTCTTTCGCAGACGAATGGAGGAGGCGTTCTCGTGAGCATGGTGAAGGAATCGATCGACGTGGACGTGCCGGTCCGGCACGTGTACAACCAGTGGACGCAGTTCGAGGAGTTCCCCAGCTTCATGGAGGGGGTGGAGGACGTCCGCCAGGTGGACGACCGCCACTGTCACTGGAAGACGAAGGTGGCGGGCGTGCGCCGGGAGTTCGACACGGAGATCGTGGACCAGCTGCCGGACGAGCGGGTCTCGTGGCGGACGGTGGGGGGCGACAGCCGGCAGAAGGGCGTGGTGACCTTCCAGTCCCTGGACGAGTCGCACACCCGGGTCAGCCTGGCCATGGACTTCGAGCCGGAGGGCGTGGCGGAGAAGGCGGGTGACGCGCTGGGGATCCTCGACCGCCGGGTCAAGGGCGACCTGAAGCGCTTCAAGGGCTTCATCGAGGAGCGCGGGCGGGAGAGCGGCGGCTGGCGCGGCCGCATCACCCCCGGCCAGAGCGACACCGCCGGCGGCACCGGCCTTCCCGGCGGTACCAGCAGCGGAACCGGCACCATGGGCGTACCCGGCGGTCCCGGACCCGGACGCCCCATGCCGGGGCCCGGCTCCAGCCTCCCGGTCGACCCGGACGACATGCGGCACGGCTGACGTGCACGACGGGCGGGAACCCGCCGGCCCCGGCCGGCGGATCCCGCCCGTCACGCTCACCGGACCGGCCCGCCGTCACGGCGGGACCGGCACGACACGGGACCGGGGGCCCGACGCCGTCAGTGGACGTCGCCCCACCCTCCACGGCCCCCGAGGTGCGCCATGAACCTTCCCCTCCCCGACGACGTGAGCGAGCTCAAGGCCGTCATCGGGCGCGAGATCTCCGCCCTGCGCGCCGACGTCCGGCGCAAGACCGGGACCCGGCAGCCGCCGCCCCTCGCCCAGGACCGCGTCTCGCCCCTCCAGAGCACCGCGCTCCTGCCGCGGCGGCACGAGGCGGCGCTGTCCACCTCCTGCGTGTGCGGCACGGAGGAGGGCGAGGACGCCGGCCCGGACGGGAAGGAGCACGACCCCTGGTCGTGCATCTGCGCCACCCTGCCGGCGATCCCCGCGTCGGCCGCGCTGCTCACCCCGCTGCGCGACGACAACGGCGGAGTCGCCGACTTCGTCATCCGGGCGGGCAATCACATCCGGTCCGCGGAGTGGCTGGAGGCGCCGGCCCACCAGGTGGGACAGCGGTTCATGGAGGCCCGGCCCGGGGCGGCCGCGAGCGGCCTCCTCTCGGCACTCACCGAGACGCTGACCACCGGGCGCCCGATGGAGAGCGTCGTCGTGGACTACACGGAGGAACGGCTGGGCCGCCTCCACCGCGCCCAGCTGCTCTACTGCGCCGCCGCCTGCGGCGGACAGCTGGTCGCCACCTGGCGTCCGGTCCGCAGCCAGGCGGAGCTGCTGACCGTGGACGCCCAGCACCTCGCTTCGATGGGCTGGGGCCACTGGGACCTGCTGTCGGGCAAGGTGACCTGGTCGGAGGGTCTGAGCCGGATCTTCCGGACGGACCTGAACATGCCGTGGTCGCTGGAGGAGCTGTGCGACGCGCTGCTGCCCGCGGACACCACGGCGTTCGCGGAGTTCATCACGGCGGTCCTCGCGGGGGAGGAACCGGCGTGGACCCGGATCCGGTTCCTGGTCTTCGGCGAGGTGCGCACCCTCGATCTGCTCGGGCGCCCGGTCGCCGGCACGGACGGGCGTCCGTGGGCCGTGCACCTCGTCGCCCGCGACCTCACGCCGCAGATGCGCAGCCGGCGCCGCCTGGTGGAGACGGAACGGGAGACGGAGCGGCTGCGCCAGCAGGCGGAGGCCGAACGCCAGGTCGCGGGGATGCTCCGCGAGGCGCTGCTGCCGACGCACTCCGAGCAGCTGGCCGCGGTGGGCCTGACGGTGGCGGCCGCGTACCAGCCCGCGGAGCCCGACTCGGCCGTCGGCGGCGACTGGTACAAGTGCCGTCTGCTTCCCGACGGACGGGTGCTGGTCGCGATGGGCGACGCCTGCGGGCACGGGCTGGACGCGGTGGCCCGGATGGCCCAGCAGCGCCACGCGCTGGCGGGTCTGGCCCAGACCGGCGCGCCGGCCGGGGAGATCATGACCTGGCTGAACGAACTGGTGTGCAGCGACCCCTCGGGGCAGACGGCCACGGCGATCGCCGGGCACATCGACGCCGACCGGGTCCTCCACTGGGCCGACGCGGGGCATCCGGCGCCCGTGGTGCGCCGCGAGGGACGGGCCTTCGCGCTCACCACCGAGCAACGCGGCCCGCTCCTGGGGGCGTTGCCGGGGTACGCGTACGAGACGTCGGCGTACCCCCTGCAACGGGGCGATCTGCTGCTGATGTACACGGACGGCATGGTCGAGCGGCGCGGCGAGGACATCACCGAGGGCATCGAGCGGCTCGTGACCACGGTGGGCGAGGCGGCGGGGCTGACGCCGCAGCAGACGATCGACCGGCTGGTGGAGGATCACGCCCGGTCGGGGCACGACGACGACGCGTGCCTGCTGGCGATCCGCGTCGACTGACGGACGGACATACGAGCGCCGCTCCGGGGGAACACCCATCCCGGGGCATATGACTACACACCATGACAGAAGGGCGAGGCCTGCACATGGATGGGATCGTGCTGCTGCGCGAGGACCGCACGACGGTCGAAGAGCTGTCCGCGAAGAACGTCCGCCGCCCCCTCGGGGCCGACGGACGGGACCGCTGCCCCGGCCCGCGCCGGGTCACGGACCGGCGCCGTTCCCTCGCCGACCCGGGCGTCACCCATGGCTAGCCCCACCCGGTCCGCCCCGGCGGGGAGCGGGACCTCCGACGTCACCCTGAAGGTCAACGGTTCGCCGCGGACGCTGCGCCTGGACAACCGCACCACCCTGCTGGACGCCCTGCGGGAGCGCCTGGACCTCGTCGGCGCCAAGAAGGGCTGCGACCACGGGCAGTGCGGCGCGTGCACGGTCCTCGTGGACGGGCGGCGGGTCAACAGCTGTCTGCTGTTCGCCGTGGCCTGCGAGGGCGCCGACATCACCACGGTGGAGGGACTCGCCGAGGACGGCCGTCTCCACCCGGTCCAGGAGGCGTTCGTGGCCCGGGACGCCCTGCAGTGCGGGTACTGCACACCGGGACAGATCTGTTCGGCCGTCGGCATGCTCGGCGAGGCCGCCGAGGGACACCCCTCCGTGGTGACTCCCCCGGACGGCCCCGCACCGCTCGGCGCCGACGAGATCCGGGAGCGCATGAGCGGCAACCTCTGCCGCTGCGGTGCCTATCCGCACATCGTCGACGCGATCGAGGAGGCCGCGACGCCATGAGGTCCTTCTCCTACCTCCGCGCCGGCACGGCCGAGGAGGCGCTCGACGCGTTCGACGCCCACCCGGAAGCCCAGTTCCTGGGCGGCGGGACCAATCTCGTGGACCTGATGAAGCTGGGCGTCGCCGCCCCTGAGGTCCTCATCGACGTCAGCCGGCTCCCGCTGGACGCGGTCGAGGAGACCCCCGACGGTGGGCTCCGCGTCGGGGCGACCGTGCGCAACAGCGACCTGGCCGCGCATCCACTGGTCCGCACGCGGTACACCGCGCTCTCCCAGGCGCTGCTGTCCGGGGCGTCGGGACAGTTGCGCAACACCGCGACCACCGGCGGGAACCTGCTCCAGCGAACCCGCTGCCCCTACTTCCAGGACACGTCCAAGCCCTGCAACAAGCGGGAGCCGGGCACGGGCTGTCCCGCCCGCGACGGAGCCCATCGCGATCTCGCGGTCCTCGGCCACTCGGAACACTGCGTCGCCACCCATCCCTCGGACATGGCCGTCGCGCTGGCCGCCCTCGACGCCGTGGTCCATCTGCGCGGCGTGGACGGCGAGCGCGCGGTCCCGGTGACGGACTTCCACCGGCTGCCCGGCGACCGGCCCGACCAGGACACCGTCATCCGCCCGGGGGAACTGATCACGGGCGTCGGCCTGCCGCCCCTCCCGGCCGGCGTGCGCAGCGCCTACCGCAAGGCCCGTGACCGCGCCTCGTACGCGTTCGCGCTCGCCTCCGTCGCCGCCGTCGTCCGCGTCGAGGACGGTGTCGTCGAGGACGCCACGCTCGCCTTCGGCGGTCTCGCCCACCGGCCGTGGCGTGCCCGCGCCGCCGAGGACGTGCTGCGCGGGGCTCCGGCCACCGCCGCGACGTACGCCCGGGCGGCCGACGCCGAACTGGCCACGGCGCGGCCGCTGCGCGACAACGGCTTCAAGGTGACACTGGCGCGGAACCTCGCCGTCAGCGTCCTGAGCGACCTCGCCTCCCGCGCCGAAGGAGACAGGAACCCGGCATGAACGACCGACTCTCCCCGCCGTCCGTCACCTCCCCGCAGGACGTGACGGCCGGAGCCCGCGGGACCGCGACGGCCACGGGCGGCGACGTGGTGCGCCGCGAGGCCCGCCTGAAGGTGACGGGTGCGGCGCGGTACGCCGCCGAGCACACCCCGCCCGGTTGCGCGTACGCCTGGCCCGTGCCCGCCGCCGTCGCGTGCGGCCGGGTCACCGCCGTCCACAGCGACGCCGCCCTGGCCCTGCCCGGCGTGCACGCGGTCCTCAGCCACGCGAACGCGCCCCGGCTGGGCACCCCCGACGACCCCACGCTCGCCGTGCTCCAGGACGAGCGCGTCCCGCACCGCGGCTGGTACGTCGCCCTCGTCGTGGCCGACTCCCCGGAGAACGCCCGCGCCGCCGCCGAGGCGCTGCGCGTGGAGTACGAGGCCGACGAGCACGAGGTGCGCCTGACCGCCGACCATCCCCGCATCTACACCCCGGAGGAGGCGAACGGCGGCCACCCGGCGGTGCGCGAACGCGGCGACTTCGACGCGGCCTTCGCCGCCGCCGAGGTCCGGGTCGACGCGACGTACACCATGACGGCGCTCCACAACCATCCGATGGAACCGCACGCCGCCACGGCGTGGTGGGACGACGGCCGGCTGACCGTGTACGACTCGAGCCAGGGCTCGACGACGGTACGGGACACCCTGGCGGGCCTCTTCGCCCTGCCCCCGGAGTCGGTCACCGTCCTGTCCGAGCACGTGGGCGGCGGGTTCGGCAGCAAGGGCACACCCCGCCCCCACGTGGTGCTCGCGGCGATGGCGGCCCGCCACACCGGGCTCCCGGTCAAGCTCGCCCTTCCCCGCCGTGACCTCCCCGCCGTCGTGGGCCACCGCGCGCCCACCGTGCAGCGCGTACGGCTCGGCGCGGGCGGTGACGGCGTCATCACGGCGCTCGCGCACGAGGTCGTCACGCAGACGTCGACGGTGAAGGAGTTCGTGGAGCAGGCCGCCGTCCCCGCCCGCACCATGTACACCTCGCCGGCCGGCCGCACCGTCCACCGGGTGGTGGCGCTGGACGTGCCGACGCCGTCGTGGATGCGGGCTCCCGGCGAGGCGTCCGGCATGTACGCCCTGGAGTCGGCGATGGACGAACTCGCCGTCGCCACCGGCATCGACCCGGTGGAACTGCGCGTCCGCAACGAACCGGACACCGAGCCCGACAGCGGACGGCCGTTCAGCAGCAGGCACCTCGTGGAGTGTCTGCGCGAAGGAGCCCGGCGCTTCGGCTGGGAGGGGCGCGACCCGCGGCCCGGGGTGCGCCGTGAAGGGGACCTGCTCCTGGGCACCGGCGTGGCCGCCGCCACCTATCCGGTGCTCGTCAGCCCCTCCACCGCGTCCGCGCACGCCTCCCCGGACGGCACGTACACCGTCCGGCTCAACGCCACCGACATCGGCACGGGTGCGCGCACCGTGCTCGCGCAGATCGCCGCCGAGGTCCTCCAGGCGCCCGTCGAGTCGGTTCGCGTCGACATCGGCAGCAGCGGACTGCCCGACGCCCCGCTCGCCGGCGGCTCCTCGGGCACGGCCTCCTGGGGATGGGCGGTGCACAAGGCGTGCACCGCCCTCGCCGGGAAGCTGCGCGCGCACTCCGGGAAGCCCCCGGTCGACGGCCTGTCCGCGACGGCCGACACCGAGGAGGAGGCCGGGCGCGAATCCCCCTACGCCCGGCACGCGTTCGGCGCCCACTTCGCGGAGGTCCAGGTCGACACCGTGACCGGCGAGGTCCGGGTGCGCCGCCTCCTCGGGGTCTACGCCGCCGGCCGCATCCTCAACCCCCGTACCGCGCGTTCCCAGTTCATCGGCGGGATGACCATGGGCATCGGGATGGCCCTGACGGAGACGAGTTCCCCCGACGCGGCCTTCGGCGGCTTCACGGAGCGCGACCTGGCCGCCTACCACGTGCCGTCCTGCGCGGACGTGCCCGCGATCGAGGCGCACTGGCTGGAGGAGGACGATCCGCACCTCAATCCGATGGGAAGCAAGGGGATCGGGGAGATCGGCATCGTCGGCACCGCCGCGGCCGTCGCCAACGCCGTCCACCACGCGGTGGGGGTACGGCTGCGGGACCTGCCCCTGACTCCCGACCGCCTCCTCCCGCACCTCAGCGAGGGGGATCGATGAAACGGCCGTGCGCGGCCGCCAGGGTGAAGCCGGGGCCGAAGCCGATGAGGATGCCCTCGGCCTCGTGAGCGGGCGGGGCGTCGAACGTCCGGGCCAGCACGTCGAGTACGGCGGCCCCGCCGAGATTTCCGCACGCGGCGAGACTGGCCCACGAATATGTCAGGTCGCCGTCTGCCGGGTCGGGATCGAGTCCGAGTCCGTGGGCCGCGTCGGTGAGGATCCGCGGCCCGCCGGGGTGCACGACGGCGAAGTCGAGACGGCGGCCGCCGAGCCACTTCGTGATCGCGGGAAGGCAGTCGTTCAGAGCCCGGGTGGCCGCCGGGGTGGAGTCGAAGGCGAGGCCCGCTCCGGACAGGCGGCCGCGGTAGCGGTCGACGCTGTCGGGCAGGACGTACTCGAAGGTGTCGTCCAGCAGGACGTGCGGGCCCGGCCGGCGCGGGACGCCGGAGGCGACCACCGCGGCGGCCCCGTCCCCGAACAGCGCCTTGTAGATCATCGATTCGCGGCTGGTGTCCGCGTGGTTGTACGTGGCCGTGGACAGGCATTCGGCCACGACGACCAGGACGTGGGCGCCGGGGTGGGCGGCGATGTCCCGGTGGGCGTAGACCAGGGACTGCGCCCCGCCCGCGCAGCCCAGGGTGGCCAGGGGGATGCGGCGTATGTCGGGTCTCAGGCCCAGTGCGTGGATCAGGTGGACGTCGAGGGACGGCACGGTCCAGGAGGTGGTGTGGCTGGTGATGACGCAGTCGACGTCACCGGGCTCCAGCCCGGCGTGGGCCAGGGCCCGGCGTCCCGCCTCGACCGCGAGCCGGAGCGCGTCCTCGTAGGCGGCGCGGTTGCGTTCCGCCACGGGAGCGTCACCGGACACGGTGGGCGCGGACAGGGGGCGGGTGAACCGCCGGGTCTCGACGGTCGTCGCGCGGGCGATCCGCAGGAACGCGTCGAGCCGCGGCAGTCCGGGGTGCGCGCGGCGGATGTCGTCGCACAACTCGTCGGTCGTGACGACGTGCTCGGGCAGGGCGATGGCGGGACGGGCGAGATACGTCAAGGCTGACTCCCCTGGGTGGGACGGACGGACGTAACGGAACGGTAAGCGAGGAGACTTCGCCCGTTTCCCCTACGTCCGGGAGTCAGGACCGCAGGGGGGCGGTGAGGACGGGATGGCGTTCGGCCAGCGACGCGCCGGGGGTGTAGAGCAGGAGCATGACGCGGGCGCCGGGCGAGGTGACGGGCTCGGCGACACAGGTGGTGACCCAGCCGGGTCCGTGCACCGCGTGGTTGATGGGCCGTTCGGAGCCGTCGGGATACGGGACGGGGGCGGTCGCGGTCTCGCGGTAGAGGGGCCCGGCGACCGGGTCCCGCAGCACCTCGGCCTCCAGCCGGGCGAGCGCCGGGTTGTGCGGCCGCATCTCCACGGCGTGGCGCAGCTGGGGCATGACGAGGGGCGCCCAGCGGGTCGCCCAGTCGAGGAGGACCTCTTCGCGGGCCTGGGGTTCGAGCAGCATCCAGCGCATCGTGTTGGCGGGCGGCCTGCCGCCGGGGAAGAGATGGCGGTACTCCTCGTTGTGGGCGAGGACGTTCCACTCGGCGTCGTTGATGTAGGCCAGGGCGCCGGTGATCTGGTCGACGACCCGCTGCCACACGCCGGGTACGGACATGCCCGAATCCCGGTGCAGGGTGAAGGGAGGGTTCTCGCGGCGCGCCAGCCGCCAGAGGAACGTCCACTCCTGTTCGTTCAGTCGGAGCACCTTGGCCACGGAGGTGAGGAACTCACTGCTGGGGTTCGCGAGTTGCCCGTTCTCGAACCGGTTGTACGTGCCGGGGGCGCGTTGCAGCAGCTCGTCCATCTGCTCCTGGCTCAGGCCCGCCGCCCGGCGTCCTGGCCCGGGTATCCGGGGCGGGAAGCCCGCCGACACCGGATCGACCGCGGCCCGGCGCTCCAGGAGAAGCTGTTTCAAAGGCCCGCGGACACTTGCGACTCGCACGTGACACACCTTCGCTCGCTCGGACGTCGCCGACGGGGCGGCGTCGGTCGGGAGAACCCATTATCTGCACCTGTGCTCCCTGGAAAGCGCGGCCCCCGGGACGCGAGACTCTGACCCACGGATCTCACCCCCCTCTCCACGGACGGGACGGGTAGGACCGCGGCCGGTGTCGACAATCGCCATTGCGTAGCGTCCTCGGTACCGGCCGCAGCGGGTACACCAGGACGACATCCCCCTGTCACCTGGGCCCGCGACCGGCCCAGGACGGCACCCTCGCCGCCGTGGGCCATGGCGGTTCCGACGGCACCCTCGCCGTCGTGCCGCCGGCCCGGCGGCACCCTCGCCACCCGGGCCGGCCGGCCGGCCCGGGCAGCACCCCCGCCCCCGGGCCGGCCACCGAAACCCACCCGTCACGCGGCCCTCGCGGGACATCCGCGCACGCCAAGCCGACGGGTCAGGCCGATTCCCGGCGGACCAGCTCGGTGGGGAGAATGACGGCGGCCGGATCCTCGCCGCCGATCCGGGCCATCAGCGTCCGCACCATCTCGGTGCTGATCCGGTCCCAGGGCTGACGGATCGTGGTGAGCGTGGGGCGGGAGGCCAGCGCGGCCGGCGAGTCGTCGAAGCCGCCCACCGCGATGTCGTCGGGCACCCGGCGCCCGGCGCGGGCCAGGGTGTCGAGCACGCCTTGGGCCATCAGGTCGGATGCCACGAACACCGCGTCCACGTCGGGCGCGCGCTCCAGGAGGAGGGCGGCGGCCGCCTCCCCGCTCGCCCGGCTGTAGTCGCCGGTCACGATCAGGGACTCGTCGACGGGCAGTCCGCACTCGGTCATCGTCTCGCGGTAGCCCGTGAGCCGCTCGACGCCGCCCGGCGTGTCCGGCGGGCCGGCGACGGTGGCTATCCGGCGGCGGCCCGAGGCATAGAGGTGGCGCACCATGTCCCGTGCCCCGTCGCGGTCGTCGGCGGCGACGTAGCCGACCTTGGCGGTCTGGCCGAGCGGCTTGCCGCAGGCGACGACGGGCACGCCGGCCTCGTGCAGGCGTGCCACCACGGGGTCGCCCGAGTGGCTGGAGACCAGGAGCACCCCGTCGACGTGACCGGCCTCGATGTAGCGGAGGTTGCGCCGCCGTTCGTCCTCGGTCCCGGCGATCATGAGCAGCAGCGGGATGTCCCGGGCGGCGAGCGCCTGGGTGCAGGCGCGGAGCAGCACGTTGAAGTTGGGGTCCTCGAAGAAGCGTTCCTGGGGCTCGGTCAGGAGGAAGGCGACGGAGTCGGACTTGCCGGTGATGAGCGAGCGGGCGTGCCGGTTGACGACGTACCCCGTCCTGCGGATCGCGGCGTCGACGGCCGCCTTCGCCGTGGGGCTGACGTAGTGCCCGCCGTTGAGGACGCGCGAGACGGTTCCGCGCGACACTCCGGCCTCGCGCGCCACGTCGTGGATGGTCGCGGGGCGACGCCTGCTCGCTGCTGTGCTCATGTCTCTTCCCCTCGTTCCCCTGCTGTCAGGACTTTACGGCGCCCGACAGCAGGTCGAGGCTCCAGAAGCGTTGGATCACGAGGAACAGGGCGATGAGCGGCAGGATCGCGAGGAGCGCGCCGATGATCACCAGCGTGTAGAGCGAGGCCTGGCTCGCACCCTGCTTGAGGAGGGTGAACAGGCCGACCGTCATGGGGAACTTCTCGTCGTCGCCGAGCATGATGTACGGCAGCAGGAAGTTGTTCCAGATCGCGACGAACTGGAAGAGGAAGATCGTCACGAGTCCGGGGGACATCATCGGGGCGGCGATCCGCACGAAGATCCGCCACTCCCCCGCGCCGTCCATCCGGCCCGCCTCGACGAGCTCCATGGGGATGGCGGCCTCGGCGTAGATCCGGCCGAGGTAGACCCCGTACGGGGAGAGGACGAGGGGCAGCAGGACGGAGAGGTAGGTGTCCGTCAGGCCCGCATGGGCCATGAGCAGGTACTGCGGGATGGCGAGGATCACCGGGGGCATGAGCACGCCCGTGAGGATCACGTTGAAGAAGGTCTCCCTGCCGCGGAAGCGGTAGACGGCCAGGGCGTAGCCGGCGAGGGCGGAGACCGCCGTGGAGAGGACGGCGCCGAGTCCGGCGTAGAGCAGGGAGTTGCCCATCCAGCGCCAGTAGATGCCGTCGCGGTACGCGTCGAGGTCGGAGAGGTTGTCGCCGAAGCCTCCGCCGGGGAGGAAGGTGAAGGTGGAGAAGAGGTCGGCGCCGGACTTGGTGGAGGCCACCAGGACCCACGCGACGGGCAGCAGACAGTAGAGGGCGCCGAGGACGAGGGCGGCGGTCGGCAGAAGGGCGACCCGGCGGGGCCGCGGCGCACCCTGCGCGGTGCCGGGGCTGGTACCGGCGGCCGGGGGCGCGTTGCGGGTCAGGGGCGGGGAGGCGAGCCCGGTCATCGGGTTGCTCCTTGCTGCGTGCGGCGGTCGGAGGCCCTGAGCAGGCCGAAGGAGAGCAGGAAGGTCGCCAGGGCGAGGACCACGGCGGTGGCCGAGGCGGCGTGGATGTTCCCGCCGACGAAGGCGTCGTTGTAGACCTTCATCAGGGGGCTCCAGGTGGTGGGGATCCCGTTGGTGAGGGGCTGGAGGGTGGTGGGTTCGTTGAAGACCTGGAGGGTGGCGATGATCGAGAAGAAGAAGGTCAGGACCAGCGAGGGAGCCACCATCGGGATCTTGACGCGCAGGGCGATCTGCAGCTGTGAGCAGCCGTCGAGCCGGGCCGCCTCGTGGACCTCGGCGGGGATGGACCGCAGCGAGGTGTAGATGACGATCATGTTGAATCCGGTACCGCCCCACACGGCGATGTTCGCCATGGCCGCGTAGAGCGGACCGCCGTCCATCAGGTCGGGCCGGGGCAGTCCGAGGGCGTCGAGGACGGGGAAGAACGGGCTGACGTCCGGCAGGTAGAGGAATCCCCACAGAAGGGCGGCGATGACACCGGGGATGGCGTACGGCAGGAAGATCGCGAGGCGCGCGAAGGAGCGGGCCCGTACCCGTTCGGTGTCGAGCAGCAGGGCGAACAGCAGTGCCAGGCCGAGCATGACGGGGACGACGATCGCGCCGTACCCCAGGATCCGCAGGGCGCTGTGCGCGAGTTCGGAGTCGGTGAGGGCGGCGGTGTAGTTCTCGAGCCCGGCCCAGACCTCGTTCCTGGATCCCTTGCCGAGGCCCAGCCCCTTCACCTCGATCTTGTGGAGGCTGAGCCAGATCGCGTAGCCGATGGGCAGGGCGAAGAAGAGGACGAAGAGGACGGCGGCCGGGAGGAGGAAGACATAGGGGGCGCTCCGCACGGGGCCGGGGGTGGCGCGGGGCGACGGCCGGGCGGCCGGCGCCTCTTCGGCGGGGGGTGACGGCCGGCCGTCCGGAGCCGCGGTGGCCCTGGACGACGGACGCGCGCCCGTGGGGGGCCGGGTCACGGGGCGACCTCGAATCCCTGCTTGCGGAGGTCCGCGACGGTGGCGGTCTGGAGCGCGGACAGGGCGGAGGCGAAGCCGGCCTTGCTCTTCGCCTTGGCCGCCTTGCCGAACTCGTCCTTGAAGAAGGTGTAGGCGACGTTCACGTTGGGCCCCCAGGCGGCGGGCGCGGTCGTCTTGGCGATCGCGGCGGCCTGACGGTAGAAGTCGGGCTGGGTGGCGAAGAACTCGGGGGCCTCGGCGAGCGCGCCTCCGGTCTGGGCGGCGGTGGCGGCGGGGTAGACGCCGGCTTCCTTCACCAGGGCGGCGAGCGCCTCGGGGTCGGTGTTGAGCCAGGTGGCGAACCGCGCGGCGGCCGCCTTGTGCGGGGAGTCGCTGGTGACGGCGGTGGTGGAGCCGCCCCAACTGCCCGTGGCGGGCTTGGCCGTGTCCCACTGGGGCAGGGGGGCCACGGCCCACTTGCCCTTGGTGTCGGGGGCAGCGGTGGTCAGGGTGCCGGGGGCCCAGACGGCGCTGACCCAGCCGATCTGCTGTCCGGTGTTGAGGGCCTTGTTCCAGGCGGGGGTGTACATCGGCTGGTTGTCGATGGCGCCCTCCTCGACGAGTCCGCCCCAGAAGTCCGCGACCTTGCGGGTGGCCGGGTCGTCGATGCCGACCTTCCACGTGTCGCCCTCGGTGGTCCACCACCGGGCGCCCGCCTGCTGGGCGAGGCCGGCGAAGAGGCCGGAGTCGTTGGAGGAGAACGTGGTCAGCGCCTTGTCGGGGGCCTTCGCCTTGAGCGCCCGCGCGGTGGCCGCGAACTCGTCCCAGGTGGCGGGGACCTTCAGGCCGTACTGCCGGAAGAGGTCGGTGCGGTAGTAGAACATCATCGGCCCGGAGTCCTGCGGCACGGCGTAGACCGCGTCGCCGCCGAGCGTGGTCTGCTGCCAGAGGCCGGGGGCGAAGAAGTCCTTGGCCTCCCCGACCTCCTGGGAGATGTCGGCGAGCGCGTCGTTGCTGACGAGCGTGGGCAGGGCCTGGAACTCCGCCTGGACGAGGTCGGGTGCCTGGTGCGCCTTGGACGCCGTGATGATCTTCGTCACCAGGTCGTCGCCGGAGGCCTGCTTCTGCACGGTGACCTTGATGTCCGGGTGCTTCCTGTTCCAGAGCGCGGCCACCTTGTCCATGTTCGGCGCCCAGGCCCAGTAAGTGAGCGAGACGGGACCGGAATCTTCCTGCTCGCCGTCCTGGGACGAGCCGCAGGCGGTGAGCGTGGCCGCGCCGAGGGCGGCGGCGGTGACGAGGGCGACAACACGGTGGCGCGAAACGATGGGCATGGAGCCCCTCCCCTGACGAGCGGTCCTCCCTCGGTGGAAGGAACCTGCCATGCATCTGTGAGCGTTCACAGTAGAGAAACGCTCCGGACACTTGTCAATGGTTGTTCCTGTGCGGTTATGTTGCGTTGCTTGCTCACGACGGTGTCTGTGCACGTTCCCAGAGAGCGTCCGCAGATGAGCTGTTCACGACGTCGGGATCACCCGACGTCCCCGAGGTACCAGGAGAGCTTTCATGCCGGAGACCACTGCCCACGGCCCGCGCCGGCTCGCCTTCGGCGGGGACTACAACCCCGAGCAGTGGCCCGAAAGCGTCTGGCAGGAGGACGTCCGGCTGATGGGCGAGGCCGGCGTCACGATGGTGAGCGTCGGGATCTTCTCCTGGGCGCTGCTCGAACCGGAACCCGGCGCCTACGACTTCGGCTGGCTCGACCGGCTGCTCGACCTGCTCCACGCCCACGACATCCGCGTCGACCTCGGCACCCCGACGGTGGCGCCGCCCGCGTGGTTCTACCGCGCCCACCCCGAAGCGCTGCCGGTCACCCGTGAGGGCGTGCGGTACTCCTTCGGCTCACGCGGAGCGATCTGCCACAGCTCCCCGGCGTACCACGAGGCCTCCGCGCGGATCACCACCGAGCTGGCCCGGCGCTACGGCACCCACCCCGCCCTCGCCCTCTGGCACGTGCACAACGAGTACGGCGTCCCGGTCAGCGCCTGCTACTGCGACACCTGCGCCGTCCGGTTCCGCCGCTGGCTCGACACCGCCCACGGCTCGGTCGAGGCGGTCAACGACGCCTGGGGCACGGCCTTCTGGGGCCAGCGCTACGCCTCGTACGAGGAGATCGACCCGCCCCGTCTGACCCCCACCGTCGGCAACCCCGCCCAGCAGCTCGACTACCGGCGCTTCGCCGACGCCACCCTGCGCGAGAACTTCCGCCGCGAGCGCGACATCCTCCACCGCCTGTCCCCCGGCATCCCGGTCACCACCAACTTCATGACCGCGCTCAGCCAGTGCGACTCCCTCGACTACTGGACCTGGGGCCGCGAGGTCGACGTCGTCACCAACGACCACTACCTGATCACCGACGGCCGCCGCACCCACGTCAACCTGGCGATGGCCGCCGACCTCACTCGTTCCGTGGCGGGCGGCGCCCCCTGGCTGCTGCTCGAGCACTCCACGTCCGGTGTCAACTGGCAGCCCCGCAACCCGGCCAAGCGCCCGGGCGAGATGGCCCGCAACTCCCTCGCCCACGTCGCCCGCGGCTCCGAGGGCGCCATGTTCTTCCAGTGGCGCCAGTCCCGGCGCGGGGCCGAGAAGTTCCACTCCTCGATGGTGCCGCACGCCGGGACGGACTCCCGGGTCTGGCGCGAGGTCGTGGAGCTCGGCGCGGACCTCGGCGCACTGGCGGAGCTGCGCGGGACGCGGACCGTCCCCGACGTCTGCGTGCTGTGGGACTGGCAGTCGTGGTGGGCGCAGAACCTGGAGTGGCGCCCGAGCGAGGACCACGACGCGCGCGAACGCGCCGACAGCTTCTACGAAAGCCTGTACGACCTGCATCTGACCGTCGACTTCGCCCACCCGCAGGCCGACCTCTCGGCCTATCCCCTGGTGGTCGTCCCCGCGCTCTACCTCGCCACCGAGGCCGCCGGGCGCGACCTGCGGTCGTACGTCGAGAACGGCGGCACGCTCGTCGTCTCGTACTTCTCCGGGATCGTCGACGAACACGACGCGGTGCACCCGGGGGCCTACCCGGGCGCGCTGCGCGACGTCCTCGGTCTGACCGTCGAGGAGTGGTCGCCGCTCGGCGCGGGCGAGGGCGTGCGGATCACCGGTCCCGACGGTGCCTCGCTGCCCGCCGACGTGTGGACGGAGTTCGTCGTGCCGCGCGGAGCGGAGACCGTCTGGACGTACGCCGACGGTCCGGCGGCCGGAGGCCCCGCCGTCACGCGCCACCGGCTCGGCCTGGGCACGGCCTGGTACGTGTCCACCCGGCTCACCGCCGACGCGCTGGACTCCGTGCTCCGCGCCGCCTGTCGGGACGCCGGCGTCGACCCGCGGGACGCGCTCCCCCGCGACGTCGAGGTGGTGCGCCGCTCCGGGGAGGGCGGCGACTTCCTCTTCGCGCTCAACCACACCGCGCAGGACGCCAAGGTGCCCCTCGACGGCCCCGGCACCGAACTCCTCGACGGGGAGCGGGCCGACGGCCACCTCGTGGTGCCCGCGGGCGCGGTCCGCGTCGTACGGCTGGACACCTGACCCATGATGTGAGGCCCGGTTCTCCTCCGGGGCGCTCTCAGCGTGCGTCGACGGTCGGTCGTGCTCGGGTCGCTCGATCCTCGCGACCCTCCGCGCGTTCTCCCTCCCGGCACCCGCGCGCCCCTTCGGCTCACTCGTAGACACCGCCCGCCGGGCGGCGGCTCAGCACGGTGCCGCCTCCGGGCGCGGGCACCACCGCACCCCTCCACCGTCGAAGGGACACCGACATGGACATCGCACCACGCACCACACGCGCCGGGACGGCGGGCACACGCGGGCCGGGGCGCGTCTCCGGGCTGCGAGCCGCTGCCGCCGCCGCCCTCTCGGCCCTGCTCCTCGCCGCGCTGCCGGCTCCCCAGGCGCGGGCCGCCGCCACACTCACCAACGCCGGATTCGAGTCCGGCGGCGTCGGCACCGCCACCCCGGTCGGCTGGTCCACCTACTCGGCGACCGGCCGGAACGCCGCTTCCTTCACCGAACCCGGCGGGCGCGGTGGCGGCCACCGCCTCACGCACTGGTCGTCCACCGCGTACGCGGTGGAGACCTACCAGCACCTGACGGGGCTGGCCGCGGGCGACTACACGCTGAGCGCGTGGGTGCGTTCCAGCGGCGGGCAGAACTCCGCCTACCTCGCCCTGCGCAACTGCGGCTCGGCCGAACAGCGCACCGATCTGCCGCCCACCCCCGACGGCGCCTGGGTACGGCTGGTCACCTCGGTGAAGGTGACCGGCGGCCAGTGCACCGTCAGTGTCGCCTCCGACGCCGGGGCGGGCCGCTGGCTCAACGTCGACGATCTGGCCTTCACCGCCGGGAGGACCGGGCTCGCCGTGAAGGGGGTCGACGTCTCCTCCCTGAGCAAGAGCGAGGACCTCGGCGGCGTCTACCGCACGAGCGGCGGAAGCCCCGGCGACGCCCTGACGATCCTGAGGTCGGCGGGGGCCGACTACGGCCGCCTCAAGGTGTGGGTGAACCCCGCCGACGGATACAACGACAAGGACCGTGTCCTGGCGACGGCGAAGCGGATCAAAGCCCAGGGCATGAAGCTCCTGGTCGACTTCCACTACTCCGACACCTGGGCGGACCCCGGCGCGCAGACCACACCGGCCGCCTGGGCGGGTCACTCGTACACGCAGCTGAAGACGGACGTCTACCAGCACACGTACGACGTCCTGAGCGCCCTGAAGGCACAGGGCACCACCGCGGACATGGTGCAGATCGGCAACGAGACGAACACCGGCATGCTGTGGCCGGAGGGTTCCACGGACGACTGGGGCCGGCTCGCCGGGCTCCTGAAGTCCGGCGCCTCCGCCACCAAGGCGGTCTCCGCCTCGACCCAGGTCGCCCTTCATCTGGCAGACGGCGGCGACAACGCCCTCTACCGCTGGTGGTTCGACAACGCGACGGCCCAGGGCGTCGCCTACGACGTGATCGCCCTGTCGTTCTACGGCTACTGGCACGGGCCGCTGTCCGGTCTGCAGGCCAACCTCGACGACATCTCGGCCCGATACGGCAAGCCGGTCCTGGTCGTCGAGACCGCGTACCCCTTCCGCCTCGACAGCGACGACGGCCACGAGAACATCATCGACACCACGGCCGAACTCGTCTCCGGCTACCCGGCGAGCACCGCGGGACAGGCGGCGTGGCTGCGTGACGTCATGAACGTGGTCGAGGCCGTACCGAACGGCCGGGGCCTGGGGGTCGTCTACTGGGAGCCCACCTGGACCGCCGTCCCCGGCAACGGCTGGGACCCGGCCGACCCCGCTTCGGGCAACGGCTGGGAGAACCAGGCCCTGTTCGGCTACGACGGCCGGCTCCTCCCGGCGGCGGGCTGGCTGGGCCACCGCTGACACGCGCAGAGCGGGGGGTGGCGACCGGATCCGGCCCCCACCCCCCTGGCGTAGCCGCCGTCGTGCGCCCGCCGGGGGAGGCCCGAACAGCCCGTAGACTCGGCGGATGGCCAAGTACTTCGATGTCCACCCCGACAATCCGCAGCCGCGCACCATCGGCACCGTGGCCGACAGCATCCGTTCCGGCGCGCTCGTCGCCTATCCGACGGACTCCTGCTACGCGCTGGGCTGCCGGGTGGGCAGCCGTGACGGCATCAGCCGCATCAGGACGATCCGGAACCTCGACGACCGCCACCACTTCACCCTCGTGTGCGAGAGCTTCGCCCAACTGGGGCAGTACGTGCACATCGACAACAACGTCTTCCGTGCGGTCAAGGCGGCGACCCCCGGCAGCTACACCTTCATCCTGCCGGCGACGAAGGAGGTGCCGCGCCAGCTGCTGCACCCGAAGAAGAAGACCGTGGGCGTCCGGATCCCCGACCACGGCGTCACCCAGGCCCTCCTCGCCGAACTCGGCGAGCCGCTGCTGTCCAGCACCCTGCTGCTGCCCGACGAGGCCGAGCCGCTGACGCAGGGCTGGGAGATCAAGGAACGGCTGGACCACCTGGTCGACGCCGTCCTGGACTCGGGCGACTGCGGCACCGAGCCGACCACCGTCATCGACTTCTCCGGCGACGGCGTGGAGATCGTCCGCCGGGGAGCCGGGGACACCACGCCGTTCGAGTGATCCCCGGGGGTCCTCCGGTGTCCGGCGCCTGCCCGGGATCCGCTGGGTACGGCGGACCCTGAGGTTGAGTACCGGTACTCACGTCCGCGGGCCGCCCACCGCCGACGATGGAGGTCGTCGCACCGCCGAGTCCGGGAGATCCGCACATGCTCAGCCGCATCGCCGACGCCCTGGTGCCCGCCGTCGGCCGTCTGACGGTCACCACCGACGCCGACGCCGAGTTCGCGCCCGGCAGCATCATCGCCGCCAACCACACCTCGCTCGCCGACCCCGCCGTCGTCCTGGCGGCGCTGCGGCGTCTGGGAGTCGAGCCGGTCGTCCTGGCGACCGCGGGCCTGTGGCGGATCCCGCTGCTCGGCCGCGCGCTGGCCCGGGAAGGGTACGTGCCCGTCCACCGCGGGGACCGCCGGGCCGCCGACTCGCTCGCCGGGGCGGCGCGGGCGCTCGCGCGGGGGCGCCTCGTCCTGATCTACGGCGAGGGCGGGATCCCGAGCCGCAGGGACGCGGGCGAGGCGGCTCCCGAGGCCTTCCGGAGCGGCCTTTCCCGGCTCGCCGAGCACACCGGGGCGCCCGTCGTGCCGCTCGGCCAGGCGGGGGCCCGTCGCATCACCTCGGGAAGCGGCCCGAAGCAGCTCGCGGGGCTGTTCACGGCGCCGCTGCGCCGACCCGGCCTGCACGTCCACGTGGGTGCGCCCGTACTGCTGACCGGTGCGGGCCCCGAGCGGACCGCGCTCGCCCACGCGGCGGTGACGTCGGCCTGGCGGACGGCCGCCGCACGCCTGGGCGAGCCGGTCGCACTCGCCGCCTGACCGGACAAGCCCGCCCGGCCACGGGGGTCGGGCGGGCTGCGCGCTCACCGTCAGCCGATGGAACGGATGGTGTTCCAGCCGCTCAGGCCGACCGTCGTACGCTCCCCGTCCACCGGGTCTCCCGACGAACCGGTGGCACCGGCGTAGAACATCAGGGTGCCGGTCCCCTCGTTCGTCGTGGTCCAGAGGTCGGCGGTGCCGTTGCCGTCGGCGTCGGCCGCGCCGGCGAGCAGGGGCCGGTTGGCCACGCCGTAGCCGTGGCCGTAGAGGGTGCGGTCCTCGAAACGTCCGCCGTCGCGGCCCCGGTAGAGCCACAGGTCGCCGTTGGCCGTGTTGCGGGCGAGGAGGTCCTGACGGCCGTCGTGGTCGGCGTCGCCGGGAGCGGTCAGGGTCATCACGTCCCAGCCGCTGTTCCCGACGAGCACGGGTGCGGCCACGGCCGGCGCGGCGCCGCGCACGCCCGCGTAGAGCCACAGCCGGTCGTCGTACGAGAGGAGGGTGTCGGGGTGCCCGTCGCCCGTGACGTCGCCGGGGCTCACGACCTTCGCGTCCGTGGGAAGGCCCCCGGCCACCGTGACGGGGGCGGTGAGGGAGCCGTCCCCGCGGTTGGCGTAGACGCGCAGTTCGCCGCCCACCCGGGCGACGACGTCCTCCGTGCCGTCTCCCGTCCAGTCGCCGCGGTGCGTCACGGAGGCGCTCCCCCAGCCGCCGGTGCCGATGATGTCGTGCGCTCCGGGGACGGCGCCGGTGCCCTTGCCGTGGTAGAGGCGCAGCTTGCCCGCGGCGTCGACCGCGAGGAGGTCGGGCTTGCCGTCACCCGTCATGTCGCCGGGTACGGGGGCGTTCCGCAGGTAGGCGATGACCGGGGCGTGGTCGGAGTAGCCGTTGGGCGGATTGGTCGTCTCGGTCCCGGTGTTCCGGGTCCTGTCCATGCGGGTCTGGTCGACCGCGCAGGAGACGAAGCGGGCGCCGTCGGCGCGCGGCGTGGTGAAGAGGTGGTCGAGCCAGTGGCGGCTGGGGGCGGTGGCGGTGGACGCCCAGTACTGGTAGGTGTGGTCGCCGTCGACGCAGCGGTCCAGCGGGTCCGCGATCGGGGCCAGGTCGGCGGACCCGGCGTTGCGGTTGAAGTCGCCGCCGATCACCACCCCGACGGGGATGTCGTCCGCGAGGTGGGCGGCGACGGTCTCCGACTGGCGCTTGGCGATGGCCGCCTCGCCCGGTATGAGGTGCGTGGTGCAGTACTTGTCGGTGCGGCCGGTGACCCGGGCGCACAGCAACGGCAGCTTGCGCGCCGAGAGTTCGGCGGGCACCGTCTCGATCCGTTCGACGGGGCCCGCGAAGGTGCCCTTGACCGCGAGCAGCACGCCCAGGTCGCCGCCGAGGGCCTCGCCCCGGCAGCGGCTGTCCAGATCCGACTCGCGGTTGCCGGACGCGTGCGCGAGTGACCAGCCGGCGCCGAGACGTTCCTTCAGGAGCGCCATGTGGCTCTTGCCCCAGTTGGCGCGGCGCTCGGCCTCGGGCGTGGTCTCGTCGTATCCGCAGACCTCCTGGAGCATCACCACGTTCGCCTGGTGCTCGGCCACCAGCTGGGCGACCTGTTCCATCTTCCGGTCCGGCTCGTTGCGGAAGGCGCAGTAGCCCTCCTGTCCGCGCGGGCTGCCGGCCTCGCCGCAGACGTTCCAGGTGATGACACGGGTCTCGTCCGGATACGGCTCGGTCGCCTGCGCGGTCCCGGCGTATGCCGCGGGGGCCGAGGCCACGGCCCGCGCCGCGCCGGGGGCCTGGACCGCCTGCACGGCCGTCGCCGCCGGCGCGGCGGTGGCGAGCAGCAGGCTGCCGGCGACGGCCAGTCCCAGCGCTGCCGCGTTGACTCTCTTCACCTTGATCCTCCCCTGTTGTCCGGGCCGGAGGTGGGCCCGGACGCCCGGAGATCATCTCAGGTGAGGAGGATCATCGCGGCAGGGTTTTCAAGGCAGGGGAACGGCCCGGACGGGTCCGCCGTGGCTCTGGTGACCGCCGCTGGCCACCATGCGCACCTCTCCCTCGTCGTTGATCTCGGCCTGCACGATGCCGGTGTCATCGGCGTAGACGGAGTGCCCGCCGGCCCCCTTGCGGTCGGTGCGGGTGACCACGATGGAGTCGCCCGAGACCGGAAATGTCAGCTCGTACCGTTCGACGCTTCCCATGCGCCCTTTATACCGATCCGGCTCCGGAACCGCGCAGGTGCCGAAGACCGTGCGGCCGCCGTCCGCGGGGTGGGTCGTGCGGCCGCCCGGGGTGGGGCGAGGGCGCTCCCGGCGGACCGGCGGCGGACCGCGTCGCCGCCGAACGGGTCACGACCCGGCGCGACCCCGGCCGCCCGGGGCGGAGGCGGAGGGGGCGGCGTGCCGGTGGTGGCGCCCCGGGTGGAGGCGCGCGGAGGTACCACCGGCGCAGGCCACGCCGCCGCCGGCCCAGGCCGCGCCGGGCTCCGGCCCGTACGGGCACGGCGTGCACCGCCACCCGGACCGGCTACTGCAAGGCGTGCACCGCCGCCCGGGCCGGCTACTGCAAGGCGTGCACCGCCGCCCGGAAGAGCGCCGGTGCGCGGCGGGCCGCCGGGACGATCAGGCGGGCGGCGGCGGGGTGGCCGGCGGTGCGCAGGAGCGCCTCGGTCAGCAGCCGGTGCCGACGCGTCAGCCGCGCCCACCGCGCGGGGTAGTCCTCGGGCCGCCCGGCGGCGAGACAGGCGACGGCGGCCGAGGCGGTGGCGGCCGCCAGGGCGATGCCCTCCCCCGTGAGCGCGTCGACGTACCCGGCGGCGTCGCCGATCAGCAGGACGCGCCCGGCCCGCCGGGCCCGTGCCCGCCGGCGCAGGGGCCCCGCCCCGCGCACGCTTCCGGCCTCCAGGCCCCGGAGCGAGGCGGCGAGGCCGGGGAAGGACGCCAGCTGTTCCTCGTAGGGGCGGCGGTCGCGGCTGAGGACGGCCACGCCCACCAGCCGGTCCCCGACGGGCGTCACGTACGCCTCACCCGTGCGGGACCAGTGCACCTCCACCAGGTCCGTCCAGGGAGGGATGCGGTAGTGGCGGCGCAGGCCGTAGCGCCGCGTGGCCCCGACCGGGACGTCGAGGCCCAGCTCGCGCCGGACCGGGGAGTGCAGGCCGTCGGCGGCGATCAGCCAACGCGCCGTCATTCCCACCGCGGTGACCCCGTCATGGTCCTGCTCGATCCGCCCCACCTTCCCTGGGACGATGCGCACGCCGAGTTCCTCGGCCCGCTCGTGCAGGGCGGCGTGGAGCGCGGTCCGCCGGACACCGAGACCCGTACCGCCGCGGAAGGCGGCCTCGACGCCGCGCCCGCCGTCGGTGTAGCGGATGCCGCGCAGTGCGACGCCGGACACGCGCACGCCGAGCTCGCGCAGCGCCACGACACCGCTGGGCATGATCCCTTCGCCGCAGGCCTTGTCGACGGGCCGGTCGCGCGGTTCCACGACGACGGTCTCCATGCCTCTGCGCGCGGCCTGGATCGCGGCCGCCAGACCGGCCGGGCCGCCACCCGCCACCAGGACGTCGATCACGCGCGTACGTCCGCCCCGCCCGCCGTACGGGAGGCCCGGGGCGCACGGGGGGCGGCGGCACCGGAGAGGGCCGCCTCCTCGCAGCGGATGCGCACGGTCATGAGCGCGGTGTTGAGCAGGGTGAAGACGGCGGCGGTGATCCAGGCGCCGTGGACCAGCGGGAGCGCGAGTCCTTCGGCGGCCACGGCGACGTAGTTGGGGTGGCGCAGCCACCGGTACGGCCCGCCGGAGACCAGGGGCAGGCCGGGGACGACGATGACGCGGGTGTTCCACCTGGGTCCGAGCGTGGCGACGCACCACCAGCGCAGGGCCTGCGCGGAGACGACGACGGCCACCATGGTCCAGCCGAACCACGGAACGAACGGGCGCCCGGTGAGGAGGACTTCGGCGAGGCATCCGGCCAGCAGGCCGGTGTGCAGGGCGACCATCGCGGGATAGTGGCCGCGGCCGCTCTCCGTTCCTCCTCTGGCCGTGCTCCATCGGGTGTTGCGCAGTGCCACGCCGAGTTCGGCGAGGCGTTCCACCGCCACGGCCAGTACCAGGCCGGTGTACCAGATCACGTGTTCTCCGTCCTACCAGCGCAGCAACACCAGTTCGCTGCAGAATCCCGGGCCCATGGCCATCAGCAGCCCGGGCGTTCCCGGCTCGGGCCGCCGCTGTTCCAGCGTGTCCCTGAGGACGTGCAGCACCGACGAGGAGGAGAGGTTCCCCACCTCGGCGAGTGAGCGCCAGGTGATGTCGAGTGCGCCCTCGGGCAGTTCGAGCACCTCGGAGACGGCTTCGAGGACCTTGGGGCCGCCGGGGTGGCAGACCCAGTGGGCGATGTCCTTGGGTTTGAGGCCGTGTTCCTCCAGGAAACCGCTGACGTCGTCGGCGAGGTACCTCCGGACGACGTCGGGCACACCGGGGTCGAGGACGACCTTGAAACCGGAGTCCCCGATGCTCCAGCCCATGACGCCTTCGCTGTCCGGGTACATGCGGCTGCGGGTGGCCACGACCTCGGGCGCTCCGGCCCGCGGCCGGGGCGTGCGGCGGTCACCGGCGGCGACGACGGCCGCCGCGCCGTCGCCGAAGAGCGCGGTCGCCACCAGGTTGGCGGGGGACGCGTCCCGGTTCTGGAAGGTGAGGGAGCAGAGTTCGACGGAGAGGAGGACGGCGACGTGGTCGGGGGCGCCGAGCAGGTAGTCGTGCAGCCGGGCCACCCCGGCCGCGCCGGCGACGCAGCCCAGGCCGAAGACGGGCAGGCGCTTCACGTCGGGCCGCAGCCCGAGCCGTCCGACGAGCCGGGCGTCGACGGAGGGGGCGGCCACGCCGGTGACGGAGGTGAACATCAGCAGGTCCACGTCGGCGGGGCGCAGTCCCGCCGTCCGCAGGGCGCCGCGCACGGCCCGCCCGCCGAGGTCGACGGCGGCGTCGATGAAGACGTCGTTGGCCGCCCCGAAGCCGTCGAGTGCGCCGTAGCGCTCCAGGGGCAGCACCATGTGCCGTGTGTGCACCCGCGCGTTGCGGTGGAGACGGTCCAGGACACGGCGGTCGGCGCCCGGCGTGAGGCAGGTGCGCGCCACCATGTCGGTCACGTCGCGCTGGGTGTGGCGGTGGGGAGGGACGACACCGTGCACGGCCGCGATCCGGGTCATCCGGTCTCCTGAGGGGGAGGCTTCATGGCGTCATCCTGCACGCGAGAGTGGGGCGAAAGGTGCATATTCCCTTCGCGTCTGCCGCTTTTGTTCGTGTTCGGGCAGTTCGCCCCCCAGGCCGGTGCCTACGATCGGCCGATGGACACCATGGATGCGGTCGAGGGGCCCCGGTCAGGCGCCGCGACCTCGCGGCCGGGCGGCCGGGCGGTGGGGCTGGCCCTCTCCTGTCACCCCGGACCGGTCGCCGCCGTCTCCGCGCTGACCGTCGCGCTCTGCGTCCTCGTGGGCCTGAGCGCTCCTCGCTGCCTGCTGGTCGGCGGCGCCGTACTGACCGGACAGCTCTCCGTGGGCTGGTGCAACGACGCCTTCGACGTCCGGCGCGATGCCGCCGCCGGACGCCGGGGGAAACCGGTGGCGCGCGGCGCGGTGTCCCCCGGCGCGGTGTGGGCGGCGGCGTTCGGCGCCCTGGCGCTGTGCGTACCTCTGTCCTTGGCCTGCGGTCTCCTCGCCGGGGCGGTGCACCTGACCGGGGTCGCCGCGGCCTGGGCGTACAACGTGCGGCTGAAGGCGACCGCGCTGTCCTGGCTGCCGTACGCGATCGGCTTCGGCACCCTTCCCGCGGTCGTCACCCTGAGTCTGCCCGGCCACCCCTGGCCCGCCTGGTGGGCGACGGCCGCCGGAGCCCTCCTCGGCGTGGCGGCCCATCTCGCGGATTCGCTCGGGGACATCCCCGACGACGTGGCGGCGGGGATCCGGGGGCTGCCGCACCGGCTGGGGGTCACCGGCACCCGACTGTCGCTGCCGGTCCCGCTCGTGGCCGCGACGGCGGTCCTGGCGCTGGGGCCGGAGGGCACGGCGGGCGTCGACGGGGTCGCGGTGGCCCTGGTGGCGGGGGCCGCCGCCGTCGGCCTCGCGGGCCCGGTGCCGGGGCGGTGGTGGCGGAAGACGGCGTTCGCCGGGGCGGTGGCCGTGGCGGCGGCGGACGTGGCGCTGCTCCTGGCGCGCGGCTCGTCGATCGTGTGACGGCGCGGATGATCGCGCGGGGGCCGCCCCGGCCCCGTACGCCCCTGCGCCGGCCGCTCACCATCCGGCCCGCCGATCGCGCTCCGGACCGCCGGACACGCGGCCAGACGCGCGGGTCCCGGGGGCGGCCCCACCGGAAGGGGATCGGTGGGGCCGCCCCCGGGACCTCGCGACCTGCCCGTGGGGGGACGGGAGGCGCCTTCCCCGGATTCCGCGCCTCACACCCCGGACGCCGGAGAAGCCGGGCGCCTCGGGGTGACACGGTCAGGGCAGCGGAGTGCCGCCGGTCGCGTTGACGATCTCGCCGGTGATGTAACTCGCCTGCGGGGAGGCGAGGAAGACGTAGGCGGGAGCCATCTCGGCGGGCTGGGCCGGGCGGCCGAGGGGCGACTGCTTGCCGAACTCGACGGTGTCCGGAAGGGTCGCCGGGATCAGCGGCGTCCAGACCGGCCCCGGGGCGACCGCGTTGACGCGGATGCCGTCGGAGGCGAGCATCTGGGCCAGCCCTTGGGTGAAGGTGACGATCGCACCCTTGGTCATCGCGTAGTCCAGCAGATGCGGGCTGGGCTGGTAGCCCTGCACCGAGGCGGAGTTGATGACGACACCGCCCTTCGGCATGTGAGGCAGCGACATCTTCGTCAGCCAGAACATGCCGTAGAGGTTCGTCCGCAGGACACGGTCGAACTGTTCGGTCGTGATGTCCTGGATGCCGGCCGGCTGGGACATCTGATAGGCCGCGTTGTTGACGAGGATGTCGATGCGGCCCAGCTCCTCGACGGCCCGCGCGACGAGCCGCGCGCACTGCTGCTCCTCGCGGATGTCGCAGGGGACCGCCACCGCCTTGCGGCCCGCGTCCTCGACCAGACGCCTGGTCTCGGCCGCCTCGCCCTCCTCCTCCGGCAGGTGGGTGAAGACGATGTCGGCGCCTTCACGCGCGAAGGCGAGGGCCACGGCCCTGCCGATGCCCGAGTCGGCGCCGGTGATGAGGGCCTTGCGGTCGTAGAGCAGGGCATGGCCGTGGTAGCTCGTCTCGCCGTGGTCGGGCGGCGGGTCCATCGGGCCGGTCCACCCCGGGTGCTCCTGCTCCTGGGCGGGGAAGTCCGGCCGCGGGTATCGGTCGGCCGGGTTCGGTACTGCGTGGTCGTCACGGTGCTCCATCGGCACACCTCCCTGGGGAACATAACAGCCGATAACGGGCGCCTGCCCGGCGCGACCCGCTCGAATCCTCCGACTGCCGCAGCTCCCGGCGGCAGCCCTCCGCCCCCCCCCGGTGGCTCCCTACCCCGGGAGCTCCGGGACACACCCGGCGATTCCAGGCGACTCGCCGCGGGTGGCGACAACTCCGGTCCCGCGGTGGCCGGTTGCCCTCGACCACCGCGCCGGGCACCTCGCACCCCCACGGAAGGGGACGGGGGCGTGCCCGGTAGGTTCGGATCATGGCTGTCATCCACCACACCACCCTGAAGCCCACCAAGCTGGAGCTGCTGACCTCCTGGCTCCCCCACCGGCCCTGGTACGTCGGGGGCGCGGGACGCACGCCGGAGCTCGAGAAGGCGGGCGGCTTCCGGCTCGACGACCCCGAGGGTGAGGTGGGCATCGAGTTCATGGTCGTCACGGACACGTCCGGCGACCGGCCGGTCTCGTACCACGTACCGCTCACGTACCGCGCGGCGCCGATCGACGGCGCGACGGATGCCGAGCACGGGCTCGTCGGCACCACCGAGCACGGTGTGCTGGGGCTGCGCTACGTGTACGACGGCACGCACGACCCGGTTTTCGTGGCCCAGCTGCTGGCCCTCCTCCAGGGCCACGCAGAACCGCAGGCGCAGAGCGACACCGACACCCCCGATCCCACGGTGGTCCCCTCCTTCTCCCGCCACGCGGCGACGGGCGTGACGGAGCCGGTCACGGCGACCGGGCCGTCCCCCGTGACCGACGGCCCGCAGGGGACCGATGTCCTCGTGCGGCCCGCGGCGGAGAGCGGACGGGCCGCCGACGCGCCGAGTGCCCCGCTCGTCCTGCGGGTGGCACGCGTCCTGCGCGCCGCCGAGCCGTCCTCCGGCACCGCCCCGGACGAGCGGACCCTCGGCCATGTCACGGCCGGCTGGCGCCTGCCGGACGGCGAGGAGCGGCGCGGGCACTTCGTCGTGGTCGCCGAAGGAAGCTGACGGGGACCGGGCGGACGCCCACGGACGCCGACGCCGGAACGAGCCGCCCCCGCCTGCCGTACGTCGCCCGCGTGGCACACGCGGGAGGACCGGGCCTCCGCCGTAGGCGTCCCACCCACACCCCACCCGAAGCAGGACCGGACCTCTCCCTCACGCGCCCCGCACACGCGGGACGACCGGACCTCTCCCGCACGCAGCCCGTGCGGGAGAGGCCGCTCGCCGACGCTGGGTCGCGGTGCGGCGCCGCCGCCGGCGACGGCGTCGTGCACGAGCGCGTCGCGGCGGGTCTCGGTGGCGCGGACCCGTCCTGTCGGCCCGGGCGGGGCGCTGGGGAGCGGGCGCCGGTCCTGGTGTCGCCACCAACAGTCGGGGGTCCGTCCACCGGGTCTGCCTCCACCCGGTCGCGACGAAACGGCTCCGGCACACCCGCCCTCGCCGGACTCCGCCTCGCCGCCCTCGTCATCCGGTCGGCGAGGCGATCCGCGAGACGATCCGAACGAGAAGGCCCCGGTCTGCCGGCCGTCGGGACCGGCCTGCCGGGCAGGCGATCTGGGCCTGCCGTACGGATCTCACCACCCGCACGGAAAGGTCACCGGTGCGACTTCCCGTGCTGCGAAGGCCGCGCGTACGGCCCGCGGCCCTCTACGCCGCCTCAGCTTGCCGGGCCGAGATCCTCCGGGAGGGCGGCCACCACGAGGGCTACGGCCTCCTGTGGCGTCTCGGTGCGTACGACCGGCCGGCCGCGGCTCCGCACCCCGTAACACCCTTCGTCGTAGGGGCTGATGGCGTACCCGATCGGAGCCTTGTAGGGGTCCTTGATCCTGGTGGAGAACCAGAGGATGAAATGGCTGTTGACCGGCATCAGCCGGCGCAGCACCGGCTGGGCGTACGCCGCCGCCAGCAGCGCGTGGGCGCGCGGGTGGCGCTCGTTCGGCGGCATGTGGATGAGGTCGAGCTTGAGCGACCACGCCAACTCGACGGCACCGAACGGCTGCCGCTCGTGGGCGAGGGCCCAGGGCCTGAACCGGATGAACGAGGCGCGCGCCCGGGTCTCCTCCAGCCCCGCACCGCCCGTCCACGCCGCCGTCGCCCTGACGACCTCGGCCAGGTCCGGGGTCCACCCCCAGGCCAGGCGCGTGCCGTCGGCCTTGAGGATCACCAGGAAGGACCGCCACTTCTCGCCGGGTGGGTACGCCACCACGACGCGCCGACCGCTCCCCGCGTCGACGTACTCCGCGCGGCGACCCCGCGTGCCGTCCGACTCGGTCAGAACGAGCCCGAGCTTCTGGGCCCTGCGTCTCAGCGCATCCCGGAGAGCCCCTTCGTCGTCCCAGCCACCCTCGCCATGCCCCGCCCCGGAACTCATCGCCCCAGTCTGCACGACTCCCCGTCGACCGATGTGCGGTGGGCCTGGCCGGGGGACCCGCGCGCCGATGCGGCGAGATCCGCAGGACGGGCGGGCCGCCGCGTCCGCACGGGAACCTGAAGCACTATCTAGGGGTGGGGCCGGGCCAGTCCCAGGTCGCCCGCGCTCGGCCGGGTGAAGTACCGGGCGACGTCCTCGTCCGTGACCGCCGGGAGGTCGGGCGGGGACCACCGGGGGTTCCGGTCCTTGTCGATCACCTGGGCGCGGATGCCCTCCACGAGGTCGGAGGAGGAGAGCGCGGCGCAGGACAGCCGGAACTCCATGTCCAGCACGGCCTCCAGGGATTCCAGGCGGCGTGCGCGGCGGAGCGCGGCGAAGGTCACCTTCAGCGCGGTCGGCGACTTGGCCAGCAGGGTGGCGGCGGTCTCCTTCGCCTCGGGCACACCGCAGTCGAGGAGCCGGTCGATCACCCCCTCCACCGTGTCGGCCGCGTAGCAGGTGTCGATCCACTCCCGCTGGGCGGCCGCCTCGCCGGGCGTCTCCGGTGCCCGCGCGAAGCGCGGGAGTACCTCGTGAGCGGGGGCGCGGGTGAGTTCCGCCGCGAGCCGGGGCAGGTCCCGCGACCGTACGACGTGGTCGGCGAGCCCGGCCGGCAGCGCGTCCGCCGCACCCACCTGGGCGCCGGTCAGCGCGAGGTGGGTGCCCAGTTCGCCCGGCGCGCGGCTCAGCAGAAACGTGCCGCCGACGTCGGGCACGAAGCCGATGCCCGTCTCGGGCATCGCCACGCGGGAGCGCTCGGTGACGACACGGACCGATCCGTGGGCCGAGACGCCGACTCCGCCGCCCATCACGATGCCGTCCATGAACGCCACGTACGGCTTGGGGTAGCGGGCGATACGCGCGTTCAGCCGGTACTCGTCGCGCCAGAACGCGGCGGACGCGGAGCCGCCGCGGCGGGCGTCGTCGTGGATGGCCCGGATGTCTCCGCCCGCGCACAGTCCCCGCTCCCCCGCGCCGTCGATGACGACGGTCTCGACGGCCGGGTCGTGTTCCCACGCGGTCAGCGCCTCGTCGATGCGGAGCACCATGGCGTGGGTGAGGGCGTTGAGGGCCCGCGGCCGGTTGAGGGTGAGGAAACCGGCCTGGCCCTCCGTACGCACGAGCACGTGCGTCTCGTCGGTCGCCGTCATCGCGGGGGTTCCACCGGATGGTGGGCGTCGAAGAGTCGCATGATCCCGTTTTCCTTCCTGCGGAACGATCTTCCGACCACCGTAACCGCTGGGGCCTCACTGTCACAGGGGCCCCCAGCCACCGGGCGGGGAGCCGGAGCCTGGCACCGGCGCCGGTCCCCCCGGGCGTGGGCGCCTACGGCCGGGACGAGTCCGGCCCCGTGAAGCGGAACCTGACCGGGGCCTCAGCCGGGGCCTGGTCCAGCTCCTGGTCCGGGGTCTCATCCGAAGGCTCGTCCGGCGATGCGTCCGCGCTCACGCGGTGGAAGCCGGCCTTCTCCAGGACCCGGAGGGACGGCAGGTTCGCCGGTTCCACGGAGGCGTACACCGTGTGGACGCCCGGCGCGGTGAGGGCGAACTCCGCCAGGGCCCGGGCCGCCTCGGTCGCGTATCCCTGGCCCCGCCGCGACGGGACCACGCCGTACCCGAGCTCCAGCGTGCCGTCGCTCGGCGGCCAGAAGAGGCCGATGGAGCCGATCACCAGACGGTTCGCCCGCTCGACGACCTGCCGGTGGCCGTACGGGTGCAGCCAGGCGGGATGGTCGGCGAGGAGCCCGGCGATGACGTGATCGCCCTCGGCGGGGAAGTCCCCGGCCCAGTGCGAGCGGCGGCTTCCGTCGAGGACTCCCGCGATCTCGTCGGTCGACCACGTCCGCAGGACGAGCCGGTCCGTGGAGAGGTCGGCGGGCAGGCCGGTCGCCGGATCGGTGCGCCCGCCGTCCGGCGGGACGGAGGACGAGGCGGAGGTGGAGGTGGAGGTGGAGGATGACATGTGACGCTCCTGGTCGGTCGAACGACCCGGACCTGCGCCCTAGCGCGGCGCCGGCCCGGAGATGGGCATGCTGACGGCGGCCGTGGCAGCCATGGTCATCAACCCCCTCGTCACCTTGTCACCCTCGTGATCACACGCGATCGCACGCGAGTACGCGCGCACGGGACGCTAACAAGCCGTCGGCGACCGGCGCAAAGGGGTTTCCGGACCTCGTGCCGGAAGACATCGCCCCCGCAGGACCGCCGCGCGGGACCCGACTCCGGCCACCTCCCCGGGCCCGCGTCGCCACGCCGGAGTGCCCGGCGGTCAGAGGGTCGTGTCCTCGGCGATCTCCGCCCAGACCGTCTTGTCCCTCGCCGAGAACCGGACGCCCCAGCACTGGGTGAGGCTCGCGGAGATGTGCAGGCCGCGTCCGCCCTCGTCGTTCGCCTTGGCGTGCCGCAGATGGGGCGCGGTGAGCGCGCCGTCGGTCACTTCGCAGGTGAGCGTGTGCTCGCCTTTGATCAGGCGCAAGGTGATGGGCTCGGAGCCGTAGCGGAAGGCGTTGGTCAGCAGTTCGCTGACCACGAGTTCCACGGCGAACGGGTCGACCCGTGTCCCCCATTCCCTCAGGCGTCGTCGGACGTCGCGGCGGGTGTGGCCGATGGCGGAGGCGTCGGCCGGCACGTCCCAGCGCGCCAGTTCGGACTCCGGGAGGTGCCGCGTCCGGGCGACGAGGAGGACCGCGTCGGCGGCGATGAGCCTCTCGACGTCGTCGGCCATGCGCTCGGGGCTTCGGTCCGGGTGGCGGAGCGCCTGGACGAGCAGCTCCGCCGGCCGGCCTGCTTCGGGCGCGGCGTCCTCGGAGGCCAGACAGAGCGTGCTGCCCTCCGGGAGGCTGAACTCGGCGCTGGCGAAGGGCGGCCCGTCGCCACCGAGGAGCGGGCCGCTCGGCAGCGGCGCGGCATCGATCGAACCGTCCGGACGGACGACGGCGAAGAGCGACGATCCCGCCCGTGCGACGTCGAGCCGCCCGCTGACCGGGTCGTGGACCACGAAGGTGCAGCTGGCGGTGGGCTCTTCGACGCCGGGCACCTTGACCTGTTCGCGGGCGAGCCGGAGCGTCGTGGCGTGCAGCCGCGCGAGGAGTTCATGGGGGTCGAGGTCGAGCGTGCTGAGCGTGTGTACGGCGGTCCTGAGCTGGCTCATCGTCGCCACGGCACTGATGCCCGGTTGTTCGACCTTGCCCACCACGAGGGCCGCGCGGGCGCCCGGCAGCGGGATCACGTCGAACCACGAACCGGCGCCGGTGCCGCCGGGGCGATGCCGCTGGGCGACCTCGAAGGCGCGCTCGGTCGCGGTCTCCTGCCTCAGCGGCCATCCCTGGAGGGCGGTCATGACGATGTGCTCGCGGGTGAAGCGGAGCGCGTTGTCCAGACAGGTCGCCGTGTGGGCGGCGACCTGTTCGGCGAGCGCCAGGTCGCCCCGGTCGAACGCCTCGGACGCGGCGGGCCGGTGGAAGGCGGCGACGCCGAAGAGCTGGCCGCGGACGATGAGCGGAGCCACCAGCGTCCGGTGATCGGGGTGATCGGCGGGAGAGGGCTGCGGGCCGGGGGAAGCCTGCGGTCCGAGGGCCGGTGAAGCGGGGTCCCCGGAGCCGGGGCGCCCGCTCTCCACCGGGCCCGTCTCCCCCGGCACGGTCTCTCCCGGGCCGTTCCCCGTCCCCCCGGCGCCCTTCCCCCCGGCTTCCGGCTCGGGGCTCCCGGAGCCGCCGTCGGAGTGGCCGTCGACGTCGGGGTGACCGTCGAGCAGGAGCACCGGCTCCCGGGGCAGGGGGTCGCCGAAGAGGCCCGGCAGCAGGACCGCCCCGACCGTCGGTGTGCGTCCCGCGGCGCAGTCCCCCGCCGTCGCCGCGCAGCGCAGCAGCGGCACGCCCTCCCTCGGCAGAAGCTCCGGTTCCTGCCCGCGCAGTACGGAGTCCGTGAGGGCGACGATCGCCGAGTCGGCGAACGCCGGCACCGTCACGTCGACCAGCTCCTCCGCCGTACGCAGGACGTCCAGGCTGCGTCCGATCCGCTCGTGGGCGGCGTGCAGGAGACTCAGCCGGCCCTGGGCCCGCTCGCGGGCGGTGACGTCCACGGCGGTCGCCACCACTCCGAGCGGCCGGCCCGACCGGTCCTGGATCCGGTAGGCCGAGGTCGAGAAGACGTGCCGGCGGTGCGGGTCGACGGGGGGACGGCCCCGGACGAGCACCTCCCGCCGCGCCCGGCCGGTGGCCAGCACGTCGCGCAGGATGTCCTCGGGGATGTCGGGGGCGTAAGGCCCGTACGCCTCGCTGATGGGACGGCCCAGGATCTGGTCCTCCGGCACTCCGCGCATGCCGACGGCCACGGCGTTCAGACGCAGCAGGCGCAGCTCCGGGTCGAGGACGTGCAGGCCGATCGCCGACTGGGTGAAGACCGCGTCCAGCACGGCTTCGTCGAGGCCGTCGACCTGGGCGGCCCGGCCGGTGGCGTCTCGCGGGGCGGGCCCGCTGTCGCCGGCGTCCCACACGCCCCATTCCCGCGCCCCCGGGGCCCCCGGGACCGAGCGGACGTGCCAGTTCCCCGGCGCCGGCGTGCCGGCCAGCACCTCCAGGGCGGGCATGCCCACGGCCTGCGCCGCCGTGTACCCGAACACGCGTCGGGCGTCGGCGCTCCAGTGCAGCACCAGGCCGTGGTCGTCCATGACGAACAGCGGCGCCGGGGGTGGCGGCATGGACACCTCGTCTCGTCGCACCACAGGCAGGCGCCCGCGACCGGATCGAGAGCCGCCTGTGGCCACGGTGGGCGTACAGTCCTTCCGACCCTCCCACCCGGCCGGGCGGGCCGCCATTCCTCCGCGTCCGACCGCGCCCGCGTCGGCGCCGGCCCGGGCTCAGAGCCAGCCGTTGCGCCGGAAGCTGCGATGGAGGAGGAAGCACGCCACCGCCATCGCGCCCACGACGAGCGGGTAGCCGTAGGTCCACCTCAGTTCGGGCATGTGCTCGAAGTTCATGCCGTACACACCGCACACCATCGTGGGAACGGCGATGATGGCCGCCCATGCCGTGATCTTGCGCATGTCCTCGTTCTGCGCGACGGTCACCTGGGCGAGGTGGGCCTGGAGGATGGAGTCCAGGAGCGCGTCGAACGACGTGATCTGCTCGGTGATCCGGGACAGGTGGTCGGCGACGTCGCGGAAGTACGGCTGGATGTCCGGGCCCACGAGCGGCAGGGGCCGCGCGGCCAGGGTCTGGAGCGGGCGGTCCAGAGGGGTCACGGCCCGCTTGAGTTCCAGGAGTTCGCGCTTCAGCTGGTAGACGCGGCCGGCGTCCCCGCGGGAGGCCTGTTCGCTGAAGACGGCGGTCTCGACGGCGTCGATGTCGTTCTGTACGGCGTCGGCCACGGCCAGGTAGTCGTCCACCACGTGGTCGGCTATGGCGTACAGGACCGCCGCGGGCCCCTTGGCGAGCTGATCCGGGTCGGCTTCCAGGGCCTCCCTGAGGGGACCGAGCGAACCGTGCCGCCCGTGCCGGACGGTGATGACGAAGTCGGCGCCGGTGAAGACCATCAGCTCTCCGGTGTCCACGACCTCGCTGGTGGCGGTGAGCTCGTCGTGCTCGACGTACCGCACCGTCTTGAACACGGCGAAGAGCGTGTCGTCGTAGCGTTCGAGCTTGGGCCGCTGATGGGCGTGGACGGCGTCCTCGACGGCGAGCGGATGCAGGCCGAACAGCTCCGCGAGTCCGGCGAACTCCTCCACGGACGGCTCGTGGAGGCCGATCCAGACGAACCCGTCGCCCGATCCGCGTACGCGTCGCACCGCCTCGTCGGCGGGACAGGCCCCCTTCTGCCGTGCGCCGTCCTCGTACACCACACAGTTGACCACCGCGCTGCCCAGCGGCGAGCGCGCGGGGTGGCTCAGGTCGACGGTCCTCCGGTAGGCGCGACGGACGGTGCGCCGGAGGTTGTGGATGAGCGACACGGTGGACTCCTCGGAACGATCGGCGGCCAGTGTGCCATCGAACGGCGGTCCGGCACGTTCCCGCCTACCCCGGTCCGGCGTGAACGGCAGGGCACGTGACGGACCGCGACCCCGGGCAGGGCCTGCGGGACGACCTTCTAGACTCCCGCCCATGGACAACGTGCCCGCCGCCGTCATCGATGATCTGGCTCCCGCCGGAGTCCTGCGTGCCTCGATCAACCTCGGCAATCCGGTCCTCGCGCAGGGCACCCCCGAGGCGCCGAGCGGTGTCACCGTCGACCTCGCCCGGGAGATCGCCGCCCGGCTGGACGTGCCGGTCGAGCTGCTCTGCTTCGACGCGGCGCGCAGGTCGTACGAGGCGATGGCGTCGGGCCGCGCCGACCTCTGCTTCCTCGCCGTCGAACCGGCGCGGGAGGCCGCGGTCGCGTTCACCTCGCCCTACGTCGTGATCGAGGGCGTGTTCGCCGTCCCCCTCGACTCCCCTCTGGTGACGGTCGAGGAGGTCGACCGGCCCGGTGTGCGCATCGGTGTGAAGCACGGCTCGGCCTACGACCTCTTCCTCGGCCGTACGCTGCGGCACGCGAGCGTCGTCCGCGGGACGGACGGGGTGGACGCCTTCCGCGCGGAGAACCTGGAGGTGGCGGCCGGCATCCGGCAGCCGATGACGGAGTTCGTCGCGGCGAACCCCGACGTCCGGCTGATCGACGGCCGTTTCATGCGCATCCGGCAGGCGGTGGGCACACCGGTGACCCGGCGGCCCGAGAGCGTGCGGTTCCTGCGGGAGCTCGTGGAGGAGCTGAAGCGCGACGGGTTCGTGGCCGACTCCCTGCGGCGCGCGCACCAGTCCGACACTCTCGTCGCGCCTCCGCTCGACTGACGGGCCTCCGGGAGCCCCGGAGGCGAGCGGCCGTGCGACGCGATGCGATGCGGCCGACGAGGCGCCCGGAGCGGCCGTGGCGGGACGGAACGGGCCGACTCGCCGTGGGACGGAACCGGCTCGTGGCGGGACGGAACGGGCCGGCCGATCAGGCGCGTGGACAAGGGCGGTGACGGCCTCCCGGCCGCCGCTCGGCCCTGACATGTGTCATGCCCTTCTGCTGCACGAGATCGTGCCGACGGAGGAGGCCGGCCGCGTGACCGGAGCCGAGGATGGTGATCAGCGCACACCTCGTGCGCCGCACCGACCGAACGGGGGGCGTTCATGACCTTGGCCCACACCGACACCCGCCGCTTACAGCGCCGTTCCCGCGCCCGCGCGACCGCCGTGGCCCCCCTCGCCGCGCCGGCCATCTCCCTGGGCGTGCTGCCCGCGCAGGCGTCGGGCGACGCGCGCGCCGGCGCCGCTCGCGCGTCGGACGTCACGTCCCCGGGCGCCGCGGCCACCGTTCCGCGCCCCGCAATGGACCGCGAGGCGCTGCGCGCGGCGCTGGACGCCTTCCACAAGGCCGGGGATGCACGGCGCCTACACGGCCGGCCGCGACGGCTCGGCCCGGTGGAACGGCGCGAGGGGCTGACGGGCTCGCGCCGACCGTCGCGGACCCGGGCCGGGCGGGCCGACGGCGGGCGTGCGGACCGTCGGCCCGCCGGGTCCGGAGCGCCCGGCCTCTACGGCTTCGACCGCCCTACGGGCGGGTGTTCCAGCCCGCGACGACCGGCAGCGAGTGTTCCCGGGACAGCCGGCTCACCGTCCCGGTCTCCAGGAGGAAGAGCCGTCCCTCGGCGGGCGGCAGGCACAGGTACCGGGCGGTGAGCACACGCAGGACGTGGGCGTGGGCGACCAGGACGACGTCCTGTCCCGAGGCGTCGACCGCCTCGGCCACCCGCTCCAGTACCCGGTCCGCGCGTGCCCCCACCTGCTCGGCGTTCTCACCCGGACGGCCGGGAGGGCCGTCGGGCACGCCGTCGGTCCAGAGCGACCAGCCGGGGCGCGTGCGCAGGATGTCGGGCGTGGTCAGCCCTTCGTAGGCACCGTAGTCCCACTCGGACAGATCGGGATCGGCGACGGCCGGGGTGAGTCCGGCGAGTTCGGCGGTGTGCACCGCCCGGCGCAGGGTGCTGGTCAGGACGCGGGCGAAGGAGCGGCCGGCGAAGAACGGGGCGAGCGTGGCGGCCTGGTGTTCGCCCCGGGGGGTGAGGGGGATGTCCGTGCGCCCGGTGTGGCGGCCTGATCCGCTCCACGCGGTCTCACCGTGGCGCACCAGCAGAAGATCGCCCATGACGGCATGGCCTCCTCGGATCCCTCGACACGGCCGGTGCGCCCATCCTGCGGTCGCGGGTGCCGGGGCGTGACGCCGACACGCCTCGGCCGGGACAGCGGCCCTGGGGATCGTGCATCATCCATGCATGTTGCTGAGCCATGACGGCGCCGAGCCGACCGTGCACCCGTCCGCCTACGTCGCACCGACCGCCACGCTCTGCGGGGACGTCCGCGTGGGGCCCGGCTGCCGGGTGCTGTTCGGCGCGGTGCTCACCGCCGAGGGCGGGCCCGTGGAGCTCGACGAGGGCTGCATCGTGATGGAGAACGCCGTCCTGCGGGGAACGCCCCGGGACCCCGTGCGCCTGGGCCGGCACGTCCTGGTGGGGCCGGGTGCCTGTCTGACCGGGTGTGCGGTCGAGGACGACGTGTTCCTGGCGTCGGGGACACGGGTGTTCAACGGGGCCCGGATCGGGGCGGGCGCCGAGGTGCGGGTCAACGGCGTGGTCCACCTGCGGACCGTGCTCGCCGCCGGGGCGACCGTGCCGATCGGCTGGGTGGCGGTCGGCGACCCGGCACGCGTCCTGCCACCGGAGCGGCACGAGGAGATCTGGGCGGTCCAACGGGAGCTCGACTTCCCCGGGTACGTCTTCGGCCTGGAGCGTCCCGCCGACGGCTCCGGTCTCATGCCGGCCGTCTCCGCACGCTACGGCCGCGCGCTGGGCCGCCACCGCGACGACCGCGTGCTCTGACCGCCGCACTCCTGCCCGGCGGTCCCGGGCCGGGCCCCCGCCGAGCCGCGCGGCCTTCGGGCGTACGAGTGACGGCGGCGGCCGGGGACGGGCCGGCCGCCGGGAGCCGGCCGGCCCGGGGCGGACGTGCCGGGGCCGCCGGGCCGAGGCTAGGAACCCTCGCGTGCCGACCTCTCCGCCGCCAGCAGCGCCGCCTCGTCGATGAGGGCCGTGGACCCCGGGCCGGTGCACGCGTGCGCGCCCGCCACGGCGCCCAGCCGTGCGCAGTCGAGGACGTCGCGCCCGGCGAGCCGGCCGTACAGGAACCCGGAGACGAACGCGTCGCCCGCGCCGTTCGAGTCCACCACGGGGGCGGACGGGGCGACCGCCGGGACGTGGCGGGGGGTGGAACCGCCGTCCCGGGTGAGGACGTAGGAGCCGTCCGCGCCCGCCGTGGCGATCACCGTCCCGGCGCGGCCTTCGCGCAGGATCTCCCGCATCAGCGCGTCGACGCCGTCCCCCGTGCCCGCCGCGCTGAGGAAGACGAGGTCGGAGCGCAGGGCGAACTCCCGGTGGTGCTCGGCCAGTCCGTCCCAGTCGTGGAGGTCGGTGGAGACGGGGACGCCGAGGTCCCGGATGTCGTCGTAGAGGAACCGCGTGAAGTTCATGATGGAGAGATGGACATGGCGCGTGCGGCGCAGCCGGGGCAGGTAGAAGTCTCTCGGCATCCGCAGGTCGTCCGGGTCGCGGGCGTCGTAGAACGACATGCGGCGGCCGGTGGCGTCCACCAGGTTGACCGCGCGACGGGTGCCGGCGGGCGAGATCAGCGGAGCGAACTCCACACCGCCCTCGGCCAGTCGTTCCCGCACCAGGGTGCCGATCCAGTCGTCGCCCACGCAGTCGAGCATCGCCACGCGCAGCCCGAGCGCCCGGGCCCCGAGGGCCACGTTCCCGCCGGTGTGCCCGGCCCACTCCTCGATCGGTCCGACGTGGACCGAGTCGGCGAGCGGGACCGGAAGGGAGCCGACCCGGACGATGGTGTCCACGCCGCCGCCACCGACCACGAGGACGTCGTACGCCGCGTTCTGACTCATGTCATTCGTCTGCCTCTCTGCTCCCGCCGCCGCCCAGTATGGCGGCCCGCCTTCCCGCGCGGCGGCGCTTCGTCATCTGGCGCGGAAGTTCTGCCACCCCCCGCAATCGGACATAGGGTTCTTTTCGTTGATGTGCCGCCGCCCCGTCGGGCACGCCGAGGCGGCCGGCCACCTCCCGTCGGAAGGGACCCGATGCACCCCCACCTCAGCACCGCCGTCCTGGCCCGGCTGCGCGAGCCTCGGCCGTACCCGGCGCTGTCGATCCTCATGCCCACGCACCGTCGCGAACCGGACGACGCGCAGGACCGGGTCCGTCTGCGCAACCTCGTCGCCGAGGCCGAGCAGCGTCTCGAGGCGGATCCGGCCGTCGCCCGCGAGTGCCGCCTGGACGTGGTCGGGCAGCTGCGGGCCGCCGTGTCCGCGGTCGATCCGGCGCACGCCGAGGAGGGACTGGTCCTCTTCGCCGCGCCCGGCGAGCACCACGTGTGGACGGTGTCACGTGCCGTGCCGGAGCGGGTCGTCCTCTCGGACACGTTCCTGACCCGCAACCTCGTCGCCGCGCGCACACTCGCCCGGCCCTACTGGGTCCTGGTGGTGGCGGCCGACCGGGTGTCCCTGTGGAGCGGGGCCGGCGAGCGGCTGACGGAGCGGTCCGACGGCACCTTCCCCGTGACGCGGAGCCTCGAGAAGCGGGACGTGGAGCGGGAGGAGCGCGTCGGCGACGTGCCGGGCACCTACGGGGACGAGCGGACACGGCAGTTCCTGCGCGACGCGGACGTGGCGGCGGTGCTGGCCCTGGACGCCGACCCCCGGCCGCTCTACATCGTCGGTGACGCCCCCGCGCTCTCGCTCCTGGCCGAGGTCGGGACCGTCGCCAAGCACGCGCTGACCACGGTCACGCACGGCGGCCTCGCCGCCGGACCGGCCTCGGCCGTGCGCGACGCGGTCGCGCCGGCGGTCGGGGAACAGTCGCGGCACGAGGTGGCGTCGCTGCTCGGTCAGCTGGACCGGGCTCGCAGCCAGAAGACCTTCGCGGGAGGCCTGGACGAGGTCTGGCGCGGTGTGTCCGATGGCCGGGTGGGGCTGCTGGCGGTGGAGGACACGTTCCGGGTGATCGTGCGCGACCACGGCGACCACCTGGAGCCCGTCGCGGCGGACGAGGCGGACGCGCGGCAGGACGTCGTGGACGAGATCGTCGAGCGGGCCCTGAGTTCCGGCGCCCGGGTGCGCTTCGTTCCCGACGGCACGCTCGCCGCGGCGGGACGCATCGCGAGCGTCCTGCGCCACTGACAGCGGTACCGGCGCGCCGACGGCAGGGCTCCGACGGGCCGTCACCGAGGGGCTCCGCCCCCGCCGCCGGCGCTCCGCGGGGCCGCCGGCGAGCGGCTCCGACGCGTCCGGATCCCTCCCCGGGTCGCGCCTGCGGCCCGGATGGCTCAGGATGAGGGGATGCGTGCGCCTCCGTGGATGCCGGTCCTTCGCGGCGTGGCCTACGTGTGCGCGGTGCTGTGCGTGCTGATCGTCGCCGCCACGGCCACGGCGCGCAGCACCGTACTGAACGCGGGTTTCCACCGCGACGTCCTCGCCCGGGAGCGGACGTACGAGCGGCTCTACGACGAGGTGCTCGTCGATCCCGAACTGACCCCCGTCACCCGTGAGCTGCTGGGGCGGCTTCCGGTGAACGAGGCCGTGCTGACGTCCAATCTGAAGACGGTGCTGCCGCCGGAGACCCTTCGCGCCCTGACCGACGAGCAGATCGCGCATCTGATCGCGTACCTGCGGGGCGACCGGGACGCGCTGACGCTCTCCGCCGATCTCCAGCCCGTCGTGGACAACCTCGGCCACCTCACCCAGGCCTACTTCGGCGACCTGGTCGCCTCCCTCCAGGAGCGACCCGCCCCCGACTTCCCCGCCTTCCTCCGCGAACTCGACGCCTCGCTCGTCGAGGTGGCGGCCGGACGGCCGCCGGCCGGGCTGCCCAAGCTGTCCCTGACCGCCTCTCAGGCGGCCACCGCCTCCGACGCCCTCCTCCGGCTCGTGCCCGAGGGCCGGCGCGAGGACCTGCGTCCCGAGGTGGATCTCGCGCTCCGGGAGGGCGACGTGGCGACGGCCCTGGCGTCCGTGGGGCCCGCCGTCTTCTCCGACCGGACGCGCGAGGCCGTCGAGCGCGTGCGTACGGCCGCCGACGACGGCAGCTGGAACATCACGGCCGACCTCGAACGCGGCGACGGGTCCCTCGACACCGTCCACCGGATCCGCGGAGCCACCCACCTCACCCTCGGCGTCGTGGAGCCGCTGGCCGCGCTCCTGGGCGCGGCGGCGCTCGCCGCCCTGTGGTTCACCGGCCCCGAGTCACTCCCCCGGCGGCTGCGCCACCTGGGGTGGGCCCTGGCGGCGGGCGGCATCCTCACGGCCCTCGCCGTGGCCGTGCTGCGTCTGGCCGCGGGCGGCCGGGTGGTCACTCCCCCGGCGTCCTGGCCGGATTCGCTGACCCGGCTCGTGGACGACATCCAGCGCACCGCGCTCGACCGTGCCCTCTCCGGAGCGCTGACGGCCGCTCTCGTCGCGCTGGCGGCCGGGGCGACGGCCCTCGCCCTGGGTCTCGCCGTCCAGCGGCGCCCCGTCCTGGAGGTGGCGCGCCGCGCGTCCGTCTGGTCGGCGGCCGGCGTGACGGCCGTGGCGCTCAGCGGTGTGGCCCTCGTCCCCCTCGCCTTCGCCGGCGCCGGCTCCCGGGTATGTCAGGGGGACGCGCGGCTGTGCGACCTGCGGTACGACGAGGTCGCCCAGCTCACCTCGCACAACGGCATGTCGACGACCGCGGACCGGTTCATCGGGCCGCTCCAGGACCCCGACATCACCGGCCAGCTCAACGCCGGGGTACGCGCGCTCCAGCTGGACACGTACCGGTGGGAGCGGCCCGAGGAGGTGACGGCCCGGCTGGCGGAGTCGGACTTCCCGCCGGAGACCCGGCGGCGGATCGTCGACGCCGTCACCCGCTTCAATCCGCCGAGGCCGGGTCTGTGGCTGTGTCACTCCGTGTGCCGCGCGGGGGCGGTGGAGCTGGTCCCGGCACTGCGGCGGATCGGCGACTGGCTGCGCGACCATCCCACCGAGGTCGTCACCCTCATCGTCCAGGACTCCGTCAGCGCCGCCGACACCGAGGCGGCCTTCCGCGCAGCGGGCCTCGTGGACCTGCTCCACACGCCCGACCGGGATCCGGACCGCCGCTGGCCCACGCTCGGCGAGATGGTCGACTCCGGGCGCCGGCTCGTGGTGTTCGCCGAGCGGGCCGACGGACCGGCCCCCTGGTACCGCAATTTCTACGACTACGCCATGGAGACGCCGTACGCCTTCCGCGACCCCGGGGAGATGTCCTGCGTGCCGCACCGGGGCGGAACGGACAAGCGGTTGTTCCTGCTCAACCACTTCGTCACGATCGACGGCGGCAGCCGCCTGGACGCGGCGAAGGTGAACGCTCGGGACAGCGTCCTGGACCGGGCTCACGCCTGCGAACGCGCGCGCGGCAGACCCGTCACCTTCGTGGCCGTCGACTACGTGACGATCGGCGAGGCGCGCTCCGCCGTGGACGCGCTCAACGCCGAACGGGCGGACGGTTCCTGAGGCCGGGCGCCTCCGGGGCGTCGATGTGCCAGGTGCCTCCGGGGCGTGACGGGCCGGGGCGCTTCGACGTAACGGGCGCTCCCGGGGCGTGACGGGCGCGCTCTGCGGGGCATCACCGGGTGGGGCTCCTTCGACGCGTCGGCGTGGCGGTCCGGGGCGCCTCCCGGCGTGCGGGAAATGATCCCGGTATGAGCGAGACGTCTGTCATCGTCGGCTTCGACGGGTCCGAGAACAGTCTGCGGGCCCTCGAATGGGCCCTGAGCGCGGCCCGCGGGTCGGGCGCGCCCCTCGTGGTCGCCCATGTGCGCTCCGAGGCACTCCAGCTCGGCGCCGCCCGCATCTCCTCCTTGGGGGAGGCGCCGGAGATCCGCGATCCCGTCACCGACGGCGTCCGCGCGTGGATCGAGGAGCGGGGCGGCGTGCCGACGGACGACGGGGGCGGGGAGGGCGACGGCGGGGGTGTGGCCGTGCGGTACGTCACCCTGGACGGCTCGGTGACCGACGCGCTGCTGGCCGAGGCGCGACGCGCAGGGCTGCTGGTGGTCGGCTCGCGCGGCCGCGGTGGTTTCGCGACGCTGCTGCTGGGCTCGACCAGCCGGGCTCTGGCGTCGGCCGCGGCGTGCCCGGTCGTCGTCGTGCCGCACGAGGCGCGGGCCATGTCGCTGGAGAGCGGCGCGGAGGCGGGACGGATCCTGGCCGGCGTCCACCCGGACGAGACGTCTGACGAGGTGCTCGCCTTCGCCTTCGAGGCCGCGCGGCAGCGCGGTGTGGGCCTCGAAGCGGTGACCGCCTACCGTCTGCCGCCGTCGCCGGTGATGCTGATCGGTCCGCCCGCTCCGGCCCTGCAGGTGCCGCCGCCTCTTCCGTCGGAAGACGCTCCGGATCTGGTGCGGGAGACGGCCGAGCGGCAGCGGGAGCGGTTGCGGCCGTTCACCGAGCGGTATCCGGAGGTGGAGGTCGTCCCCGTGGTCGTGCCGTCGGACGCGGCGGGGCGGCTGGTGGAGGGGTCACGGAGCGCGGGTCTCGTCGTGGTGGGGCGCCATCGGGGGCACCGGGTGGAGTCGCTGCTCATGGGATCGGTCGCGCATGCCGTGGTGCACCACGCGCACTGCCCGGTGGCGGTGATCCCGCCGCCGGCGCGCTGAGAGCGCACGGGGTGGCGATGCCGGCCGAGCGGAGGCGCCGGGGAGCCGGGGAGCGGAAGGGCCGGGGGCGGCCGGGGAGCCGGGGAGCGGAACGGCAACGACGGCAGAGCGGCCGGGGAGCGGAACGGCCGTGAGGTGCAGGTCAGAAGGTGCCCGGAATCCGTGATGCCGTGCACCTTAGCGGGGCGCGGGCGGGAATCGGAGCGCATTGGCGAGAAGTCGTCAGCGGGAGTACGGAGTCGGCGCCCCGCCACGGGGAAGTCGATACGTTCGTCCCCGGCGTTCCCGATCTTGAGGAGTGTGGACGTGCCGCCCGAGCCCGCCCGTCGTCCGGCTTCCACGGACGACTACCTGTTCTCGTTCGTCGACCGGGAGAGGGAGATGGCCGAGCGGACCGGGCGCCCGCCGGTCCCGCTCGGTGTCGGCGACTGCGATCTGCCGACTCCTCCGCACATCGCCGAGGCGTTGCGGGAGGCGGCGCGGGACCCGTCCGCGCACCGCCACGCGCCCTGTCGCGGCGCGCGCCGCCTGCGGGAGGCGGCGAGCGGCTTCCTGGCCCGGCGCTTCGGCGTCGCGGCCGATCCCGAGACCGAGGTGCTGGCGACCCTGAGCAGCAAGGAGGCCATGGCCCATCTGGCGCTCGCCTATCTGGACTGGGACGACGTGGTGCTCGTACCGGACCCGGCCTATCCCGTCTACGCGACGTGGGCGAGGTTCTGCGGCGCGGAGGTGGTGCGCGTACCCCTGCGGGAGCGGAACGGCTTCCTGCCGGACCTGGACGCCATCCCGGCCGACACAGCCCGCCGGGCCAAGCTGTTCTGGATCTGCTATCCCAACAACCCCACGGGGGCCGTGGCCCCCCGCGCCTTCTACGACGAGCTGGCCCGGTTCGCGCTGCGCCACGACATCCTGGTGGCATCCGACGCGGTCTACAGCGAGATCTACTACGACGGCGCGCCCCCGCCGTCGTTCCTCGGATCCCCGGGCGCGATGGAGTGCGGGATCGAGTTCCACTCCCTGTCGCAGGCGTACCGCATGCCGGGCCGGCGGGTCGGCTTCGCGGCAGGCAATCCGCACGCCGTGGGGGCGCTGCGCGCCGTCAGGACCCATACGGACGCGGGGGCGTCCGGCGCCGTCCAGCACGCGGCGGTGACCGCGCTCACCGACACCACGGAGTATCCGGACCGGCTGCGGGACGTCTACCGCGCGCGCATGAACCTCCTCTGCGACGGCCTGGAGGCGGCCGGTCTCGAGGTGCTGCGGCCCAGCGCGGCGGTGTACGCCCTGGTCCGTACGCCCGAGGGCGTCTCGAGCGAGCGGTTCTCCGAGGAGCTGCTGCACCGGGCGGGCGTCTCCTCCATCCCGGGGACGGCGTTCGGGCCGTGCGGGGAGGGGTTCGTGCGGCTGACGACGTGCGCGAGCACCGAGCAGCTGACGGAGGCGGTGCGGAGGATCGCCGCCGCCCGCCTCGTCGGCTGACCCGCCGCCCTCGGAGCCGGATGAAGCCTTCAGGGAAACAGCTCATCGAAGCGCTTCGACTCACGGTCGAGAAGCTATGGACACGCTCTACCGGCCGGGTTACCGTTTCTGAGAACCGTCGGCGCGGTGATCATCGCCGCCGTGGTCGAAGCGTTTCACCACACCTCAAGAGTCTGCCGGGAGCGCGGATGGTCACCCTCGCCGAAGTCGCCCGGCACGCCGGAGTGTCCGCCAGTACGGTCAGTTACGTCCTGAGCGGCAAGCGCTCCATCTCCGCCGGGACCCGGCAGCGGGTCCGCGAGAGCATCGACCGGCTGGGCTACCAGCCCCACGCCGGGGCCCGCGCGCTCGCCAGCAGCCGGTCCCGCGTCATCGCCCTCATGGTCCCGCTCCGGACCGACATGTACGTCCCCGTCATGATGGAGATCGCGGTCGCCGTCGCGACCACCGCGCGGACGCACGGCTACGACGTGCTCCTGCTCACGGGCGAGGAGGGCCCCTCGGCCATGCGCCGGGTCATCGGCAGCGGCCTCGCCGAGGCGACGATCCTGACGGACATCCAGCTCGACGACGAACGGCTCCCGCTGCTGCGCGCCGCCGGACAGCCGGCGGTGCTCCTCGGGCTGCCGGCCGACACGGCCGGACTGAGCTGCGTCGATCTGGACTTCGAGGCGGCAGGCGCGCTGTGCGTGGACCACCTGGCCGAGCTGGGCCACCGGGACATCGCGGTCATCGGCGAGTCCCCCGGCGTCTACGCCCGCCACACGGGATTCGCCGAGCGGACCCTGCGCGGACTGCGCGTCCGCGCCACCGCCCGGGGCGTGGGTCTGCTCCACCGGCCCTGCGAGGGCGGCCACGACGCGCTCTCCGGCACGCTCGCCCGCATCTTCGACGAACGGCCCGGCACCACCGGCTTCGTGGTGCAGAACGAGTCCGCCGTCGAGCCGCTGCTCGCGCTGCTCCGCCGCACGGGCCGGGCCGTGCCCGAGGACGTGTCGGTGGTGGCGGTCTGTCCCGACCAGCTCGCCGCCCAGGCGTCGGTGCGCCTCACCTCGGTGGCGATCCCCGCGCAGGAACTGGGCCGGCGGGCCGTGGAACGCCTGGTCGCGCGGCTGGACGGGACCGGCGACCACGGCGTCGAACTGCTCACGCCCGTCCTCACCGTGCGGGACAGCTCGGGCCCCGCTCCCCGTCTCGCGCGGTGACGACACGCTCCTCGCCCTCGGCCAGGTCGAGCGTGGCGGAGCCGTCCGGGGTCCGCAGATCGATCCGTACGGTCCGGGTCGGCCGGAGGACCGCCGTGTACGTCCCCGGGGCCCACTCCAGACCGACCCGCACGCCGCACCGGGTCCGGATGCCCGTCAGCCGCCCGGACGGACAGGCGGCGGGGGGCGCGGGAAGCAGGACGAGGCGCCCGGGGGTGGACTGGACCAGGGACTCGACGAGCAGGGCCGGCAGGGCGTGGGCGGCGTCGGCGTTGTAGACGTCGCGGCCCGGATAGTGGGCGCTCATGAGCGAGTCGTGGAAGTAGTCACCCGTCAGAAGCCGCTCCAGGCAGGTCTGGACCCGGCCGGCGTCCCGCAGCCGGGCGGCGATCAGGGCGTGGTGCAGGTGGCCGTGGGCCGCGTCGTTCTCGCTGCCGCGCAGTTCGAGGGCGCGCCGGGCGGCCGTCGCCAGGGCCGGGGTGTCGTAGGGATTGATCTCCTCCAGCGGCCAGACGGGGTAGAGGTGGCTGAGGTGCCGGTGGTCGTAGCGGTCGTCGAGCCCGGGCCGGGCCCATTCCGCCAGCGCTCCGTCGTCGTTGACGCGCAGGGGCGCGAGCCGGTCCGCGAGCGCGCGCAGGCGGGCGGCGCGCGGGCCGGGGGCGCGGTCGGCGGCGGCCAGGAGGGCGTGCCGGGCGGCGCAGACGTCCATCGTCGCGTCGACCGCGCCCCAGCTTCCGTTCGCGGGGCGGTTCTCCGGGGAGTACGAGGGGACGACGGCGATGCGCCCGTCGGGGCCTGTCCGGGTGAGGAAGTCCTCGTAGAAGTCGGCCACCTCGTCGAGCAGGGCGGTCAGGCGCGGGCTGTGCGCGCCGCGGCCCTCCTCCTCGTCGAGCAGGGGCTTGAGCAGCCAGTCGGCGCCGGCGGTCCACAGGTGGAGGGGGTAGGCGCGGCTGAAGTGGTAGCTGTGTCCGCTTTCGCCGTCGGTGTGGGAGGGGGCGACGACGCCGCGGGCTCCGAAGACGGTCCGGGCGTTGTCGCGCCAGTCGGGCAACTGGCCCTCGATGAGCGCGGACTGTGCCGCCGTGACCTCGGGCAGGTCGGCGGCGGCAGCCGAGGAGGTCTGGAGGTTGAGGTTGGCGTTGGTCGTGAAGGCGCCGGACCAGGCGGTGTTCCAGTCGCCCGTCCACAGGCCGGTCAGGCGCGGCGGGAGCATGCCGGAGGAGGAGAGGAGGTGGTAGCGGCCGGCGGCGAAGAGCCGTTCGAGCAGCGCGGGGCCGGGCGGCCGGCGCAGCAGGACGGAACCGGGGAGCGCGCGTTCGGAGGGATGCGCCGCGAGGTCGAGCGTCACGCGGCCGTAGGCGGTCGTGTGCAGGGCGGTGTGGCGGGCGAGCAGCCCGGTCCAGAGCCGTCCGCGGTCGCGGGAGCGGGCCGGGGCGCCGTCGGGCCGGCGCAGCAGTGCGCGCAGGTCGGCGACCTCCCCGGCCACGTCGAGTTCCTCGTCGTGGCGCCGGACGCGCGTGAGGGTCAGGATGTCCCGGGCGCCCTCGATCCGTACGCCCGACGTGGTGATCGAGACGCGGCCGCCCGTCGTGAGGAGCAGGACGACGCCCGTGTAGCCGTGGCGGGCGCGCGGGTAGCCGGCCCGCAGGGTGAGGACGGCGTCGTGCCCGGTCAGCGTCGCGCCCCGGCCGATCGCGAGGTCGGCGGGGACACCGGGGAGCCGGTGGTCGAGGCCGAGTTCGACGGCGGGCCCGGGCTCGGTCACGTGCTGGACGACGACGTCGTCGGCGCGGGAGACGAAGACGCGGCTGCGGCGGCGGTCCTGGTCGGTGGTGACGACGCCGCTGGTGAAGTCGACGTGCCGACGGACCGAGGCCGCGGCGGGGAGGCCGGCCGGCTCGCGCGTCAGGCGGGTCTGGAACGCGGGGTGGAAGGCGCGCACCCAGTGGGTGGGGCGTCCGTCGGTGAAGTCCTCGGCCGCCGTGCGGTCCCCGGCGAGCAGCCGGTCCTGGAGGCCGGCCAGTCGGGCGGCGAGACGCGGGGGCCGCGCGGCCTCGGGGTCGTCGTGCGGCCGGACGAGGGTGTGGTGGGTGATGATCACGCGGTCGTCGTCCGGGTCGCCGAGGACCATCGCGCCGTGCCTGCCGTTGCCGGAGAGGAAGGCGTCCTCCCACCGCCGGGCGGGCTGCGGCTCCCATGTCCCGTGGATCACGGCGTCTCCTCTGCCAGGACCGCCACACCGTGGCGTTCCAGGCGCAGCGTGTCGCGCACGGGCGCGGCCGTGAGGAGGTCGCGGTGGCGTCCGGGCACGGGCACTGTGACGTCGCCGCGCCGGTGGTTGAGCACGAAGAGCAGCTCGCCGCGGCGGACCGCCTCCACACCGTCGGGCAGTCCTTCGAGGGTGGGGAGCACCCCCGCCTCGCGGGCGACGGCCGCGAGGAGGTCGCGCAGGGCGGGGGGCTCCGGGAGCGTGGAGAGGTAGTGGGCGCGGCCGTTGCGGAGTACGGCGGGCAGGCCGTCCAGCTCGCCGCCCCGGTAGGTGGCGACCGTCTCCGCGCCGGGGGCGGGGGTGAGCTCCTCCGACCAGAGCGTGCCGAGGAAGTCTCCGCAGTCGACCCGCTCGCCCTCGTCCAGCGGCCACCGTTCGTGGACGAGGTCGATGCCGAAGAGTGCGCGGAGCCGGTGGTCCATGCCCCCGGGGCGGACGCGGTCGTCCTGGTCCACGAGGCCGGTGAGGAAGCCGGAGACGACGGTGCCGCCGCCGCGTACGTAGCCGGCGAGGTTCTCGACGGCCCGGTCGTCGAGGAGGGGGAGATGCGGGACGACGACGAGCCGGTGGGCGGACAGGTCGTGGGAGGGGTGGGCGAAGGAGGTGGTGAGGTGGGCGTCCCAGAGGGCGCGGTGCCAGGCGCGGACGAGTGCGGCGTAGTCGAGGTGGACCGACGGTCCGCCGTCCCGCGCTCCGGCCCACCAGGCGTCCCAGTCGTGCAGGATCGCCACGTCGGCGGTGAGGCGGGTGCCCGCCACGTGGGGACCGAGCAGGGCGAGCTCCGCACCGACCCGGACCACCTCCTGGAAGATCCGGCCCCGCTCCCCCGCGTGGCCGAGCATCCCGGAGTGCCACTTCTCCGCTCCCTGGCGGGACTGGCGCCACTGGAAGTAGCAGACGGCGTCGGCCCCGTGGGCGACGGCCTGGAGGGTCCAGAGGCGGTTGAGACCGCGCGGTTTGGGGTGGTTGACTCCCCGCCAGCTGACCGCGCCGGCCGCCTGTTCCATCACCATCCACGGGCCGCCGTCCGCCTGGGAGCGGGTCATGTCGCCGATCATGGCGTTGTACTGGCCGCCGTACGGGTCCTTCGGGTCGGGGTAGACGTCGACGGAGACGACGTCCTCCTCCCGGGCCCATCGCCAGGCGTCCTGGCCGGTCCAGAACGGCATGAAGTTGGTGGTGACGGGGAGGTGCGGGGTGTGCCGGCGGACGATGTCGCGCTCGGCGGCGTAGCACTCCAGGAGCATGTCGGAGGTGTAGCGGCGGAAGTCGAGCAGCTGGGCGGGGTTCTTCAGGTAGTGGGCGCGGCGCGGGGGGAGGATCTCGCTCCAGTCGTCGTAGCGCTGGCCCCAGAAGGCGGTGCCCCAGGCGTCGTTGACCGCGTCCGTCGTCCCGTACCTGTCCTGGAGCCAGCGGCGGAAGGTGCGGGCCGCCTCGTCGCCGTGGTCGACGGTGCAGTACTCGTTGTTGATGTGCCACATGACGAGGGCGGGGTGGGTGGCGTAGCGGGCGGCGAGGTCCTCGGTGACGGCCGCGGCGTGGCGGCGGTAGACCTCGCTGGAGTGGGAGAAGTGCTGGCGGGAGCCCCACCACTCGGTCCGGCCGTCCTCGTCGCGGGGCAGGGTCTCGGGGTGGAGGCGGCCCAGCCAGGGCGGGGGCGAGGAGGTGGGGGTGGCGAGCACGACGCCGATGCCGTGATCGTGCATGAGGTCCATGAGCCGGTCGAGCCATCCGAAGTCGCGCGCGCCGGGCCGGGGTTCGATGCGCGCCCAGGAGAAGACGCCGAGGGTGACGGAGGTGACGCCGGCCCGCTTCATGAGCCGGACGTCCTCCTGCCAGGTCTCCTCGGGCCACTGTTCGGGGTTGTAGTCGCCGCCGAAGAGGATGCGGGCCCGGTCCGGGTCCGCCGCCCGGGTCACGTCGCCGAGGCCGGGCATCAGGCGATGTCTCCGTACTGGATGCCCCGGCCGTTGGTCCCGAGGTAGACGCGGCCGTACGTCCGGGGGTCGCCGGTGATCGTCTCGCCGGTCCAGCCCCACTGGTGGGCGTCGTCGTTGATACGGGTCCAGCTCGCGCCCTCGTCGTCGGAGCGGAGGACGGCGACGACGCCGGTGGTGGCTCCTGTCTGGTAGAGCGCCGGATAGGCGGCGCCGTCCGCCGCCTTGCCGAAGCCGAGGGCGTAGGAGGCCCGGCAGCCGGTCACCCTGGTGAAGGTGCGTCCGGCGTCGGTCGACCGGTGGAGGCCCTCTTCCTTCGCCGAGAGCCAGAGGTGGCCACGGCGGCCCGGGGCGGCCACGATGCGGAACTGCGTGTCTCCGGCGGGGAGTCCGCTCGCACGCGGGGCGAAGGTGAGGCCGCTGTCCGTGCTCGCGTGGACTAGCCCGGTGTCGGTGTCGTACGCGTAGAAGAGGGCCGGGTCGGTCGGGTCGGCGACCGGGGTGGCGCCCTTGGGGAAGGAGGGGACCTCGGTCCAGGTGGTGCCGTTGTCGGTGGAGCGGTGGGTCGCGTGCCGGGTGCCGTCCCCGTGCACGAAGGACCAGAGCAGGGTCCGGGCGTCGGCGCTCGTCGCAATGGGTCCGGGTGCGTCCTTGGCGATCGGGGGCTGGGTGGGGAAGGGCGCCCAGGTCCGGCCTCCGTCGGTGGAGTACGCGCCGTTGCCCTGGTCGCCCCATCCGGTGCGGACGACGTAGGACGGTGCCCGGGACGCCTGCGCGAGGCCGGTCGCCGACCCGGACACCGGTCGTGTGGCCATGCCGCGCGAGGGGGACGCCGTGAGGCTGTCGTGGTACATGACGCCGACGTCGCCGAGCCCGCTGATCAGGCGCGCCGTCCCGACCGGCGGCGAGATAAGCCGGCGCACGGCGGACTCCTCCAGGCCCCGGACACGGGGGGCCCAGTGGACCAGGTCCCGGGTGGCGTAGAGCGTCGCGCCGGTGCCGAAGAGCAGGTGGCGCGAGTCGTACGGATCCAGGGCGACGGCCTGGATCCACCAGCCGAACTTCGGGGCGGCCTCCCCCCAGTTGAGGAAGGGGGTCTCCGACACGTCCAGCACGGCCGTGTCCTTGAGGGACGTCCAGGTGGCGCCGCCGTCGGTGGTGCGCAGGAGGGTGTCGACCTGTGCCCAGCGGTTGTTGGTGGAGACGACGGCGGTGCCGGGTCGTCGGGCGTCGACGGCGACGCCGCCGTAGCCGAAGGTGTCCGCGCCACCGGGCCTGAGGGGGGTGACGTCGGTCCAGCGGCCGGTGACGGCGTGCAGCTTGTGCACCGAGCCGTCGGTCTGGCCGTTGGGTCCGGGGGCGTCGGCGTAGGTGACGTACAGCTCGCGGGTGGCGGCGTCGTACGCGGCGCGGACCGGGATCGCGGCGGCGGGTCCGGTGGGCCGGCCGGGCACGGGCTCCCAGCCGGCGGGGGTGGTGCGGTGGAGCGCGCCGCCGGCGTCGCCCCAGCCGGCGTAGAGCGTGCGGCCCGCGGCGACGAGCAGGGTGACGCCCTGGCCGGTGGCCGAGGGCTGTCCGGGAAAGCCGGGGGCGGGGGCCCAGGTGGCGCCGCGGTCGGTGGACCTCAGCAGGCCGTCGTGGCGGGTGCCCAGCCACAGGGTGTCGCTGTCGCGCGGGTCGACGAGGAGCCGTTCGCCGGTGCCCCGCCCGTCCTCGTTGGCGCCGAGCTTCACGGTGAGGTCGGTGCGGGCCCAGGTGGCGCCGCGGTCCTCGGAGCGCAGGACGGCTCCGTTGCCGGACCAGGACTGGCTGTAGGTGCCGACCGCGAGGTAGAGGCGGTCGGGGTGCGCGCGGTCGACGGCGATCGCCTCGACACCGAGGAGGTTCCAGTCGTCCCAGCCGAGGTGGTCGGTGAGCGGGGTCCAGCGGGCGAGCGCGTCGTCCCAGCGGTAGGCGCCGCCGATGTCGGTGCGGGCGTAGGCCAGTCCGCGTACGGCGGGGTGGAAGAGCACGCCGGTGACGAAGCCGGTGCCGCCGATGACGGCGGTGCGCCAGCGGTAGGGGGTGACCGCGGGGTGGGAGGCGGGCGCGGCGACGGCCGCTGCCGGGGACCCCGGCAGGGCGAGGGGGAGGGCGGTGGCGGCGGCTGTGGCCGCGGCTCCGGTGAGGACGGTGCGGCGGCCGAACGGACGGGACGACGGCGTGCGCGGCATGGCGGACCTCTCGGTCGGTGGGGGCGGGAAGGGGCGTGCGGGGGGCGCGGTGGATGTCGTGCGGTCACGGGCGGCCCTCGAAGCGACGGCCGGCCGTCGGCGGCCCAGGGGGACGCCCGGCCCCCGACGGGCCGGCCGGCTGCGCGGGGGACCGCCGTCCCAAGGCGAGGCGGCCGTCACGGAACGAGGTGACCGTCCTCGGACGAGGCGGCCGTCCCTGAGCGAGGTGACCGGCCCTCGGCGGGACGGTCAGCCCTTGACCGCGCCGGTGAGCATGCCCTTCTTGAAGTGCTTCTGGACGAAGGGGGAGAGCACGGCGACCGGCAGCAGGGCCAGCACCATCACGGCCATCTGGACGGCGAGTCCGGACAGCGGGCCGGCCTTGACCGCCTGGCCGAGGCCGACCGGGATCTCCTGCTTCTGCACCAGCTGGATGAGGACGTTCTGGAGCGGCATCATGCGCTGGTCGCTGAGATAGATCGAGGCGTTGAACCAGGCGCTCCAGTAGCCCACGGCGTAGAAGAGGGTGATCACGGCGATCACGGCGCGGGACAGCGGCATGACGACCTGCCACAGGATGCGGAAGTCCCCGGCGCCGTCGATCCGGGCGCTGTCGATGAGTTCCGGGGAGATGCCCATGAAGAAGCCGCGCAGGACGAGGATGTTGAAGACGCTCACGGCGCTCGGCAGGATCAGCGCCAGGTAGGTGTCGGTCAGGCCGAGGGTCTGGACGAGCAGATAGGTGGGGATCAGCCCGGCGCCGAAGAACATCGTGGCGAGCAGGGCGAGCAGGATGAGGCGGTGACCGAGCGAGCCCGGTCGGGAGAGTCCGTAGGCGCACAGGACGGACACCGTCATCGAGAAGAGGGTGCCGGTGACGGTCACGGCGACGCTGACCAGGGCGGCGCGGGTGACCTGACCGCCGCTGAGCAGCTCCTGGTAGGCGATGAAGGTGATGTCCCTCGGCACGACGACCAGGCCGCCGGTCTCCGTGATCGTCTTCTTGGACGAGAGGCTGGTCACCACCACGATCCACAGCGGGAAGAGCACGGCGAGACAGGAGAGGGTGAGCACGGCGCCCTTGAGGGTGAGGCCGGCGCGGGTGGGCGGCTCCTCCCACACGGGACGGGCGGGCGCGGCCCAGCGGCCGGCGCTCCGGGGCCCGCCGGCCGTGACGGGTCGCCGCGGGGACGCGGTCCTGCCGGATCCCGGTGCCGTCGCGGTCATTTCCGGTACACCCCCTGCTCGCCCATGAGATGGGCGGCCTTGTTGGCGGAGAGGACCAGCACGAGGCCGACGACTCCCTTGATCAGTCCGGCGGCGGCCGCGTAGCTGAAGTCCTGGCTGCGCAGTCCCGTCCACCACACGAAGGTATCGAGGACCTCCGCCGCTCCGGGGCCGACCGCGTCGCGCTGCAGCAGCAGCTGTTCGAAGCCCACGGTGAGGGCGTCGCCCACGCGCAGCACGAGGAGCAGCGCGATGATCGGGCGGAGCGCCGGCAGGGTGACGTGCCACATCCGGCGCCACCTGCTCGCTCCGTCCATGGCGGCGGCCTCGTACAGCTCCTGGTTGACGGCGGCGAGGGCCGCGAGGAAGACGATGACGCCCCAGCCGGCGTCCTTCCAGATCCCCTCGGCCGTGACGAGGAACCTGAAGATCCCCGGGTCGGTCATGAGGTCGAATCCCTCGTAACCGTGCCGGCGCAGGGTCTGGGCGATGATGCCGGCGCCGCCGAGGATCTGCTGGAAGACGGTGACGACGAGGACCCAGGAGAAGAAGTGGGGAAGGTAGAGCACGGACTGGACGACCGCCCGCACGCGGGGCCGCAGCACGCTGTTGACGAGCAGGGCGAGGGCGATCGGTACGGGGAAGAAGAGGACGAGCTGGAGGAGGAAGAGGACGAGGGTGTTCTCGACCGCGTGCCAGAAGTCCGGGTCGGAGAAGACGCGTTCGAACTGGTCGAAGCCGACCCAGGGGCTCTCCAGGACGGCGGTCACGCCGTTGGTGGAAAGGTAGGGGTCGTAGTCCTGGAAGGCGACCACGTTGCCCAGGATCGGGATGTAGTGGAAGACCAGGACGAGCAGCAGCGCCGGGGCCGACATGAGGAGCAGGGCCCGGTCGCGCCGGAAGCGGCGGCCGAGGGGCACCTTCCCGGACGTCCCGGCCGGCCTGCCGGGCCGGGACGGCGCGGTCGCCGGCTTCCCCGTGGGGGGCCGCGGAGCGGACGCCGCCGTCCGGTCCGGGGTGGCGGTGTCGGGCGTGGTCACGGTCAGCTCGCCGCGGGGCCGTTGGCGTCGAGCAGCTCGCGGTACCAGTCGCGCAACTGGTCCCCGCCGCCGCTCTTCCACTCCGAGACGGCCTGCTGCATGTCGGAGATCTTCCTGCGGCCCCGGACGATGTCCTTCTCCAGCTGCTCGAAGTCGTTCATGAGGGCGGTCCAGCGCGAGGGCTCGGTCACCGTCATGCCGTAGAAGCTGGACTTGGTGGTGAAGGCGCCCATGCGCTGCTGCCACTCGACCATGGCCCGGGTCGCCTCGGGGGTGTCCGGGTGCGCGATGTAGGGGGCCGGGCTGCCCATGAAGAGCCAGGAGCTGGAGACCTCCTGGTTGCCCTGGTCGGTCTTGACCGGCATCCCGTCCTTCACGGTGTGGTCGACGCCCTCGACGCCGAAGTCGGTGAGCATCCGCTCCCGGGTGCCGTAGGGGGCGGCGGTGAAGTCGGCGATGGCGAGGACGTCCTCGACGAGAGCCTTGGGGCTGCCCTTGCGCACGAAGGCCCAGATGCCGGCGGGGTTGACGGCCCACAGCTTGGGCGCGCCGCCCGCGTGGCCGGGGATGTCCATCGCCGCGATGGCGAAGTCGGGATTCTGGGCGGCCTGTTCGGCGGTCTTGGCGTACCAGTGGGAGAGGTCGTTGTTGTAGACGAGGACCTGTCCCGAGGTGAAGCGGTTGCCGGCGTCCCCCTGGTTCTGCGCCTTGGCGTCGGGGTGGACGACGCCCGCCTCGAAGAGTCTGCGGGTCCACTCCAGCGCTTCGAGGTACTCCTGCGTCTCGATGCGGTTGATCAGCTTGCCGTCGACGAGGTTCCAGCCGAGCGCCTTGTCGCTGCCGCTCAGGACGCCGAACATGTTGAAGGCGGTCCACGTCATGTCGTCGCAGGCCCACACCTTGGCCTTGGCGCTGGTGATCTCCTTGGCGAGGGCGAGGAACTCGTCGGCGTTCTTGGGGAGTTGCCATCCCTTCGCCTCGAAGACGTCCTTGCGGTAGAAGGGCGCGATGTTGGTGACGTACGAGGCGGGCATCGGCAGTCCGCGCAGCTTTCCGCCGAAGATGGACCGCTGCCAGGCGTCCGTCGGGATGGCGGCGAGGTTGGGGTAGGCCTTGACCCTGTCCCCGGACAGGTAGGGGCCGAGGTCCTCGAACTTGGCGTTGACGGCGCTGGGTATCTTGCCGCCGAGGTTCCAGCCGGGGACGACGACCACGTCCGGGATGTCGCTGGAGGCGAGGACGGCGCCGAGCTTCTGGTCGTAGACGTTGCCGTCCTGGTTCTGCCAGGTGGCCTTGACGCCGATGGCCTCGTTCATCGCCCGGTAGTAGGGGTTGTCGGGAGCGGGCGGGGTGCCCCAGAGCGGCGCCATGATCGTGATCGCGCTGCCCTTGCCCTTCTTGGTGGGGACGGAGGCCTTGAGCCGGTCGGCGGGGATCGCCCGGGTGAAACCGGCCGCCGAGCCGTTACGCGGGGCGATGTCGGGAGCGACGACGGTGCTCGCCACGTAGGCGGGGAGGATCTTCGCCGCGTCCTTGCCCGTGGTGGTGCCGTCCTTCCTGCCGGTCTCCGCTCCCCCGCAGGCGGTGAGCAGGGGCGCGCCGCCGGCCACCGCGACGGCGGCGACGGCGGTGGAGGCGAGGAACCCTCTCCGGCTCGGAGCGGAGCTCGCGGAGCCCGTGGGGACGGCGTTCGGCGTCATTGCGTCAACCCTTCATGGCGCGCCGGGACACCCGGCGGCTGCGGGCCTCCGGTCGGCTGCGGTGTCTGAGGTGGAGCGGGCGGGGCGCGGGCCCCGCGGGCGCCGTCGACTCACGTGATCGACGGCCTTGCCGACAAGCGGTGTCGAAGCGCTTCGATGTTGCTGTGAGGTTAAGTGAACGTCTCAGGCACGGCAAGAGTTGATCGGCATTTTCGTGGGCACTTCGCGGAAAGTAGCGCGGCGAAGTGCCGTATCGCGCCAGTGGAGTGATACGCCCTCACGCCTTGACACACCTTCGGGAGCGGCGGAGCATCGAAGCGCTTCGAATCACTGTCCTTCCTCTGCCAAGGGACTCGCACGTGACCGCAGACCGGCCGCTCTTCCGTGACTCCGCCCAACCCGTCGGCCGACGGGTCGACGACCTGCTCGCCCGGCTCGCCCCCGCGGAACGGCTCGCGATGCTGCACCAGTTCGCGCCCGCGGTCGAACGTCTCGGGCTGGCCGCGTTCCGCACCGGTCAGGAGGCCCTGCACGGGGTCGCCTGGATGGGGCCCGCCACGGTCTTCCCCCAGGCCGTGGGGCTCGGCGCCACCTGGAACCCGGACCTGGTGCGCCGGGTCGGCGAGGCGGTGTCCCGGGAGGTCCGCGCGATGCGCGCGAAGGACGACCGGGTGGGCCTCAACGTCTGGGCGCCGACGGTCAACCTCCTGCGCAACCCGCTGTGGGGGCGGGGCGAGGAGGGGTACTCCGAGGACCCGGCCCTCACCACCGCGATCGCCGTCGCGTACACGCGGGGACTGCGCGGCGACCACCCCGCGTACTGGCGCACCGCGCCCGTGCTCAAGCACTGGCTCGCCCACAACAACGAGGCCGACCGGGACACCTCCTCGGCCTCCGTGCGGCCCCGGGTGCTGCACGAATACGACCTCCGCGCGTTCCGCGGCGCCGTCGAGGCGGGGGCGGTCGCCGGGGTGATGCCGGCGTACAACCTCGTCAACGGCCGCCCGAACCATCTTTCGCCCTACCTGGCGCAGGAGCTTCGCCAGTGGACCGCGCGGCCGCTCCTCGTCTGCTCCGACGCGGGCGCGCCCTCCAATCTGGTCGACTCGCAGCGGTACTTCGGCACGCACGAGGAGGCCGTGGCCGCGTCCCTGCGCGCCGGCGTGGACTCCTTCACCGACCACGGCACCGACGCGTCGGTCGTCGTGGGCCGGCTGCGCGGCGCACTGGAGCGGGGACTCGTCGGCCAGGACGACATCGACACGGCGGTACGGCGCCAGCTGGCGGTCCGCTTCGCGCTCGGCGAGTTCGACCCCGAGCTGGATCCCCACGCGGACGAGCGGGCCTTCGACACGGCCGGACACCGGGCGCTGGCGAGGGAGGCCGCCGAGCAGGCGGTCGTCCTGCTCTCCAACGAGCCGCGGGACGGGCACGGCCCGCTGCTGCCGCTCACCCCCGGCGTCCGCGTCGCGGTCGTCGGCCTCCTCGCCGACGCGTGCAAACTCGACTGGTACAGCGGCTCCCTGCTGCACCGCTCGACCCCCCTGGACGGGCTGCGCGAGCGCTACGGGGCGGACCGGGTGACCTTCGCGGAGGGGGTGGACCGCATACGGCTGCGCACGGCCTCCGGTGCCCGGCTGCGGGTGCCCGTGAGCGAGGCGGCCGGTGCGGGACACGCCGCCGAGGGCTCCCTGGACCCCGCGCTGCTCGCCGGCCGCACGGACCTGCCGCCGCTCACCACGGACCCGGAGGGGACCGAACTCGCCCTGGCCGACTGGGGTGACGGCGTGCTCACCCTGCGCGCCCCGGACGGCCGTCACCTGTCCGTCGCGGAGGACGGACTGGTCCGCGCCTCCGCCGACGAGCCGGGCGGCTGGGTCGTCCGCGAGACGTTCCGGCTCGAAGCCGTGGGGGCTCACGGGTCCCATGGGGCTGGTCACCTCCTTCGGCACCTCGCGACGGCTGGATACGTCTGTGTCGCCGCCGAGGGCGTGAAGGTTGCCGCCGAGCGCGCATCCGCCGAGATCTTCACGGTCGAGACGGTCGAGCGGGGCGAGGACGCGGTGGCGGAGGCCGCCGCCGGCGCGGACGTCGTGATCGTGGTCGCCGGGAACGACCCCCACATCAACGGCCGGGAGACCGAGGACAGGACCACGCTCGCGCTCCCCGCCCACCAGGACCGGCTGTGGCGGGCCGCCCACGCCGCCAACCCGCGCACCGTCCTCGTCCTGGTCTCCTCCTACCCGTACGCGGTGCCGGAGGCCGCCGCCACCCTGGCCGCCCTGCTGTGGACCGCGCACGGCGGCCAGGCCGCGGGCAGCGCCCTCGCCCGGGTCCTGGCCGGGGACGTCTCCCCCGCAGGACGGCTTCCCCAGACCTGGTACGCCGCCGACGCCGACCTGCCCGCGATGACGGACTACGACGTCGTCGGCGGACGCCAGACGTACCTCTACTTCGACGGCACGCCGCTGTTCCCGTTCGGGCACGGTCTGACCTACACCTCCTTCGCGTACGACGAGCTGTCGGCCGTACTCGACGGCGAGACCGTGCGGGTCGCGTGCACCGTCACCAACACGGGCGCGGTCGCCTCGGACGAGGTGGTCCAGGTGTACGCGCGGGCGGTGGCGCCGTCGGTGCCGCGCCCGCACCGCGAGCTGGTCGCCCACCGCCGGGTCGGCCTCGCCCCCGGCGCGTCCGCCGCCCTGGCGTTCGCGTTCCCGCTCCGGGAGCTGGGCTTCTGGGACGTGGCCCACGGCCGGTGGACGGTGGAGCCGGGGCCGTACGCGATCGAGGCGGGCTCCTCCAGCGCCGACCCGCGCCGATCGGTCCCCCTGGAGGTCGGCGGCGTGACGGCGGGCCCGCGGCCCGTACGGGAGCGCGGCCTCGAAGCCGTGGACTACGACGAGCAGTCCGGCACGGTGATCGTCGACCGGACGAAGACCGCGGGGGACGCCGTGACCCCGGACGGCCCGTACGGCGAGGGTGAACTCCTCTTCTGGGGGTGCGACTTCGGCGACGGCGTGACGGACGTCGCCGTCGAGGCCGCGGGTGAGGGCAGCGTCGAGCTCTCGCTGCTGGGCGGCCCCGTGCTCGCCCGTATCGACGTGCCCGCGACGGGCGGACCGTACGCCTACACGACGCTCGGCGCTCCGCTGCGCCTGAGGGACGTGGCGGACCTCCGCGTCAGGCTGCGCGGGCCGGTTCGGCTCGCGCACGTCGGTTTCCACGGCTGAGGGTCGGGAGGTACCGACGAGCGGGGCCCGGCACCGATGCCTTCCGGTGCCGGGCCCTTCCGTCGGCCTCAGGGGACGACCGGGACCTCCCCGCCGCCCAGCAGGCGTACCGCGTAAGGCCGCTCCGTGCCGCTCGCCGTCGCCGTGACCTCGTCGCCGGTCCGTGTCACGCGGTACGTCGCGGCCGGCCGGCCCTGGTGGTCGGGGACCGTGACCGTGCGCTCCACCGGGCCCGGGGCCACCAGCAGGGTGAGACCGTCGAGCCAGTCCCCGTCGGGCCGTTCCTCCTCGGCGCCCATCGGCAGGACGGCGCCCGGGCGGATGTAGAGGGGCAGGCTGTGGTCGGCGTGGACCTCCCGGCGCCAGCCGGGGCCGGTGACCGTCTCCCCCGTGAGGAGGTGGGTCCACTCCCCCGCCGGCAGGTACACCTCCACTTCTCCCCCGGCGGAGAAGACGGGCGCGACCAGCAGGTCGGGGCCCAGCATGTACTGGCGGTCCAGGGGCCGGCAGGCCGGATCGTCCGGGAACTCCAGCAGCATCGGCCGCATCACGGGCACGCCCGCGTCCCGGGCCTCGACCGCGGCCCCGTAGAGATACGGCATGAGGCGGTGCTTGAGCCGGGTGAACCGCCGGGCCACCTCGACGGCCCGCTCGCCGAACTCCCACGGCACCCGGTAGGAATCGCTGCCGTGCAGCCTGCTGTGCGAGGAGAGCAGGCCGAAGGCGAGCCAGCGCGTGAAGACGTCCGGGGACGGGGTCCCCTCGAAGCCGCCGATGTCGTGGCTCCAGAAGCCGAAGCCGCTCAGGGAGAGCGACAGGCCGCCGCGCAGCGACTCGGCCATGGCCTCGAAGGACGCCCAGCAGTCGCCGCCCCAGTGGACGGGGAACCGCTGCCCGCCCACGGTCGCCGAACGGGCGAAGAGGACGGCCTCGCCCGGTCCGCGCTCCTTCTCCAGGAGCTCGAAGACGGTCTGGTTGTAGAGCTGGGTGTAGTAGTTGTGCATCCGCTCGGGATCGGAGCCGTCGTGCCAGACCACGTCCGTCGGCACGCGTTCCCCGAAGTCGGTCTTGAAACAGTCGACGCCCTGGTCGAGGAGGGGGCGGAGGCGGTCCTGGAACCAGGTGCGGGCCGCGGGGTCGGTGAAGTCGACCAGCGCCATGCCCGGCTGCCACAGGTCCCACTGCCAGACGTCGCCGTTCGGCCGCTTCACCAGGTGGCCGCCCGCCACGCCCTCGGCGAAGAGGGCGGACTTCTGCGCGATGTAGGGGTTGATCCACATGCCGATCCGCAGCCCCCGCGCCTTGAGCCGGGCGAGCATGCCGGCCGGGTCGGGGAACGTGTCGGGGTCCCAGCGGAAGTCCGACCACTGGTAGGCGCGCATCCAGAAGCAGTCGAAGTGGAAGACCGAGAGCGGGATGCCCCGGTCGGCCATGCCGTCGACGAAGGAGGTGACGGTCGCCTCGTCGTAGGGGGTGGTGAAGGAGGTGGTCAGCCACAGGCCGAAGGACCAGGGCGGCGGCAGTGCGGGGCGGCCGGTCAGCGCGGTGTAGCGGGTGAGCACCTCCTTCGGCGTGGGACCGGCCACGACGTAGTACTCCAGGCTCTGGTCCTCGACGCTGAACTGCACCTGGCCGACGGATTCGGAACCGACCTCGAAGGAGACCCGGCCGGGGTGGTTGACGAAGACCCCGTAGCCGCGCGAGGAGAGGTAGAAGGGGATGTTCTTGTAGGCCTGCTCGCTGCTGGTTCCTCCGTCCGCCTGCCAGATGTCGACGCTCTGGCCGTTCTTGACGAAGGGGGTGAACCGCTCGCCCAGGCCGTAGACGTTCTCGCCGACGGCGAGGGCGAGCTGGACGGCCATGTGGTGCGCCCCGTCACCGGTCGTGACGAAGGCGGTGCCCTTGCCCCCCGACGAGGTCAGGACGCGTCCGTCGGCGTCGGTGAACTCCAGGGCCCACGGCCGGGAACGGTCAAGGCGCAGCCGCAGCGGGCCGCTGGCCAGCTCGGTGACGGGGCCGTCGGTGCGGACGCCCGCCCCTCCGGGGGAGTCCCCGGGCAGCTCGAAGTCGGGGCCGTGGTGGGCCCGGCCGGCGTGGTGGGTGACGCGTACGCCGATGACACCTTCGGCGGGCGAGAAGCACTCCACGGTCAGCAGCGCCGAGTTCAGGGTGTCGCCGCGGGTGCGGACCCGTTTGACGGAGGCGTAGGCCGTGAAGCGGTCGGCGCTCGGACGCAGATCGCGGACTTCGGTGGCGTACGAGGCCTGAACGCCCTCGCGCATCAGCCAGAAGCCGTCGGTGAACTTCATCGTGGTCCTCGGGGTGGTCTCGGGCGGCGGTCGCGCGCGATGCCCTATTAGTTATGACAGAAAACAAATCCCCTGACCAGACCCGGTCGCCTCCTTTCACGCCCGCGCGCGCGAGGGTGCGGACCCCACCGCAGCAAGCGCTTTCTAAAAGTCCTGCGCGAAGCATTGACGAAACATCACCGCCCCCCTAGCTTCATCGCATTGCACTTCGTACGTCATATATGAGACGCGATACACGAGATCTGAGAGTGCGTCATGGCCTTCGCCCCCAGCCCCATACCGTCCCGCACCCAGTTCGTCCTGGAGGCGATCAAACACGACATACTCACCGGCGGGCTGAGTCCCGGCCAGGCCCTCGTGGAGACCGAGCTCGCCGCCCGTTTCGGGGTGTCGAAGACCCCGGTGCGCGAGGCGCTCAAGACGCTCGCCGGCAGCGGACTCGTCGTGATGAGCCAGTACAAGGGCGCCACCGTCCGCATGGTCGACGCGGACATGGCCCGCGAGGTCTACGACGTCCGGCTGCTCCTGGAGCCCGAGGCTGTGCGTCGTACCGTCGCCGCCGGCGCCCCGCTCGACGCGGCCCAGGACGCCCTGCGCAGGGCCGCCACCGCCCCGGACCCCGCCGAACGCTCCCTGGCCAACCGGGACTTCCACCGCGCGCTCTACCTCCCGTGCGGCAATCCGCTGCTCGGCCGGATGCTCGACGAGGTCCGCGACCAGGCGGCCCTGGTGTCCACCGTGGCGTGGGCCGCCGTGCCCTCCTGGGAGCGCGAGGCCGCCGAGCACGAGGAGATCCTGCGTCTGGCCACCACCGGTGACGTCGCCGGGGCGGGCCGGGCCGTCCACGCCCACATCGCCTCCTTCGTCGAGCGCGCCTTCCCCCAGGACAGCGAGTGACCATGACGTTCGAGACCCTGAAGACCGCCCTCGCCGATGTCGTGGCCATCCCCGTCACTCCGTTCACCGAGGAGGGAACCCTCGACACCGAGGCGCACCGGGTGCTGCTGCGCCGGCTCCTGGACGGCGGGGTGCGCACCCTCACCCCCAACGGCAACACCGGGGAGTTCTACGCCCTGACCCCCGAGGAACGCCGCCGGGTCACGGAGCTGACCGTCGCCGAGGCGGGCGACCGGGCCGTGGTCCTCGTCGGCGTCGGCCACGACGTCCCGACGGCGATCGAGGCCGCCCGGCACGCCCGGGACACCGGCGCACAGATGCTGATGGTGCACCAGCCCGTCCATCCGTACGTCTCCGAGGCGGGCTGGGTCGACTACCACCGGGCCATCGCCGAGGCCGTGCCCGGACTCGGGATCGTCCCGTACCTCCGCAACCCGCTGCTGAGCGGCGCCCGCCTCGCCGAGCTGGCGGACACCTGCCCCAACGTCATCGGTGTCAAGTACGCCGTCGCGGACGCCGCGCGCTTCGCCGCCTTCGCCCGGGACGCCGGCCTCGACCGCTTCGTCTGGGTGGCGGGCCTCGCCGAGCCCTACGCCCCCTCCTACTTCGCGAGCGGCGCCACCGGCTTCACCTCCGGCCTGGTGAACGTCTCCCCCTCCCTCTCGCTCGAGATGCTCCACGCGCTGCGGGCCGGCGACTACGCGGCCGCGATGAAGGTGTGGGAGCAGATCCGCCGCTTCGAGGAGCTGCGGGCCGCCAACGGCAGCGCGGACAACGTCACGGTCGTCAAGGAGGCCCTCGCCTCGCTCGGTCTGTGCCGGCGCGACATCCGGCCGCCGAGCCGGGAGCTGCCCGCTTCCGCGCGGGCCGAGGTCGCCGCGATAGCCGCCGGGTGGCCGGTATGAGCCGCCGCCCGGAGGAGCTGCGCAGCCACCAGTGGTACGGCACGGACGGACTGCGCTCCTTCAGCCACCGCGCCCGCACCCGCCAGCTCGGCTACCTCCCCGAGGAGCACCTGGGCAAGCCGGTCGTCGCGATCCTCAACACCTGGTCGGACATCAACCCCTGCCACGTCCATCTGCGCGACCGCGCGCAGGCCGTGAAGCGGGGTGTCTGGCAGGCCGGCGGCTTCCCGCTGGAGTTCCCGGTCTCCACGCTGTCGGAGACGTTCCAGAAGCCGACGCCGATGCTGTACCGCAATCTGCTCGCGATGGAGACCGAGGAGCTGCTGCGTTCCTATCCGGTCGACGGGGCGGTGCTGCTCGGCGGGTGCGACAAGTCGACCCCGGCCCTGCTGATGGGGGCCGCCTCGGTGGACCTGCCGACGGTCTTCGTGCCCGCCGGGCCGATGCTGCCGGGACACTGGCGGGGCGAGACGCTCGGCTCCGGCACGGACATGTGGAAGTACTGGGACGACAAGCGCGCGGGCCTGATCGGTGACTGCGAGATGGCCGAACTGGAGAACGGTCTGGCGCGCTCCCCCGGACACTGCATGACCATGGGGACGGCCTCCACCCTCACGGCGGCGGCCGAGACGCTCGGGGTGACGGTGCCGGGCGCGTCCTCGATCCCGGCGGTCGACTCGGGCCACGACCGGATGGCGGCCGCCTCGGGGATGCGGATCGTCGAGCTCGTCCGCGAGGACCTGCGGCTGTCGCGGATCCTGACCCGGGAGGCGTACGAGGACGCGGTGGCAGCGGTCCTGGCGCTGGGCGGCTCGACCAACGCGGTGATCCACCTGATCGCCATGGCAGGCCGTTCGGGGGTCCGGCTGACCCTGGGCGACTTCGACCGCATCGCCCGGACCGTCCCCGTGCTCGCCAACCTCCGTCCCGGCGGCCGGCACTTGATGGAGGACTTCCACTTCGCCGGGGGGATGCCCGGCTTCCTCTCCCGCATCACCGACCTGCTCCACCTCGACCGGCCGACGGTCTCCCACGCCACCCTGCGCGAGCAGCTCGACGGTGCGCTGGTGCACGACGACGACGTGATCCGCCCGCGGGACCGGCCGCTCGCGGACGAGGGCGGGGTGGCGGTGCTCCGGGGCAACCTCTGTCCGGACGGCGCCGTCATCAAGCACATCGCCGCCGAGCCGCACCTGTGGAAGCACACCGGTCCGGCGGTCGTCTTCGACGACTACCGCACCATGCAGCGGACCATCGACGACCCCGCCCTCGGGATCACCGCGGACCACGTGCTGGTGCTGCGGGGGGCGGGGCCCAGGGGCGGCCCGGGCATGCCGGAGTACGGCATGCTGCCGATCCCGCGGCACCTGCTGGAGCAGGGCGTGCGGGACATGGTCCGGATCTCCGACGCCCGCATGAGCGGCACGAGTTACGGCACGTGCGTGCTGCACGTGGCTCCCGAGTCGCATGTCGGCGGGCCGCTGGCCCTCGTCCGCACCGGTGACACGATCACCCTCGACGTCGAGGCCCGCTCCCTCCATCTGGAGGTCTCGGAGGAGGAGCTGGCGCGGCGGAGGGAGGAGTGGTCGCCGCCCCCGGTCCGCTACGAACGCGGCTACGGAGCGCTGTACGACGAGCAGATCACCCAGGCCGACACGGGGTGCGACTTCGCGTTCCTGGCCCGGCCGGGCACGACGCCGGATCCCTACGCGGGCTGACCCGTACGCGGGCCGACGGCCCGCACCGCCGCCCGGGCCCACGGGCCCGTTCCGGCGTCGCCGCCCGGGCTCCTCGGGGCCGTGCCGGCGTCGCCGACCGGCCCCGAGGGCCCCCGACCGAGCCGCCCACGGGCCGCCCGACCCCAGTTCCCCTGTTCGCGATCTCGAACACCGTCCGCGAAGCGCTTCGCGCCCGAGAACGGAGCCGCCGTCATGGCCACAGCCGTGACCCCGCCGCCCAAGGCACCCAGCCGCCGCCGCACCGGAGCGGCGCCCCGCCGACTGCCGTACCTGCTCATCGCCCCCGCCGGACTGCTGATGCTGGGCTTCATCGCCTATCCGGTCATCAGCGTCTTCTACTACAGCCTTCAGCACTACAACCCCACCAAGCCCTGGCGCAACGGCTTCGCCGGGTTCGACAACTTCACCCGCATCTTCACCGACGACCCCCACTTCTGGGGGACGCTGAGCTTCAGCGTGAAGTGGGTCGTCGTCGAGGTGACCCTCCAGCTGCTGTTCGGCCTGGCGCTCGCGCTGATCGTCAACCAGACGTTCGTGGGCCGGGCCCTGGGCCGGGCCCTGGTCTTCTCGCCCTGGGCCGTCTCGGGCGTCCTGACCTCCGCGATCTGGGTGCTGCTCTACAACTCCCAGACGGGCATCACCCGTTACCTCGCGGACATGGGCATCGGCGAGTACGGCACGTCCTGGCTGTCCGACACGGCGACCGTCTTCCCCGCCGTGGTCGTCGCCGACCTGTGGCGCGGGGTGCCGTTCTTCGCGATCCTCATCCTCGCCGATCTCCAGTCCGTGCCGAAGGACCTGTACGAGGCGGCCGAGGTGGACGGAGCCGGCCGGCTGCGGCAGTTCCTCCACATCACCCTGCCCCACCTCAAGGACGCGATCATCCTCTCCACCCTGCTGCGCGCGGTGTGGGAGTTCAACAACGTGGACCTGCTCTACACCCTCACCGGCGGCGGTCCGGCCGGCGAGACGACCACCCTCCCGCTGTACATCGCCAACACCAGTGTCGACGCGCACAACTTCGGTTACGCCTCCGCGCTCACCACGGTGGCGTTCGTGATCCTTCTCTTCTGCTCGATGGTCTATCTGCGCCTGAGCAAGTTCGGAGGCGAGAGCAAGTGATAGCCCAGGAACACACCCTGACCGCGCCGGCCACACCGGCGACCGACACCGCGCCCGGCGGCCCGCCCCCGCCCCGCACCCCCGCGCCCACCGCCCGACGGCGGCGCCGCGCCTGGGACGAGGCCCCCCGGTGGCAGATCTACGTACCGCTCGGCATCTACCTCCTCTTCACCCTGATCCCCTTCTACTGGATCCTCCTCTTCGCCCTCCGCCCGGCCGGCTCGACCTCGCTCGTGCCCTGGCCGATGACCACCGAACACTTCGAGAAGGTGTGGACCGAGCGCAGCTTCGCGACCTTCTTCCAGAACAGCCTTCTCATCGGGGTGGCGACGCTGGTGATGACCACCGTCATCGCCCTGGCCGGCGGCTACGCCCTGGCGCGCTTCGACTTCCGGATCAAGAAGGGCTTCATGCTGGCCCTCCTCTGCTCCCAGTTCGTCCCCGGCGCGCTGCTGCTCGTCCCGCTGTTCCAGATCTTCGCCAATCTGCGGATGATCAACTCGCTGGGCAGCGTCATCATCGCGGAGACCGTCTTCCAGCTCCCGCTGTCCATGATCCTCATCAGCGGCTTCATCAGGAACGTGCCGTACTCGCTGGAGGAGGCGGCCTGGGTCGACGGCTGCGGTCGCTTCAGGGCCTTCCGCATCGTGGTCCTGCCGCTGCTGCGTCCCGGCCTGGTCGCCGTCGGCTCCTTCGCCTTCGTCCACGCCTGGAACCACTTCCTCTTCGCGCTGATGTTCCTCAGCAGCCAGGAGAAGCAGACCATCCCGGTCGGCCTCAACACCCTCATGGGCGCCGACAGCGTCGACCTCGGCGCGCTGGCCGCCGGTGGCGTGATCGCGGCCGTGCCCGTCGTGATCGTGTTCGCCTTCATCCAGAAGTGGCTGGTCACCGGCTTCAGCGCGGGGGCGGTGAAGGGATGAGCGCCGTCACACCGTCTCCCCTGCCCGTGGTCCTGGCGGGCGCTCGCGGCCACGGCCGCCGGCACCTGCTCAACATCGGGCGCCTGGAACGGCTCGGCCTGGTCCGGCTGGCCGGTGTCTGCGAGCTGCGGCCGCTCGACGCGGCGGAGCTGGAAGGGATCGGCACCCCGGAGCAGTCCTCGGACCTCGACGTCCTGCTGGCCTCCACCGGGGCACGGATCGCGGTGGTCTGCACGCCGATCCAGACCCACACCGACCTGGCGCTGACCGCCGCCCGGCGGGGGGCGCACCTGCTCCTGGAGAAGCCGCCCGCCCCGTCGCTGGCGGAGTTCCGGCGGATGACGGACGGGGTCGCGGCGGCGGGCGTCGCCTGCCAGATCGGCTTCCAGTCGCTGGGGTCGCACGCCGTCCCGGAGATCCGGCGGATGGTGGCGGAGGGCGTGATCGGCGAGCTCCTCGGTGTCGGCGCGGCCGGTGCCTGGGTCCGTGACGAGGCCTACTTCCGGCGCGCCCCCTGGTCGGGGCGGCGACGGCTGGACGGTGCTGACGTCGTGGACGGGGCGCTCACCAATCCGCTGGCGCACGCCGTGGCCACGGCGCTGGCGCTCGCGGGCGCCGGCCGGGACCAGGACGTGTCACACATCGAGACCGAACTCCTGCGCGCCCACGCGATCGAGGCCGACGACACCTCCTGCGTCCGGATCGTGACGGCCCGGGGCACACGCGTGACGGTGGCGGCGACGCTGTGCGCGCAGACGGCGGCGGAACCGTACGTCGTGGTCCACGGCACCCGGGGCCGGATCACGTTCTGGTACAAGCAGGACCGGGTGCTGCTCCAGCGGGGCGGTCACGGCCCGGAGGAGACGGTCCACGGCCGCACGGACCTGCTGGAGAACCTGGTCGGGCACGTGACCCGGGGCGAACCGCTGTGCGTGCCGCCCGAGGAGACCGGCGCCTTCATGCGGGTGGTGGAGGCCGTCCGGCTGGCCCCGGAACCGGCGCCGCTGCCGGAGGCGTACTGGCACAGCGAGCCGGGGGAGAACGCGCCGCGCCGGGTCGTCTCCGGCATCGACGCCCTGGTCGACCGGAGCGCCGAAATGCTCGGCCTCTACTCCGAGCTCGGCGCCCCCTGGGCGCTCTCGACCACGGCGGAGGCACGGTGAACGCCGCCATCGTCCTGCGCTGCGCCGGCCGCCCGGTCGCCCGGTACCTCACCCGTCCCGAGCTGGCGGCGGACCACGCGCCCCGGCCGTACCTCCACCCCGTCACCACCCTGGCGGGGACCCGGGTCACCGAGCTGATGCCCGAGGACCACCGGCATCACCTCGGCGTGGGCGTCGCCGTGGCCGATGTGGCGGGCCACAACTTCTGGGGCGGACGCACCTTCGTGCGCGGCCAGGGGCCGACGGTGCTCGACAACCACGGCGTCCAGCGGCACGACGGCTTCAAGCTGCGCGATCCGGACGGGTTCGTGGAGGAGCTGAGCTGGACGGCGGCGGACCGGGTGCTGCTGCGGGAGCACCGGACCGTGGCGGTGGCGACGCTGACCGGCACCGCGTGGGCACTGGACTTCACGTTCTCGCTCACCAACGTCTCCGGGGCGGAGCTCTCCCTCGGCAGTCCCGCCACCAACGGCCGGCCCGGTGCGGCCTACGGCGGCTTCTTCTGGCGCGCGCCGAAGGAGGCGTCCGCGCCCGTCGTCTTCGGCGCCGACGCCGACGGCGAGGAGGACGTGCACGGTACTCCGGCCGACTGGGTGGCGATGGCGGGCGAGGGCTGGACGCTGGTGTTCGCCGGAGCGACGGAGGAGACGCGGCGCGATCCGTGGTTCGTCCGCGCCGCCGAGTATCCGGGAGTCGGCTCCTCGCTCGCCCACGACAGGCGGCTGACCGTCGAGGCCGGCGAGACCGTCGTACGACGCGTGGTCACCGTGGTCGCCGACGGCCGTCCGGACCGGGCCGAGGCCGCGTCCCTGGTGCGGAAGGCGGTCGCCTCGTGAACGACGCCACGAGCACCGCCGACGGGACCGGCGACACCTCCCTGGGGAGAGGCACGAGCACCGGCCGCCCCGCGAGCGCCGCCGACGCCATGGCCGCTCCCCGTACGGGAGACCTCGGGGACGGCACGTACCGCAACCCCGTCCTGGCGGCCGACTGGTCCGATCCCGATGTGCTGCGGGTCGGCGAGGACTACTACCTCACGGCGTCGAGCTTCGGCCGCGTGCCGGGCCTTCCGCTGCTGCACTCGCGCGACCTGGTCAACTGGACGATCGTCGCGCACGCCCTCGACCGGCTCCGGCCGGAGGCCGCCTACGCCTCGCCACGGCACGACGGCGGGGTCTGGGCACCCTCCCTGCGCCACCACGACGGCCGGTTCTGGATCTTCTGGGGCGACCCCGACCACGGCATCTGGCAGGTCAACTCGCCCTCCGTGCGCGGCCCGTGGAACGAGCCGGTGCTGGTGAAGGCGGGCCGGGGTCTCATCGACCCCTGTCCGCTGTGGGACGAGGAGACGGGCGAGGCCTTCCTGGTGCACGCCTGGGCCAAATCCCGCTCCGGCGTCAACAACCGGCTCACCGGCCACCGGATGAGCCCGGACGGCGGCAGGGTCCTCGACGAGGGGACCACGATCGTCGACGCCGACCGGATCCCCGGGTGGTTCACCCTGGAGGGTCCGAAGGTGTACCGCCACGACGGGTGGTTCTGGATCCTCGCCCCGGCCGGCGGCGTCTCCACCGGCTGGCAGGGCGCGTTCCGGTCGCGTTCCCTCTTCGGCCCGTACGAGGAACGGGTCGTGCTGCGGCAGGGGGACACGGACGTCAACGGCCCCCACCAGGGCGGCTGGGTCCGCACCCAGCGCGGCGAGGACTGGTTCCTCCACTTCCAGCAGCGCGGGGCGTACGGGCGGGTCGTCCACCTCCAGCCGATGCGCTGGGACGCCGACGGATGGCCGGTGCTCGGTGCGGCGGGCACCCCCGTCGCCGTCCACGCGAAGCCGGACCTGCCGGAGCAGCCGGCCTCCGCACCCGCCGCCGACGACGCGTTCCCCGGCGGACGCTTCGGCCGTCAGTGGCAGTGGACGGCCAATCCCGGCGAGGGCTGGACCACCCAGCACTCCGGTGACGGCCTGTGGCTCTCCTGCGGGCGCAGCGAGCACGTCGACGACCTGCGGGGGCTGCCGCACCTGCTCACCCAGCGGCTTCCGGCGCGCGCCGGGAGGGTGGACGTCGAACTGCGGCTCGACAGCGGGCTTCCCGGCGCCCGGGCGGGGCTCGTGGTGCTCGGCGACGCCTACAGCTGGATCGGGCTGCGCCGCGAGGCGGACGGCTCGGCGCGGCTCGTGCACCGGTTCGCTCCCGCCAACGCCGACCGCGAGCGGGACGCCGCGTACGACCGGCCCGCCCCCGCCGGCAGCGCCCGGCTGCGGATCGACCTCGGGCGGGACGCGCGCTGCCGCTTCTCGTACGACACCGGCGAGGGCTTCACGCCGGTCGGCGAGGTCTTCGCCGCCACTCCCTGGCGGTGGGTCGGCGCGCTGCTCGGTCTGTTCGCGGCGGCCCCGCCCGGCACGGGACCCACCGGCACCGCCGTGTTCACGTCGTTCCACCTCACCCCCTGACTCCCCCCACGCCATCGCACCACCCCGCAAGACCCCCCGTAGGACCCGCGTAGGACCCGAGAGAAGAGAGCCGACGATGACCATCTTCCGTGGCGGACGGCGCAGAGCCGTCTGCGCCCTCGCCCTGACGACCGTGCTCGCCCTGACCGCCACCGCCTGCGGAGACGACGGCAGCGGAGCGGGCGGCGACAAGGGCGATGAGGGCTCGGGCAAGGGAGAGATCACCTTCTGGGACAACAACGGCGGTGTCCGCACCGACGTCTGGAAGGAGATCATCAAGGACTTCGAGCAGCAGAACCCCGACATCAAGGTCACGTACGTCGGCATCGCCTCCACCGAGGTGCAGTCCAAGTACGACACGGCCATCCAGGGCGGCGGCCTGCCGGACGTCGGCGGCGTGGGTGCGGCGATGCTCGCCGGGATCGCCGCCCAGAACGCGCTGGAGCCGCTCGACGCCCGGATCGACGGCAGCGCCCTCAAGGGCAAGCTGAACGAGGGCATGGTCGAGAGCGTGAAGTCCGCGGGAGGCCAGGACAAGCTCTTCACGGTCCCGACCTCCGCGAGCAACGGCGTCCTCTACTACCGCACCGATCTGTTCGCGGCCGCGGGCCTGGAGGAGCCCACCACCTGGTCGAAGTTCTACACGGCCGCCGACAAGCTGACCGCCAGGGACAAGAACCGGTTCGGATACACCATCCGCGGCGGCGCCGGCTCCATCGCCCAGGCGCTGGACGCCATGTACGGCCAGAGCGGCATCACCAGCTTCTGGAACGGCGACAAGACCACGGTCAACGACCCGAAGAACGTGGCCGCGCTGGAGAAGTACGCGGGCCTGTTCAAGAAGAACACGCCGGCGGCCGACGTCAACAACGACTTCACCAAGATGGTCGCGCAGTGGGACAGCGGCGAGATCGGCATGCTGAACCACAACCTGGGCTCGTACAAGGACCACGTGAAGGCCCTCGGTACGGAGAAGTTCCGGGGCATCCCGAACCCGACGACGGACGACGGCACCCGGGTCCAGGTCTCCAACCCGGTCGACGGCCTCGGTCTGTTCTCGTCGAGCAAGAACAAGGCCGCGGCCTGGAAGTTCATCGAGTTCGCCGCCTCGCACGCCTCGAACAGCAAGTGGAACGAGTCGGCGGGAGCGATCCCGGCCAACACCGAGGCCGCCAAGGACCCCTGGATCCAGAAGGCCGAGCCGACCAAGCTCGCCGCCGACGTCCTCTTCAGCGGCAAGGCCGCGATCGTACAGCTGCCGTACTACCTGCCGGACTGGAACACCATCTCCAAGGCCGACAACGAGCCTGCCTTCCAGAAGGTGCTGCTTGGCAAGTCGACGGCCAAGGAGTTCCTCGACAGCCTGGCCGAGCAGCTCAACACGGCGCAGGCCGAGTGGAAGTCGCAGAAGAAGTGACCTCCGCGCCGAGCCGCCGTGCGGTGGTCGCGGCCGGGGCGGGCCTCGCGCTCGCCCTGGCCGCGGCCCCCGCCGCGGCCTCCTCCCGCCCTTCCCGAGGACACCGCCCCATGCGCACCCTCTACATCGCAGGCGACTCCACCGCCGCACAGAAGTACGCCGACGCGGCGCCGGAGACGGGGTGGGGGACGGCCCTGCCCTTCTTCCTCCACCGGGGCGTCACGGTCGCCAACCACGCCATCAACGGCCGCAGTACGAAAAGCTTCCTCGACGAGGGCCGGCTGGCCGCGATCCTGGAGGCGATCCGGCCGGGCGACGTGCTGCTCGTCCAGTTCGGCCACAACGACCAGAAGGCCGCCGACCCCACGCGCTACACCGAACCGTGGTCCACCTACCAGGACAACCTGCGCCGCTTCGTCGCGGGTGCGCGCGAGCGCGGCGCCCGGCCGGTGCTCGCCACCTCGGTGGAGCGGCGCAGGTTCGACGCGGCCGGCACGGCGCTGCCGACGCTGGGCGACTACCCCGCGGCGATGCGCGAGGTGGCCGGCGAGGAGCGCGTCCCGCTGCTCGACGTCCAGGAACAGTCGTTGGCGCTGTGGCAGCAGCTCGGTCCGGAGACGACGAAGACGTACTTCAACTGGACGGCCGCCGAACAGGACAACACCCACTTCAACCCGCCCGGCGCGATCGCCGTGGCCCGGCTGGTCGCCGGCGCACTCCTCCACTCGCGCGTCCTCGCACCAGGCGACACACGCCGCCTGGACGACGAGATCCCCGCGGAGTGGATCACCTGGCCCGCATCCGAGGAGAGCCGACCTTGAGACAGACACACCTGTGGGCGGTGGGCGCGACCGCCCTCGCCCTGACCGTCACCGGTCCCGCCGCCACGGCCCAGGCCGCGCCCGACCCGGCCCGGCAGGCGCTGCCCGCCGGGGACGGCTGGGCGTCGGAGGGCACGGGGACCAGCGGCGGCGCGAAGGCCGCCCCCTCCCGGGTCTTCACCGTCACCACCTGGGAGCAGTTGCGGACCGCGCTCGCCGTCCCCGGCACCGAGCCGAGGATCGTCAAGATCAAGGGGACGCTGAACGCGACCGCCGCCGGGTGCTCGGCCTTCGAGGCCGAGGGCTACGACTTCGAGCGGTACCTCGCGGACTACGACCCGGCGGTCTGGGGGTACGACACTCCGGTGAGCGGGCCCCAGGAGGACCTACGGGCGGCGTCCGCCACGGCCCAGGCCAAGGCGATCAAGGCGTACGTCCCCGCCAACACCACGATCGTCGGCGTCGGCAGGAACGCCGGGATCACCGGCGGCAGTCTGCAGATCCAGGGCGTCGACAACGTCGTGGTCCGGAACCTGACGCTGGAGAGCCCGCTCGACTGCTTCCCGCAGTGGGACCCCACGGACGGCGCGACCGGCGCGTGGAACTCCGAGTACGACAGCATGGTCGTGTACGGCTCGACGCACGTGTGGGTGGACCACAACACGTTCACGGACGGCGCGCACCCGGACAGCTCGCTGCCGTCGTACTACGGCGAGGTCTACCAGCAGCACGACGGCGAACTGGACATCGTGCGCGGCGCCGACCTCGTGACCGTCTCCTGGAACGTCTTCGCCGACCACGACAAGACGCTGATGATCGGCAACAGCGACAGCGCGGGCGCGACCGACCGCGACAAGCTGCGGGTCACCCTGCACCACAACCTCTTCGAGAACGTGATCGAGCGTGCCCCGCGGGTCCGCTTCGGCAAGGTCGACGCGTACAACAACCACTTCGTGGTGCCGGCGTCGGGCTACGCGTACAGCCTGGGCATCGGCCTGGAGTCGCGACTGGTCGCCGAGAAGAACGCGTTCACCCTGCCGGCGGGCGTCGGCGCCGGGAAGATCCTGAAGAAGTGGAAGGACGCCCCGGTGACGACGGCGGACAACCACGTCAACGGCAGGTCCGTCGACCTGCTGGCCGTCCACAACGCGGAGTTCCCGGCGGAGATCCTGCGCGGCGACGCGGGCTGGACGCCGCAGCTCCGCACCCGGGTCGACACTCCTCGGGCCGTGCCGGCCCTGGTCGACCACTGGGCGGGCGCGGGCCGGCTGCGCTGACCCACCGCCGGCACGGGAGCGGGGCGGCCCGACCGCGACCACACGTCGGGCCGCCCCGCTCCCGCCCACCCCTCCCCTCCCCCTCCAGCGAAGGAGCGCCGTCATGCCTCCGCTCAGCCGCCGTGCCGTGCTCATCGCGAGCGCCGGCGCGGCGCTCGCCCCCGTCCTGCCCGCCGCCCCCGCCACCGCCCGGTCGCGCGGCCCCTTCGGCAGGTTCGGAACCTCCGCCGCACGACTCACCCCCTCCACCCTCTACGTCCATCCCGGCGGGCTCGGCGACCACACCACCGTCCAGGCCGCGGTGACCGCCGCGAGCGGCCCGGGGTGGACGCTGGTCATCGCCCCCGGCACCTACCGCGAGACCGTGACCGTCGGCGCGACACGGACCGGCATGACGTGGATCGGGGCCGGCGAGGACCCTCGGGACGTCGTCGTGGTGTACGACAACGCCAGCGGGACGCCGAAACCGGGCGGCGGCACCCACGGCACCTCGGGATCGGCCACCACCACCGTCCAGGCCGACGGGTTCACCGCGCAGTGGATCACCTTCGCCAACGACTTCCTGCGCGCCGGGCATCCGGAGATCAAGGACACCCAGGCCGTCGCGCTCAAGGCGCAGGGCGACCGGTCCGCGTTCTTCCACTGCCGGTTCCTCGGCCACCAGGACACCCTCTACGCCGACTCGACGGCGCTGACCGCCGTGGCACGCCAGTACTACGCCCATTGCCACGTCGAGGGCGACGTGGACTTCGTCTTCGGCCGGGCCCGCGCGGTATTCGAGCACTGCCATCTGCGGACGCTGCTCCGCACCGACCTGGCGTCCGCGCCGCACGGCTTCGTCTTCGCCCCGTCGACCGCGGGCCACAACGCGTACGGCTTCCTGGCCGTCCACTGCCGGATCACGAGCGCCGCACCGGACGGCTTCTACAAGCTGGCCCGGCCCTGGGTGCCCAGCTCGGATCCGACCGCCTGGCCCTCGCTCGTGGTGCGCGACAGCGTGCTCGGCCCCGGGATCGACGCCGTGGCACCGTACGCGACCATGCGGGACGCCTTCCCGTGGCAGGCCCAGCGGTTCGCCGAGTACCGCAACACGGGGCCGGGCGCCGTGGTCACGGTCCCGGAGAACCGGCCGCAGCTGACCCCGCTCCAGGCCCGGTCCGCGACGAGGAGCTCCTGTCTCGGCGACTGGAACCCCCGGCCGTTCCGCTCCTGAACACGGCTTCAGCGCCGCGCGGCCCCCGGCGCGAAGCCGCCGCGGGTCACGGCCCGTGCGTGGGAGTCACCCGCGGACGTGACGGTGTACGTGTCGGACCCGGCGTCCCGTCCTCCCTCGGCGTGGTTGTACTGGCCGGCGAAGACATGGCGCCCGGCCGGGACCGTGCGCCCCGGCTTGAGCACCCAGGTGTAGACGAGTGCCGTCGCCTCCTGGCGTACGGAGACGGTGAAGTCGTCCGCGGGCGGAGTGCGCCAGTGGCCGGTGCTCGACACGCCGGCGGTGCGGGCGATCCGCAGTTCGACGGTGAGCGCGGTCAGGGGGGCGGGGGCGGTGAGGGTGACGTTGCTCTGCGCCCACCACCGGTTGCTTCCCGGGTCGACGGTGCCGGCCGCGCCGACGGGAGGTGGGGCGGCGGGCATCGTGGCGACCCGGCCGGGGTCGGCGTCGGGGTTCAGCGTCGTCGCGGCGAGGCCGCCGAGGGAGAGGACCCCGACGACGGCGGCCGCGACCGCGGCCGCCGTCGTCCAGAGCGCCCGGGGGCGGCGACGCGCCTCGGCGGCGCGCGCGGGGTTCGCGATCCCGCGCTCCACGCGCGCCAGGATGCGGGCTCGGTCGGGCTGATGGGCTCCGGCCGCCTCACGCAGCCGGCGGCGTACCTGCGCTTCGTCCATCAGCTCTTCCCTCCGACGAGTGCGGCCGCGGACTCGGCTCCGAGCAGGCGCTGCAGCTCCGCCATGCCTTTGGAGGTCTGGCTCTTGACCGTGCCGACCGAGATCCCGAGGGCGAGGGCCGTATCGCGCTCGGAGAGGTCGAAGGCGTGGCGCAGGACCACACAGGCGCGCTTGCGGAAGGGCAGCGCCCGCAGGGCGGACTGGACGTCGACGACGACCGGGACGTCGGGCTCCCGGGTCCACTCCGAGCGCCGGTCCCAGAACAGCGCGACGCGGCGGCGCTCCCGTACGGCGCCGCGGATCCTGCTGCGGACGAGGTTGGCGACGACTCCGCGGGCGTAGGCGACCGGGCGGTCCGCGGCGCGGACGCGGTCCCACTGGTGCCAGAGGGCGACCATGGCGTCGGCGGCGAGGTCGTCGGCGCCTTCGCGGTCGCCCGTCAGCAGGTGCGCGAGACGGGCGAGTTCGGCGTAGTGGCGCTCGAAGAAGGCGTGGAACTCGGTCGCGGGATCACCGGCCGCCGTGATCACGGTGGCTCCCGGAGCTTTCGCGTACGGTCAGTTCGGGCGCGATCAGCGTCGGCCCCGAGGGTGCCTGCCCGCCGAGGCGGGCGACGAGCCGTTCGACGGCCAGGCGTCCCATCTCCGCGGCGGGGACACCCACGGCGGTGAGGGGGACCGACGCCTGGCGGGCGACCTGGTCGGGGCAGACGGCGACGACGGCGACGTCCTCGGGCACGGCCCGCCCCCGCCGGCGCAGCACGGCGAGAAGGGGTTCGACGGCGGCTTCGTTCTGGACGACGAGGGCGCTGGTCGCGGGGCGTTCCTCGAAGATCCGGCCGAGGGTCGCGGAGACGGCGGTGTACGTGCCCTCGACCGGCCGGTGCAGCAGGTCGACGCCCTTCTCACGCGCGGTGGCGCGCAGCCCGGTGAGGGTGCGCTCGGCGAAGCCGGTGCCGCGGGCGTAGACGGCGGGGGGTTCGCCGAGGACGGCGACGCCGGTGTGTCCGAGGTCGGCCAGGTGGCCGACGCAGCGGGCTCCGGCGGCCTCGAAGTCGAGGTCGACGCAGTCGAGCCCGGCGGGGTCGCCGGGCAGTCCGATGAGGACGAAGGGGCGTTCCGCCTGCCGGAGCAGGGGGAGCCTGGGGTCGTCCAGTTCCACGTCCATGACGATCATGCCGTCGGCGATGGCGCTGCCCTCGACGCGTCGTACGGCTTCGGGTCCCTCCTCCCCGGTCAGGAGGAGGACGTCGTAACCGTGGGCGCGGGCCGTGGTGGTGACGGCCATGGCGATCTCCAGCATCACCGGGAGGTGGAGGTCGGTGCGCAGCGGCATCATCAGCGCGAGGATGCTGGTCCGGCTGCTGGCGAGGGCGCGGGCCCCGGCGTGCGGGCGATATCCGAGGGTGTCGATGCTGTGCTGGATCCGTTCGCGGGTGGCGGCGGAGATGGACCGTTTCCCGCTGAGGACGTAGCTGACCGTGCTGGCCGACACTCCGGCGTGACGGGCGACATCGGCGAGGGTGACCACTTCAGTTCTCCGCGGCAGTTACCGGCTCCCCGGGCGGCTGCCCGACGCTTCGGTTCCCGACCCTAGGCGGCGGCTCGGCGGGCTGTCCAGGCGGGTCGGGCGTGGCGCCCGGACGGATGGCGGGCCGTTCATCCGGCGAACGGGGTGGCGGGGAGGCCCTGGCCGATGCCCGGCAGGACGAGCAGCGCGCCGGAGAGCGGGTCGGGGTCTGGCAGGCCCGTGCGGGCGGTCGTGACGTACAGATCGCGCAGCTCCGGCCCGCCGAACGCGCAGGCGGTCGGGCGTCGTACGGGCAGCAGGACGGTCCGGTCGAGCTCGCCGCGCGGGGTGTAGCGGCGGAGCTGTCCGCCGTCCCAGAAGGCGACCCATACGCAGCCCTCGGCGTCCACGGTCAGTCCGTCGGGGAAGCCTGCGCCCTCTCCGGCCTCGACGAACGCGCGGCGTTCGACCGGGAGGCCCTCCCGGACGCGGAGGGTGTCGATCCTCCGGGTGGGGCTGTCGACGTAGTAGGCGACGGCGCCGTCCGGGCTCCAGCCGATGCCGTTGCTCACGGTCACGCCGTCGAGCAGGGTGGTCACGGAACCGTCGGCGGCGACCCGGACGAGGTGTCCGCCCCCGGCCGCCTCGTCGTAGCGCATGGTGCCGGCCCACAGGCTGCCGTCGGGGGCGACCGCCGCGTCGTTGCCCCGCCGGCCGGGCACGGGGTCGCGGTGCAGCCAGGAGAAGGCGCCGTCGGTGTCGTAGAGGCCGACGCCGTCCCGGAGGTTGGCGACGAGTCCGCCGCGTGTCCGGGGCTTGGCCGCGCCGATGTGCTGCTCGACGGCGGTGACCGAGACGTGGCCGCCGTCCGGCTCGTAGGCGTGGAGGCGGCGTCCGAGGATGTCCACCCATATCAGCCGCCCGCCGGCCGGGTCCCACGTCGGCCCTTCGCCGAGTTCGGCGGGCTCGCGTACCGCGACCTCGATGGCGGGGTCGCCCGCGGTCCGTCCTGCGGCCCTCATCACCGGCCCCGGTGCCCGAGCCGGAGGGACAGGTCGGCGGCGCCCTTGGCGGCGAGTCCGGCGAGTTCGGCCTCGCGCTCCGGGCTCCAGCGGATGACGGGCGCGGAGACGGAGAGGGCGGCGACGACGCGGCCGGAGGTGTCCCGTACGGGCGCGGCGACGCAGCTGACGTCCGGGTTGGACTCGCGGTGCTCGGTGGCGATGCCGCGTTCCCGGATCCGTGCGAGGGCGGCGCGCAGCGCGGCGGGGTCGGTGATGCTGTTCGGGGTCATGGAGGCCAGTTCGCGCCCCGCGATGCGGGCGTCGAGCTCCGGCTCGGGGAGCGAGGCGAGCAGCATCTTGCCGACGGAGGTGCAGTGCGCGGGAAGTCTTCGCCCCGCCGCCGAGACCATGCGGACGGCGTGGGTGGAGTCCACCTTGGCGATGTAGATGACGTCCGCGTCCTCCAGGATCGCGACGTGCACGGTCTCGCCGCACGTGTCGGCGACCTCGCGGGCGACCGCCTGCCCTTCGGCGGCGAGGTCGAGCTGCTCGGCGTAGCGGCTGCCGAGCTGGTAGGTGCGGACGCCGAGCCGGTAGCGTCCGGGCTGTTCCGGGACGGGCACGAGGTAGGAGCGCGCCGCCAGGGTGGTGAGCAGCTCGTGCGTGGTCGTGCGGGGCAGTTGGAGGGCGCGGGTGATCTCGGGGGCCGAGAGGGTGCCGTCGCCGTGGAGGAAGAGCTCCAGGATGTCGAAAGCCCTGGCCACTGCCGGTACGAGACGTCCCACGACCGCCCACCCACCCTCACCCGTTCGATATTCCGATCATTGACCGGTATGACGAACACAGGCTAACCACGGCCGTGTTCGCCGGGCAATGGCCCTGCGCGGGCCATTGACACCCTCCGGAGCGCTGATTACGGTCACGCCAACATTTCGAACGCATGACGAAATATCGAACGAGTCGATCCTGGGAGCAATCTCCGTGCGCATCACGGGAATCACCACTCATGTCGTCGGTACGCCCTGGCGCAACCTCACCTACGTCCGGGTCCACACCGACGAGGGCCTGACCGGCGTCGGCGAGACCCGAATGCTCGGCCGCACGGACGCGCTGGTCGGGTACCTCCGCGAGGCGGAGGCGAACCACATCGCCGGCTCCGACCCGTTCGCCGTGGAGGACCTCGTCCGGCGCATGAAGTACGGCGACTACGGCCGGGCCGGCGAGATCGTGATGTCCGGCATCGCCGTCGTGGAGATGGCCTGCTGGGACATCAAGGGCAAGGCGCTCGGCGTGCCGGTCTGGCAGCTGCTCGGCGGCAGGGTGACCGACCGGGTCAAGGCGTACGCCAACGGCTGGTACACCACCGAGCGCACGCCGGAGGCGTACCACGAGGCCGCCCGGGCGGTCGTGGCCCGCGGCTATCGCGCGCTGAAGATCGACCCGTTCGGCACCGGCCACTTCGAGCTGGACGCCGAGCGTTCGCGGTACGCGGTCTCGCTGATCGAGGCCGTCCGGGACGCGATCGGGCCGGACACGGAACTGATGCTGGAGATGCACGGGCGCTTCTCCCCCGCGACGGCGATCCGGCTCGCCCGCGAGATGGCGCCGTTCCGTCCCGCGTGGCTGGAGGAGCCCGTCCCGCCGGAGAACCTCAAGGCGCTGGAGAAGGTGGCCGCCAAGGTCGACCTGCCGATCGCCACCGGTGAACGCATCCACGACCGGATCGAGTTTCGCGAGCTGTTCGAAGCGCAGGCGGCCGACATCATCCAGCCGGACGTCGGGCACATCGGCGGCATCCTGGAGACCCGCAAGCTGGCGGCGACGGCCGAGACCCACTACACGCTGATCGCCCCGCACAACGTGGGCGGCTCGGTGCTCACCGCCGCCTCGCTCCAGCTCGCCGCCTGCACACCGAACTTCAAGATCCTGGAGCACTTCAACGACTTCGCGGACGCGGAGATCAAGGGGGTCGTCCGCGGCGCGCCGGAGGTCGATCCGGAGACCGGCTGCTTCACGGTCTCGCACGAGCCGGGCCTCGGCGTCGAGCTGGACGTGGACGCGGCGGCCGCGTTCCCGCAGCAGCGGGCCCGCTTCGACCTGTGGGCAGAGGGCTGGGAGCGCAGGGAGCCCAAGTGAGCCGGGCGATCGTCATCGCGCGACCCGGCGAACACCGGCTCGTGCGACGGGAGATCCCCCGCCCGGGCCCCGGTGAGGTGCGGGTCCGGGTGGCCGCCGCCGGGATCTGCATGAGCGACCGCGAGATGTACGACGGACACCGCGACCCCGGCTTCGTCCGCTACCCGGTGACGCCCGGCCACGAGTGGTCCGGCACCGTGGAGGCGGCGGGGCCCGGCGCCGATCCCGCGCTGGTCGGCCGCCGCTGCGTCGCCGAGGGCTTCCGCTCCTGCGGGACCTGCGAGCGGTGCCGGTGCGGTGAGACGACCCTGTGCGCGGCGGGGTACGCGGAGACCGGCTTCACGGAGCCGGGCGGCATGGCCGACCACGTGGTCGTACCCGCCCGGCTGCTGCACCTGCTGCACGACGACGCGGACCTGCGGTCCGCCGCGCTCCTGGAACCGGCCGCGGTGGCCGCCGCGGCCGTACGCGCCGGGCGCCCCCGGCCCGGCGAGCGGGTCGCCGTCGTCGGCGCCGGCACCCTCGGGCTGCTCGCGGTCCAGCTGCTCGCGGCCTCCTCGCCCGCCGAACTCGTCGCCGTCGACCCGCGGACGGCCCGAGGGGAGCAGGCGCTGCGGTCCGGCGCGAGCCGGGCCCTCGTCCCGGCCGAGGCGACCGCGCTGGCCGGCCGCTTCGACCTGGTCGTGGAGACGGCCGGGGCACCCTCCACGGCCGCGTCCTCCTGCCTGCTGGCCCGCCGGGGCGGCCGCGTCGTGCTGACCGGGATGTTCACGCGGGGGGCCGTCGGGATCGACCCGGTGCACCTCTCCCTGAGCCAGCTGGAGGTGCGCAGTGTCTTCGGGGCGTCCTCAGGCGCCTGGGCCGACGCGGTACGCGCCTTCGGTCTCGGGCTGCTCGACCCGTCCCCGCTGATCTCCCACGAGTTCCCGTTGGACCGGTTCGCGGAGGCCGTCGCCCTCGTCGGCGGCGGCGATCCGAGGACCGGCAAGATCCTGCTCCGTCCCTGACCCGGGCCGGTCCGCCGAACCGTACGGCGGTGGTGGGAGCCCGCGCCGGGCTCCCCGCCGTCCACGCCTCGCCCGTACGCCCCCTCCCCACCGGCGCACGCCGCTCACTCCGAACCGTGTCCGATATACCGAACAAAGGGATCTCCGTGAACGCTTCGCCCTCCCCACCCCGCCGCCCCGGGGCCGACGCGCTCGCCCGGATCGGCCATCCCGTGCCTCCGGCCGACCCCGCGGACGCCTCACCGCACCGCTTCCCCGACGGAGGCACCTGGCGCACCGAGGTCCCCTCCGTGGAAGGGCCGGAGGCGCTCGCCGTCGTCCTGGAGGAGAGCGCCCGGCTCGACGTCCCCGTCCACCGGGTCAGCCAGGGCAGCGGCGTCTGGATGCTCACCGACGCCGAGATCACCGAGATGGTGGACGCCTGCGCCGCACGCGCCGTCGAGCTGTGCCTCTTCACCGGGCCGCGCGGCACCTGGGACACCGGCGCCGCCACGCGCACCGACTCCGGGGGCGCCGGGCCGCGGGCCCGGGGCCACGACGCGCTCGCCGGATGCGTCGAGGACGCCCTGCGCGCCACCGCGGCGGGCGTGCGCTGCCTGCTCGTCGCCGACGAGGGCGTGCTGTGGACCCTGCACCGGATGCGCGCGGCGGGGGTGCTCCCCGCCGACACCACCCTCAAGGCCTCCGCCCTCGTCGGCCCCGCCAACCCCGCCTCGTACGCCGTCTACGAACACCTCGGCGCGGACTCCCTGAACGTCCCCTCCGACCTCACCCTCGGCCACCTCACCGAGATCCGCCGGGCCAGCCGCGCGCCCCTCGACCTCTACGTGGAGGCGCCCGACGACCTCGGCGGCTTCGTGCGGATGTACGAGGCCGCCGAACTGATCCGCAGGGGGGCGCCCCTCTATCTCAAGTTCGGTCTCAGCAAGTCCGCCGGCATCTACCCCTACGGCGCCCATCTGCGCGAGCACACCCTCGCCACCGCACGCGAGCGTGTGCGGCGAGGACGCCTCGTCCTCGATCTGCTGGCCCGCCACGGCGCCGACGGCGGGATGTCCCCGCTCGGCTCCCGGCTGCCCGGCGGACTCCGGCGCTTCCCCGCCCCCGAAGGGAACTGACCATGCGCATCCGCACACTCCGGGCGGCCGCCCTCGCCTCCCTGCTCGTCCTCGCCCTCACCGCCTGCGGCCAGGAGGCCCGCGGCGGCAGCCGCTACCGGCCCGACGCGGGCAAGGGCGGCACGATCGGCCTGGCGATGCCGACCAAGGCGTCGGAACGCTGGATAGCCGACGGCGAGAACATGGCGAAGCAGTTCCGGCAGGCCGGCTACGAGACCGATCTGCAGTACGGCGACGACAAGGTCGAGAACCAGATCGCCCAGATCGAGAACATGATCACCAAGGGCAGGCGGCTGCTGGTGGTCGCCGCCATCGACGGCGCCGCCCTCACCGACGTCCTGCGGCGCGCGCACGACGCGGGCATCCCGGTGATCTCGTACGACCGCCTCATCATGGGCACCGAACACGTCGACTACTACGCCTCGTTCGACAACGAGCGGGTCGGTGAGCTGGAGGCGCGCTACATCGTCGAGCGGCTGAAGCTGGGCGCGCCCGCCCGGAACGCGGGCAAGCCCTACGACATCGAGCTGTTCGCGGGCTCGCCGGACGACAACAACACCCGGTACTTCTGGAACGGCGCCATGAAGGTGCTCCAGCCCTACCTCGCCAGCGGACAGCTCGTCGTACGCAGCGGACAGACGCGGATGAACCAGGCGACCACCCTGCGCTGGGACGGCGGCACCGCACAGAAGCGGATGGACGACCTGATCAGCAAGAACTACGGCGCGGAGAGCGTCGACGCGGTCCTCTCGCCGTACGACGGCATCTCCATCGGCATCATCTCCGCCCTCAGGAGCGCCGGTTACGGCACGCCCGAGCGGCCCCTGCCCATCGTCACCGGCCAGGACGCGGAACTCGCCTCGGTCAAGTCCATCATCCGGGGCGAGCAGACGCAGACGGTCTTCAAGGACACCCGCAAGCTGGCCGCCCGGGCGGTGGCCATGGGCGACGCCGTGCTGAACGGCAGGAAGCCCGAGGTCAACAACGTCAAGGACTACGACAACGGCAAGAAGACCGTGCCGTCGTACCTCCTCGACCCGGTCAGTATCGACAAGTCGAACACCCAGCTCCTCGTGCGCGAGGGGTACTTCACGGCGGGACAGCTGTCGTGAAGCGGCCCGAGCCGGACGAGCACGGGTCCTCCCGTCCCGTGCTGGAGATGCGCGGCATCACGAAGACCTTCCCCGGCGTCACCGCGCTCAGCGAGGTGAACCTCACGGTCCGCCCCCGGGAGATCCACGCCCTCTGCGGGGAGAACGGAGCCGGGAAGTCGACCCTCATGAAGGTGCTGAGCGGGGTCCATCCGCACGGCAGCTACGAGGGCGAGATCCGCTTCGAGGGCGAGCCGGTCGCCTTCCGGGACATCCGGGCGAGCGAGCGCCGCGGCATCGTGATCATCCATCAGGAGCTGGCGCTCATCCCCCACCTGTCGATCGCCGAGAACATCTTCCTCGGCAACGAACAGGCACGCCGGGGGATCGTCGACTGGAACGACACCCTGCGCAGCGCCCGCCGGCTCCTCGCCCGCGTCGGCCTGCGCGAGAACCCCCTGACACCGGTCGCCGACCTCGGCGTCGGCGGACAGCAGCTGGTCGAGATCGCCAAGGCACTGTCCAAGAGGGTGCGGCTGCTCATCCTCGACGAGCCGACGGCCGCGCTCAACGACGAGGACAGCGCCGCCCTCCTGGGACTCATCCTGGAGCTGCGCGAGCAGGGCGTCGCCTCCGTCGTCATCTCGCACAAGCTGAACGAGATCCGGCGCATCGCCGACGCGGTGACGGTCCTGCGCGACGGCCGCACCGTCGAGTCCCTGACGGTGCGACCCGAGCCGGCCGCCGCGCCGGAGCTGTCCGAGGACCGGATCATCCGCGGCATGGTCGGCCGCGACCTGGACCACCGCTTCCCCGACCGCACGCCCCACGACGCGGCCGGGGCCGGCCGGCCCGCGCTGGCCGTGCGCGGCTGGACCGTACGGCACCCGGTCGACCAGCGGCGCACGGTCGTCGACGACGTGTCCCTCACCGTCCGCCCGGGCGAGATCGTCGGCCTCGCCGGCCTGATGGGCGCGGGCCGCACGGAGCTGGCGATGTCGGTCTTCGGCCGCTCCTACGGGGGTTACGTCTCCGGGACGGTGGAGATCGACGGCCGGGAGGTGTCGACCAGGACCGTGCCGGCGGCGATCGAGGCCGGTCTCGCCTATGTGACGGAGGACCGCAAGCGGTACGGCCTCAACCTCATCGACACGGTCCACCGCAACATCTCCCTCGCGTCCCTGCCGGGGATGCGGCGGCGCGGCGTCGTCGACGAGCACCACGAACGCCAGGTCGCCGAGCGCTACCGCGCCACCATGAACATCAAGACCCCGACCGTCTTCGAGCAGGTCGGCCGCCTCTCCGGCGGCAACCAGCAGAAGGTCGTGCTCAGCAAGTGGATCCACGCCGACCCCAGGGTGCTGATCCTCGACGAGCCGACCCGTGGGATCGACGTCGGCGCGAAGTACGAGATCTACACCGTCATCGACCGGCTCGCGGCCCAGGGCAAGGGCGTGCTGTTCATCTCCTCCGAGCTGCCCGAGCTCCTCGGGATGTGCGACCGGATCTACACGATGACCGAGGGCCGACTCACCGGTGAGGTGGCCCGCGGCGAGGCCACCCAGGAGACCTTGATGCGCCACATGACCATGAGCAGGAGCTGAGCCCGCCATGACCACCACGACTCCCCCCGCGCAGGACACGGCGAAGGCCCGGCCGGAGCCCCCGTCGGCCGGTGCGCTGCTGCTCCAGGCGGTGCGGGCCGACATGCGCCAGTACGGCATGCTCGTCGCCCTCGTCTTCCTCGTCGTCCTCTTCCAGATATGGACCGACGGGACGCTGCTGCTGCCGAACAACGTCTCCAACCTGATCCAGCAGAACAGCTACATCCTCATCCTGGCCATCGGCATGATGATCGTCATCATCGCCGGCCACATCGACCTCTCCGTCGGGTCCCTGGCCGCGTTCGTCGGGGCCCTGGCGGCCGTGCTGATGGTCCGGCACGACGTGCCCTGGGCCCTGGCCCTCGTGCTCTGCCTGCTGGTCGGGGCGGCCGCCGGCGCCTGGCAGGGGTACTTCATCGCCTACCTCGGCATCCCGTCGTTCATCGTGACGCTCGCCGGGATGCTGCTCTTCCGCGGTCTGACCCAGATCTTCCTGGAGGGCCGGTCCCTGGCGCCGTTCCCCGACGGCTTCCAGAACATTGCCAAGGGGTTCATCCCCGAGATGGGCCCCTACACGCAGTACCACAACCCGACGCTGCTCCTCGGCCTGGCCACCGTCGTCTTCCTCCTCCTGCGCGAGTGGCGCGACCGCAAGCGGCAGCTGGCCTACGAACTCGACGTGCTGCCCGCCGGGCTGTGGACGCTGAAGTGCGTGGCGATGACGGCGGCCGTCGTGGCGTTCACGCTGACCCTGGCGAGCTTCCACGGCGTGCCGGTGGTCATGCTGGTCATGTGCGCGCTGCTGATCGGTCTGGGATACGTGATGCGCAACGCGGTCGTCGGCCGTCACGTGTACGCCCTGGGCGGCAACAAGGCGGCGGCCAAGCTCTCGGGCGTCAAGGACAAGCGCGTCACCTTCCTGGTCTTCGTCAACATGGGCGTCCTCGCGGCGCTCGCCGGGTGCGTCTACGCCGCGCGGCTCAACGCCGGCACGCCCCAGGCGGGCCTGAACTTCGAGCTGGAGGCGATCGCGGCGGCCTTCATCGGCGGCGCCTCGATGAGCGGCGGCGTGGGCACCGTGACGGGCGCCGTGATCGGCGGCCTGGTGCTCGGCGTCCTGAACAACGGCATGTCGCTGGTCGGCATCGGCACCGACTACCAGCAGGTCATCAAGGGACTGGTGCTGCTCGCGGCGGTCGGCTTCGACGTCTGGAACAAGCGCCGGGCCGGCCGCTAGCCGCGGCGCCGGGCCGGGCCGGGTGATCACGGCACCCGCGTCCAACCCGCCGCGAAAGGTCCAACAGCCCGGCGCGCCGCCGGGGTTGCGCGGAGGGAGAGGTCAGGATGGGATGGAAACGGGGGGCGGCAAGCGCTTCCCGCCCACCGGCCGCCTCTCCCTCTCATCCCCCTCCGTCCTCTCCCGCAGGAGCTTCATGCCCTCCCTGCCCTGGTACGAAGACGTCTCCCCCGGCCGCGGCTGCCTGCCGCCCCGCGCCTGGTTCGCCCGCTCGGACGCCGCCTCCCTCTCCCTGAACGGGACCTGGCGCTTCCGGCTCTCCCCCACCGCCGACGCCGAGGACGCCTCCTTCGCCGCCGAGGGGTACGACTCACGGGGCTGGGGCGAGATCGCGGTCCCCGGGCACTGGGTGCTCCAGGGCAAGGACCACGGCGCCCCGGCGTACACCAACATCCTCTATCCCTTCCCGGTCGACCCGCCGCGCGTCCCGACCGAGAACCCCACCGGCGACCATCTGCGCCCCTTCGACCTGCCGGAGGACTGGCCGCAGGGCGGCGGGGCCGTGCTGCGCTTCGACGGAGTGGAGTCCGCGGCGCGGGTCTGGCTCAACGGCGAGGAGCTGGGCGCCTTCACGGGCTCGCGCCTGCCGCACGAGTTCGCTGTCGGCGCCCTGCTGAGGCCGCGCGGCAACGTGCTCGCCGTCCGTGTCCACCAGTGGTCGGCCGGCTCCTACCTGGAGGACCAGGACCAGTGGTGGCTGCCGGGCATCTTCCGCGACGTCACCCTGCACCACCGCCCCGAGGGCGCGGCCCGGGACTTCTTCGTGCACGCCTCGTACGACCACACCTCCGCCACGGGCACGCTGCGTGTCGCGTGCGACGTACCGGGCCGGGTCACGGTGCCGGAGCTGGGCATCGACGTGGCGACGGACGAGGAGGTGACGGTCGCGGTCGAGCCGTGGACCGCCGAGACCCCCCCGCCTCTACGCGGGCGAACTGGCCGCCGGCGGCGAGCGCGTCGGTCTGCGCGTCGGTTTCCGTACGGTCCTCGTCGAGGACGGTCTGGTCAAGGTCAACGGCCGACGCGTCCTCTTCCGGGGGGTGAACCGGCACGAGTTCCATCCCGAGACCGGCCGGAGCGTCGACCTGGCGACCATGCGCCAGGACGTGGAGCTGATGAAGCGGCACAACGTCAACGCGGTCCGCACCTCGCACTATCCGCCGCACCCCGCCTTCCTGGACCTGTGCGACGAGTACGGCCTGTGGGTGATCGACGAGTGCGACCTGGAGACCCACGGCTTCCAGCGGTCCGGCTGGCGGGGCAATCCGGTGGCCGACGACTCCTGGACCCCGGCGCTGCTCGACCGTGCGGCGCGGACCGTCGAGCGCGACAAGAACCACGCCTCGGTGATCATCTGGTCGCTCGGCAACGAGTGCGGCACCGGCGCCGGTCTGACCGCCATGGCCGCGTGGATCCGCGACCGCGATCCGTCACGGCTCGTCCACTACGAAGGAGATCCGTCCTGCGCGGACACGGACCTGTACTCCCGGATGTACGCCACGCACGACGAGGTCGAGGAGATCGGCCGCCGGGAGGACGAGGGCCCCGACTCCCGGCGCGAACTCCCCTTCATCCTCTGCGAGTACGCGCACGCGATGGGCAACGGGCCCGGTGGCCTCTCCGCGTACCAGCGGCTCTTCGAACGGTACGAGCGCTGTCAGGGCGGCTTCGTCTGGGAATGGATCGACCACGGTCTGGCCCACCCGGAGTACGGCTACGGCTACGGCGGCGACTTCGGCGAGGAGCTGCACGACGGCAACTTCGTCTGCGACGGGCTGCTGTTCCCCGACCGGACACCGTCGCCCGGCCTGGTCGAGTACAAGAAGGTCGTCGAGCCGGTCCGGATCGAACCGGTCCCCGGCGCCGAGGACGGCGCCGCCGCGTGCGTACGGATCACCAACCTCCACGACTTCGCCGATCTCTCCGCGCTGTCCTTCACCTGGTCGTACCTGGTCGACGGAGTGCCGGCCGGCGGCGGGCCGCTCGCGGTACCGGCGCTGCGCGCCGGGGAGAGCACCGATGTCGCCCTGCCCGCGGCGCCCGAGCCCGGAGCGGACGGGGGCGGCGAGGGGTACGGCGGAGGGGAGCGGACCTGGACGGTACGGGCGCTGCTCGCCCACGACACCGCCTGGGCTCCGGCGGGCCACGAGGTCGCGTGGGGCCAACTCCCGGTGCGGCCACGGGCCGTGGTGGGCCGCGAGGTGAGCGGTGCGCGGCCGGGCGCGGGCTCGGGGCTGATCACGCTCGGCCCGGCCTCCTTCGACGCCCGTTCGGGCGAGCCGCTCTCTCTCGCCGGCATTCCCGTGCGCGGACTGCGCCTCGACGTCTGGCGCGCGCCGACCGACAACGACAACGGGGCCTGGTGGAAGCCGGACGAACGCTACGGAACGCTCTGGCGCGAGGTGGGTCTGCACCGGATGAGGCACCGCGTCGACGCGGTGGAGACGGACGGTGAGGGGCTGACGGTACGGACCCGGGTGGCGCCCGCGGCGCTGGACGCGGGGCTGCGCACCGTCTACCGCTGGACGTCCGACGGCTCCCGGCTGCGGCTCACGGTCGACGTGGCCCCGGAGGGCGAGTGGCTGCTGCCCCTCCCCCGGCTCGGTGTGCGCCTCGGCCTTCCGGCCGCTCTGGACCGGGTCACCTGGTTCGGCGGCGGGCCGGGCGAGGCCTATCCGGACACCCGCGCCGCCGCGCGGATCGGCCGCTGGGAGGCGGGCGTGGACGATCTCCAGACCCCTTACGTCCGTCCGCAGGAGAACGGTGCCCGGATCGACACCCGGTGGCTCGACCTGAGCGGGGAGCACGGCGGGCTGCGGGTGGAGGGTGACCCCCCGTTCTGGTTCGCGGCCCGCCGCTGGACCGACGAGCAGCTCGACGCGGCGGAGCACCGGAGCGATCTCGTCCCCGGTGACACGGTCTGGCTCCGTCTGGACCACGCCCAGCAGGGCATCGGCTCCCGCTCGTGCGGCCCCGGTGTGCTGCCGCCGTACCGGCTGCGGGCCGCTCCCGCGCGGTTCTCCTTCACGTTCACGGCGCTCGACCGACCCGCCGTGTGACGCGTGGATGGCCGGACGGATCCGGGAAGCGGATCCGTCCGGCCTCGTCGTACGCGGAGCCGGCTCCTGGCGGGGCGGCTGCTATTCGAGCAGCTCCGCGTACGAGCCCATGGCCAGGGCGATGTCCGCCTGGGCCCAGAACCGGTGGTAGGTGAAGACGGGCGCGGCGCCGCCCGCCAGGTAGGCCTCGACCTTCGGCCAGGCGGGGTCGTCCTGGTAGAAGGAGCGGATCGAGGCGAAGGTGGACGCGTTGTTCACCGTGTCGCCGTTCGGCATGGTGCCGGTCCAGCCGGACGGTACGTACACCGGGTCGTCGAACCGGTTGTAGTCGGCGCGGGTCTCCGGGACGGCGATGCCCAGCGGGTCCTGGTGGTGGGTCCACATGCCGTCGAGCAGGGCCTTGGCGACCCGCTTGGCCTCGGCGTGGCCGGACTTGGCGGCGTAGTAGGTCAGGGTCTTGGCGTAGGCGGCGGCGATGCCGACGTCGTCGGTGTAGTCGGCGACGGTGACGTGGAGCCCGGTGTTGGCACCGGGGTTCGCCGCGTTCCAGGTGTCGGGGGCGCCGGACCACTGGAGCGTGGAGGGGATGCGGTAGGTGCCGTCGGGGTTGATGGTGGTCTTGGACAGGGCCCAGGCGACCCACTTGTCGAGGACGGTCTTGGCGGCCGCGTCCCCGGTCTGCTGGTAGTACTCGGCGACCCGCTCCATGGACCAGGCCTGGAAGCCGAACCACTGGTTGGAGGCCGGGTCGTGGTAGACGGGCTTCTCGTCGTAGAAGAGGCCGTGGAAGGTGGGCGTCCCGGCCGGCGGCGTGGCGTAGCGGCCCTGCCAGCTGTTGGTGGCGCCGCCCGCGATGGCGCCTTCGGAGGACTGGAGCCAGCGGTAGAACTCCAGCTGACGGTCGAGGCTCGTCGCCCAGTCCGCCGCGCCCGTGGCCGACTTGGGCTTCAGGGGGGCGTACTCGCTCAGCGCGTAGGCGGCGAGCGGGTTCTGGTAGCCGCCGTGGGCGTGGCTGGAGCCGATCCGCCAGGACCAGCCGGCGCTGGTGTCGGTGGCGCCGCCCCAGGCGTAGTACCAGGACATCAGGTAGTGCGCGCTGTCCTTGCCGGTGCCCGCGGGGCAGGTGACGGGTCCGACGCAGTTGCCCGATTTCTTGAAGTACTTGTCGAACATGGCGTACCGCAGGTAGTCGCCCATCTTGGCCGCCTTGGAGACGGTCGCGGTGACCTGGGTTCCCTTGCCCTGCTCCTTGGCCCAGATGTCGGCCCAGTAGGCGGCCTGGACGGCGCGGGCGTCGGCGTCGGGGGCGTTGGTGAACTTCCACTGCTTGGCGTAGGAGGCGTCCCCGGTGAAGAGGTCGAGGTAGCCGTTCTTCCCGCCGTACGTGAAGTTGTCGCAGGTCGGGTGGGTGACGGTCTCCCAGACGGATTCCTGCGGGCCGCGCTGGAAGGTGTTGATGTACGAAGGCCCGGTCGCCGTCGGCCCGGCAGAGCACTTGCCGGGTTCGTTGCCGTAGCCGTAGACGTTGTCGACGTCCTGGATCCAGTGCATGCCGTAGATGTCGTCGGTGCCGTAGGCGCTCTTCAGTTCACCGGCGATCGGGTCGGATCCGGACGGGGCTCCGGAGTCGAGCCGGGCCGGGTACTGGGAGGGCAGGTCGTGCTCGGGTGCGTAGGTGGCCGGCTTGGAGGCGTTGTAGCTGCCGGTGGTGGGCTGGTCGGCGTGGGTGGGGATCATGTACTTCTCCATGGTGTCCCACGCACCGTTGAACTTGGTCCAGTCGCCGGTGATCTTGCCGTACATCGCCTGGAGCCAGATGAGGTAGCTGTACGCCTCGGAGGTCGTCTCGTGGCCGTGGTCCGGGGCCTCGACGATCAGGGTCTCCACCGAGTGGTACGGGATGCCCTCCGGGGAGAAGTAGCCGTTGGCCGGGTTGGTGATCTTGCCGTGGAGGTCGAGGAAGCGGGCGTCGTAGGTGGAGTCGGCGGCCAGCTGGGCGACGGTCACCTCGGCCTTGGTGTGGCCGGGGGCGGTCGCGGTGAAGACGGCCGAGCCGGTCCCGGTGGCCGCCGCGGCGATGGTCACCTTCTGGGCGGTGTTCCAGTTCGCCGGGGTGAAGGTGAGGCTCGCGCCTCCGCCGATGGTGAGGTTGCTGTTGCCCGAGGTGCGCGCGGTGGACACCGTGACGTTCCCGGCGGGCTGGGTGGAGAGCTTCAGATCGAAGGTGCCGGTGGCTCCCTGCCGGACGCCGAACTGCGCGGGCGTGGCGACGAGCGCCGGTCCGGCGGCGACGGTGACGCCCACCGGGGCGGACTCGGCGGAGGCGCCCATGCTGTCGTACGCCTTGGCGTAGAGCGAGTGGGAGCCGGCGGCGAGACCGGTCGCGCTGAAGGCGAACGGGGCGGTGGTGTCCGTGCCGAGCAGGACCGTGTCGCTGTAGAACTCCACCTTGTCGACGCTCGCGCCGTCGGCGGCGGCCGCGGTGGCGGCCAGCGGCACGGGATCGCCCTGGGAGAAGACCGCTCCGGGGGCCGGACTGGTGAGCACGGCGAGGGGCGGCTGGTGGGCTCCGGCGCAGGGCGTGCCGTTGACCGCGAAGGCGGTCGGGGCGGCGTTGGTCCCGGTGTAGCCGAACTGGGCGCCGGTGGTGACGGCCGCTCCCGCGGCGACGGTCCGGTTCCAGCCGGCGTTGACGACGGTGACCCTCTTGCCGGACTGCGACCAGGTGCCGTTCCAGCCGTTGGTCAGTTTCTGGTCGCCGGTCTGGTCGTAGGTGAGCGTCCAGCCGTCGAGCGGGGTGGTGGCGCGGTTGGTGAGGGTCAGTTCGGCGGTGAAGCCGGACCCCCAGTCATTGGTCTTGTAGTCGACGCTGCACTGCACCGCCGCTGCGTGGGCGGTCGTGCCCACGGCGGTCAGACCCAGGGGGAGGGTCAGGGCCGCGGCGAGGGCGGCCGAGACGGCGCGTGGCCTGCGTGTTCCGCGGTTTCTGCTGGGGAGGTGTGGCGTGCGGGGTGGCATGCGGGTGGTTCTCCTCGCGGCTCGGGGAGGCGGGGCGTGCGGAGAGAAGGACACAAGCTCTGAACCAGTGGGAGCGCTCCCACTGTGCAGACGGGACGCAAGGGCGTCAAGGTGCGTGAAGAGTCGAACACATTCGACCGGGAACTTCTTCAACTCCTCTTTTGCTTGGCGCCCGTTGGCGCTACGGTCTGGCCCCACCAGTGGGAGCGATTCCGTCAGTCGGCGCGTCGTCTCAGACGCGTCCTCGCTGCAAGGACTCGCTCATGCGTCATCCCCCCACGTCTGTCCGCGCCGCTCGCCCGAGCGGCGCTCACCAGGGCGAGCACCGCTTTCGCCGTGGTCGGTACGGCCGCCGGAGCAGCGACCGCACCTTCGTGCACGGTGGAGTACGCGGTCGTCGGCCAGTGGGCCGGCGGCTTCCAGGGATCGGTGACCGTCGCCGACGGCGGTCGCGACATGCGTGGTCGGAGGCCGGGGTCCGCGCGGCCGGGGCCCTCGCCCTCGTCCTCGTTCCCGGCATCGCGTACTCCGACGGCCTGAGCCGGTGGCTCGCCCACGCTCCCCCCCCGACCCCGCGGGCGAACTCGCCGCGGTCTGGCACGTGTACTCCTTCGCCATCCGTTCCGACGAAGCCTGCCGGGACAGCACCCCCGCTCCCGCCGCCCGCGTGCCCCCGGTGGCGCGCGAGACCGGTGAGCACACCTGCGGTCACGGCTTCATCGACAGGGTGATGAAGCGTTTCGACGACCGCTCCCTCTCGTATCTCGGCTGGACCGGGAGCACCCGCAACCGCTCCCCGGGTCCTGCCTTGATCACGTCGTACGACGGCACACCCATCGCATTCGGCATCGGGCCGCGCGAGCACCTGCGCGCCCAGGACTGAAAGGCACCTCACGAAATGAGCCGCACAACCAGCCGTACCACCGGCCGCACCGCCCTGCTGGCGGCCATCGGCCTCATCACGGCGACCGGCGCCACGGCGACCGTGATGTCGTCCACCGCCGGCGCCGCCGCCGCGGGCTGCAAGGTCGACTACACGGTCACCAACCAGTGGAACTCCGGCTTCGGCGCCAATGTCGTCGTCACCAACACCGGTGACCCGGTGTCCACCTGGACGCTGGAGTGGTCCTACGCCGGCGACCAGAAGGTCACCCAGGGCTGGAACGCCACGATCACCCAGTCCGGGGCGGCCGTGACGGCGAAGAGCCTGTCGTACAACGGATCGCTCGCCACGGGCGGCACGGCCTCCTTCGGCTTCAACGGTTCCTACAGCGGCACGAACACGGTGCCCGCGACCTTCAAGCTCAACGGCGTCACCTGCAACGGCGCCACCACGCCGACCGACCCGACCACCCCGCCCACGACGCCGCCGCCCACCTCCGGCAAGGCCGACAACCCGTACGCCGGTGCCAAGGTGTACGTGAACCCGGAGTGGTCGGAGAAGGCCTCCGCCGAGCCCGGCGGGACGAGGATCTCGAACCAGCCCACCGGCGTCTGGCTCGACCGCATCGCCGCCATCGGCGGAGTGAACGGCGGCATGAGCCTGCGCGACCACCTCGACGAGGCCCTGGTCCAGAAGGGCAGCGGTGAGCTCGTCGTCCAGCTGGTCATCTACAACCTGCCCGGGCGCGACTGTGCCGCGCTCGCCTCCAACGGCGAGCTGGGCCCCACCGAGATCGACCGCTACAAGACGCAGTACATCGACCCGATCGCGGCCGTCCTCGCCGACCCGAAGTACGCCGGCCTGCGGGTCGTCACCACCGTCGAGATCGACTCGCTGCCGAACCTCGTCACCAACGTCTCCGGGCGCCCCACGGCCACCCCGAACTGCGACGTGATGAAGTCCAACGGCAACTACATCAAGGGCGTCGGCTACGCGCTGAACAAGCTGGGCTCGATCGCCAACGTCTACAACTACGTGGACGCGGGCCACCACGGCTGGCTCGGCTGGGACGACAACTTCGGCCCCTCGGCCGAACTCTTCAAGCAGGCGGCGACCGCCGAGGGCTCCACGGTCGCCAACGTCCACGGCTTCATCGTGAACACCGCCAACTACAGCGCCCTGAAGGAGAACCACTTCGGCATCAACGACTCCGTCAACGGGGTCTCGGTGCGCCAGTCGAAGTGGGTCGACTGGAACCGGTACGTCGACGAGCTGTCGTACGCCCAGGCGATGCGCGACAAGCTGGTCTCGCTCGGCTTCGACTCGAAGCTCGGCATGCTGATCGACACCTCCCGCAACGGCTGGGGCGGCACCGCGCGTCCCACCGCGCCGGGCGCGCAGACCTCGGTCGACACGTACGTCAACGGCGGGCGCTACGACCGGCGCATCCACCTCGGCAACTGGTGCAACCAGTCGGGCGCGGGCCTCGGCGAACGGCCGCAGGCCGCTCCGGCCGCCGGCATCGACGCGTACGTGTGGATGAAGCCCCCGGGCGAGTCCGACGGCGCCAGCAAGGAGATCCCGAACAACGAGGGCAAGGGATTCGACCGGATGTGCGACCCGACCTACACGGGCAACGCGCGCAACGGCAACAGCATGTCGGGCGCCCTGCCCGACGCGCCGATCTCGGGCCAGTGGTTCTCGGCCCAGTTCCAGGAGCTGATGAAGAACGCCTACCCGGCGCTGTGACGGCCGTCGGTCCGTGACACGCCCCCCGGGGCCGGTCGGAACACGCGTTCCGGCCGGCCTCCGGTCGCCGTGCCGCGGGCCGCTCGCCTCAGCGGATGTCGCCTTCCCAGTCCCAGTGCGACGGATCACCGTCCCGCGGTCCGTACTGGGCACGGCCGCCGGGTCCGTACGTCCCTATCTCGGTGGCCAGGGCGGCTCCCTGCCGGAGCTGCTCCGGCGTCCATCCGGTGACGTCGAGGAGCAGTCCGTCCAGGGGGCCGGCCACCAGTTCCCGGTAGTCGTGCCCCGGCCTGGGCCCCGGATCGGGGTCGTCGTGGTCGGCGCCGTAGACACGGCCTCTCATCAGCTCGTCCATACCCGGCAGCATCGCATCCACCTCTGACAATCGCCCGGCCTGCGCCGAGCGGAAAGGCGCCGTCATCGGGCGTCCGGAAGGCGCTCCAGCGCCTCCCGGGCCGCCTGCGCGGCCCCTTCCGCTTCCCTCACCCGCTCTTCGGCCGTTCCGGCGTCCTCCCGGGCCCGGTCCCGCTCCCGCTCCGCCTCGCCGCGGCGTCGCCCGAGGTCGGCGAGGTGCTCCTCCGCCCGGGACAGCCGGCGACCGGCCGCCTGCCGGGCCTCCTCGGCCCGGCGCACCTCCCTGTCCCGGCGTGCCACCTCCCGCCGGGCGGCCGCGACCGCCGCCTCCAGCCCCTCCCCCTCCGGCCCCCCGCCCCGCCTCCGCCCGTGGCTCCCGTCCTCCTGGCTCTCCCCCCGCTCCTCGCGCCGCCGGTTCCGCGGCCGCTCCGCACGGGCTCCCGCGCCGCCCCCCGGGGACGCGGGTACGGCCCCCGGCCCCGGCTCCAGACCGGTGAAGCCGATCCTGGCGGGCGGCGCCTTCTCCAGGACTCCGGTCGACCACCGCTGCGCCGTCTCCTCGTCGGCGACCACGGCCCGCACGATCTCCTCGATCTCCCCCACCACGGCCTCGCTCACCGGCTGGCCCGCCTCGGCGGCGAGGTCACGGGCCTGCCGGGCGAGCGCGGCCAGGACGGCGTGCTGCCGGTGGCCGAGCGCCTTCAGCCGGGGTCCGTCGAGGTTCCGGTGCGCTTCCCTGAGCGCGCGCCCGAGCTGGAGCAGCCGCTCGGTCTCCGCCGGTCTGTGCCGTACGAGGAGGGTCGAGGCCCAGGCCGCGAGCGTCGGCCTCCGCAGTCCGGCGATCCGCCGGGCCGCTTCCGCGTCGCCCGCCTCACGGGCCCGGGCGACGGCGGCGTTCCGGGCGGCGGTGAAGTCCGTCGGTGGCAGTCCGTACAGCTCCGAGGCGACCTCGTCCACATCCACGTCCACGCCCCCACTGTCGTCGATCCGGCCCGCTCCCGCCCGACGAGGGCCCGGCGTGCCGCCGACCGGGGTACGCGGCTGCTCCCCCACCGCTGCGCCGCGCTCGTTCGAGGCCCTTAACTCCCATGAGAGCACCGGGAGTTGTCTGGCCGGTTCACCTCTTGCCCGCTCTGGAGCCGCTTCTCCCGATCTTGGCGCAAGGCGTTCCCTGAAGGGCATTTGTCGGCCAACTTCTGGCGTCACACCCCGCACGCGTCACATCCGGCACGCGTCACATCCGGCACGCGTCACCCTCGGCACGCGTCACCCTCGGCACGCGTCACACCCGCGCTCCGCCTCTGATGTGTCCTCCTCCCCACCCTCCCCTCTGCTGCCTCCCCCTCGCTCTCTCCTCCCTCATTCCTCCTCCCTCCTTCAGGCGGATCGCTATGAGCCGTGCCATTGCACTGCGCGATGTCAGCAAGAGATACGGGCGCGACTCCTATGCCGTCGAACGTGTCTCCCTCACCGTGCGACCGGGTGAGTTCCTGGTCCTGCTGGGGCCGTCCGGCTGCGGCAAGTCCACGGTGCTGCGCCTGATCGCCGGCCTGGAGGACATCACCGAGGGCGAACTGCTGCTCGACGGCGAGTACGCCAACGACATACCGCCCCGCGAGCGGGACATCGCCATGGTGTTCCAGAGCTTCGCGCTGTACCCCACCATGACCGGCCGGGAGAACATCGGCTTTCCGCTGAGGCTGCGGGATCCGCGCACCGACCACGGCCCGCAGGTGGAGGCCACGGCGCGGATGCTCGCGATCGAGGATCTTCTCGACCGCTTCCCGGGGCAGCTGTCCGGTGGCGAACGGCAGCGCGTGGCGATGGGGCGGGCGATCTCCCGGCGCCCGTCCGTCTTCCTGATGGACGAGCCGCTCTCCAGCCTCGACGCCAAGCTGCGCAGCCACCTCCGGGCCGAGATCGCCCGGCTGACCGCCGAACTCGGCGTGACCACGGTCTACGTCACCCACGACCAGTCCGAGGCGATGTCCCTCGGCCACCGGGTGGCGGTGATGCGCGGGGGGGTGCTCCAGCAGATCAGCACCCCGCGCGAGACGTACGCCCTGCCCGCGAACGTCTTCGTCGCCGCGTTCATCGGCACGCCGCGCATCAGCCTGCTGCAGGCCGTGGTGCACGCGCCGCTGGACGCGCGGATGTCGATCGACCTCGGCCGGCAGCGCCTCTTCCTGCCCGAACCGCTCAGCGGCGACCACCAGTTGCTCCGCATCCAGCAGGGGCGCCGGATCATCGTGGGACTGCGCTCGGAGGCGGTCCGGATCGCCCAGCCCAGCCAGGCGCGGCCCGGCGAGGTGGCGTTGACCGGCATCGTCGAGCACGTGGAGTACCAGGGCCACGAAGCGCTCGTGCACGTGAACACGGGTTCCCACCCGGCCGTCGTGGTCGATCTGGAGGCGTCCCGCCCCCGCCCCGCCGCCGGACGGCGCCGCCGCACCCCCCAGCGGACCGTCCTCGCGCGTCTGCGCGAGCACGCGCTGGCCAGGACCGGCGCCTCCCGGGCCGCGGAGCCCGACGCCCCCACGGCCGACGCACCGCAGCCGGCCGGCCCCGCGACACCGGCGTCCGAGGAGCGGCGGGCCGTCGGCCGCAGCGACCTCGTCGTACGGACGGGCCCGCACGTCCGGGTGCGCACCGGGGCGCAGATCCCGCTGCTCGTCGACCTGGCACAGCTGTACGTGTTCGATCACGCCGGCCACCGGATCTGCCCGGCCCCGGACGGCCTGCCGGGCCTGGAGGAGTGACCCGCGCCCACGGGTGGTGTCCGCGGGGTGCCGCCCGAGCCGCGACGTCCCGGGCGTGGCTCAGGGGGCCGTCCGCTCCTCGAGCGTCGCGCGCCAGGCCGGGACGGGCTCCTGTTCCCGCGGATCCGTGTCGGCCCGGCGTCCGCCCCGTGCGAAGAAGTCGGTGAGCGGCAGGATGGCGGCGCCCACCGTCACGGCGTCCGGCCCCAGGGTGCCGAGGTCGATGCGTACGTGGGCGGCCGGGTAGGCCAGGGCGTAGGAGGTGGCGTGCGCCCGTACCGCGTCCAGGAAGCGGTGGCCCAGCTGGAGCCCCGCCCACCCCCCGACGAGGATCCGCTCGGGCTGGAAGAGGTTGATGAGATCGGAGAAGCCCGCTCCGAGGTACTCCGCGGTCTCCTCCAGGACGGCCAGGGCGGTCGCGTCCGCCTCGCGCGCCGGGACGGCCGCGCCGGCGGGGCCCGCTTCCGTCGCCGGGTCCGCGCCGGCTCCCGCCTCGGCTCCCGCTTCCGGGTAGGCGGCGGCGAGCATGGCGGTCAGCGCCGTCTCCTCGTCCACACCGGCCGGGGGACGGCCGCCCGCCTCCGCCCACCGCTCCAGGAGGGCTTCCGCTCCGGCGTACGCCTCCAGGCAGCCCTGGGCACCGCAGCGGCACCGACGCCCCCGGACCCTCACGGTCAGGTGTCCCCACTCCACGGCCCTGCCGGGACGCATGTCGTCGGAGACGACGCAGGCGCCGACGCCCGAACCGAAGAGCACCACGACGGCGTTGCGCGCGCCGCGTCCGGCGCCGAACCACATCTCCGCCTGACCGAGTGTCTTGGCGCCGTTGTCGATGTAGTACGGCACCGACTCGGGGAGGAGACCGGACTCGCGGAGCAGACGCTCCAGCGGCACGCCGTCCCAGCCGATGGTCTGGCCGTGCACCACGGCACCGTCCTCGGTGGTGCGGGCGACGATGCCGGGGACGCCGACCCCGACGCCGAGGAGCCTTTCCGCCTCGATGCCGGCCCGGTCGAGGACCTCGGCGATGCCTTCGCGCAGATGCCCGACCACGACCGCGACGTCGTAGCGGTCGGTTCGCCGCGGGCCCTCGGTCGCGAGCGGTCGCTCCACCCGTGCGAGTTCGGTGAGCGCCAGGTCGAAGAGTTCGACCCTGATCCGGGTCTCCCCCACGTCGACGCCGATCATGTAGCCGCTGTCCGGCCGGACGCGGAGCAGGATGCGGGGGCGTCCGCCGGCGGAGTCGACGCTGCCGGCCTCTTCCACCAGTCCCTCGGCGACCAGTTCTGCCACCACGTTGCTCACGGAGCCCGAACTCAGCCCCGTGGCGGGGCCGAGCGAGAAACGGCTCAGCGGGCCGTCGAAGTAGAGGCGCTGCAGAACGGCGGTGCGGTTCTCGCGCCGCAGGTCACGCACCGTACGACCGCTGCGCTGTGTCACCCTGCCCCCTGTCGTCACGTCCTTGTACGCAACATACCGCCGCGAGACTCCTGACGCGCACCCCTCGGGACGGTCGGCCCGGCACGGGCTCCGGTGCCGGGGCCCGGCCTCCGGTGCGTGTCCGAGGGCCGGGCCACGGGGCCGCGTCCGCGAGGTCTCGGGCGGGGCGCGCCGCTACGCGCGCCTCCGCGAGGTCTCCGGGGCGCCACGCTCCGTGCGCGTCGCTCCCGGCGCCGGGACGGTCAGCGGGTCACCGTCCACTTCTGGTTGGCGGCGCCGCCGCAGGTCCAGATCTGGAGCCGGGTGCCGTTGGCGGAGCTGTTGCCCGTCGCGTCCAGGCACTTGTTCGCCTGGGGGTTGACGATGTCCCGGGCCGCGTTGGCGTCCCAGCGCTGCGCGGCGGTGCCGTTGCAGTCCCACAGCTGGACGACGGTCCCGTCGGCGGTACCCCCGGAGGCGACGTCGAGGCACTTGCCCAGGGCACGGATGGTCCCGTCGGCGCCGACGGTCCACTTCTGCGCGGCGGTGCCGTTGCAGTCGTACAGCTGTACGGCCGTTCCGTTCGCGGTGTTCGCGCCGGCGACGTCGACGCACTTGCCGCCGATGCCGGTGATCGGCCCGCCGGACGTCGGGCCGTCGGCCGTGGTGACGCGGACGTGGTCGACGACGAGCTGCTGCGGGAAGACGGTGGACCCGTCGGGGTCGCCGGGCCAGTAGCCGCCGACGGCCAGGTTGAGGATGAGGAAGAACGGCTTGTCGAAGACCCAGGCCCGGCCGCCGAGATCCGCCGGAGTGCGGGTCTGGTAGACGGTGCCGTCGACCGACCAGGTGATCTTGCCGGGCGACCAGTCGACGGCGAAGGTGTGGAAGGCGTCCGCGAAGGCCTGGCCTCCGGGCAGGGTGTAGCCGGCGCCTATTCCGCCGGAGCCGGAATAGCCCGGGCCGTGAAGGGTGCCGTGCACCGTCGACGGCTCGAAGCCCACGTTCTCCATGATGTCGATCTCGCCGGAGGCGGGCCAGCCGACCTGTCCGAGGTCGTTGCCCAGCATCCAGAACGCGGGCCACATCCCCTGGCCGCGGGGCACCTTCATCCGGGCCTCGACCCGGCCGTACTGCGCGGTGTACCGGCCCGCCGTGTTGAGACGGGCGGAGGTGTACTCGCACCGGCCGTACCAGCACGTGTAATTGCCGGGATTCTCCTTCCTCGCGGTGATCACGAGGTGGCCCTGGCCGTCCAGCGCGGCGTTGCGGTTGCCCGCCGTGTAGTACTGCCGCTCGTGGTTGTTGACGTTGTCACCGGTCTCGATCTGCCACCGGGCGCCGTCGACGGCCGCGCCCGCGGGTCCGTCGAAGTCGTCGGAGAAGGTGACGGCGGCGGCCTGGGCGACGGTGGCGACGGCGGCTTCCGTGACGGGAGGCCCCGCGTCGGGGTCAGGTGTGCCGAGGCCCAGGGCGGTGACGGCGAGGACCGTCGCCGCCGTCATGGCCGACCACAGCGCGCGCCGTGGGGTGCGGGAGGGGCGCATGACTCTCTCTTCCGTGAGTGGGGGGAGGAGGCCGACGCGCGATAAGTCATGCTCATGACATCGCCTCCCGAGAACATGCCGACTGCTGGGTTGCAGGCATGATTCAAGGGATGATTTAAGTCGTACGTCAAGGGTTCGGGCGCCGAAGGTTACGACGGCCGGCTCCCGGGTCGGCCGTGCCGGTCACCGGACGGCCGCCTTCCCGCCGTCAGCGACGCCACGAGCACCCCGGCGAGGGCCGCCCACACGACCGCGCCGGCACCGGCACGGCTCCAGGCCACGGCGCCGAGGAGGACGGTGGCGGCCAGCCCGGCACCGAGCGCCCGGCGATCCCTCGCGAAGGCCCACACGCGGCGGCCGGCGCCCGGGTCGCGCCACTCCAGGACGGCCGCGCGGCACACGAACGCCGCCGCGGCGATCACCGCTGTCAGGACACTGGCCTCCATGGCACCCGCCTCCCCGCCTCGGCTCCCCATGTTCCCCGACGCGCGCGCCCGTCGCCCCCGGACGGCGCCGGATCACCGGAGAACGCCGACGGCTCGGAGACCCGGCGCGAAAGGCGGCGGGGGATTCGGTCCCGGACCTCCGAGATGCGGGGCGGCGCGGCCCGGGAGCATGCTGGCAGTGTGACCTCGTACGGTGCGCCCGGCCCCGTGTCGTCGGCCGACGCCGGGGACGCGGCCAGGACAGCGCGCGCCGACGTACAGGCGTTCGGTGCGCTGCCGCTGACGCTGGCCGAGGCCGCCCTGAGGACGATCGAGGCGGTCGGTGGCTACGCGGGCGGTGTGTATCTGCGCTCCGGCACCCCCGGCCTGCTGCGGCTCGCGGTCCTCGCCGGGCTGCCCGGCTCCCTGTTCCGGCCTTGGTGGCGGATGCATGTGAACCGCCCGTTCCCCGTGGCGGAGGCGTACCGCTCCGGCCAGCCGGTGCACCTGGCCGACGCGGAGGAGGCCATGCGGCTCTTCCCCCAGTTCGTGGCGAGCCTGCCGTTCCCCTTCGCCTCCCTCTACGCGCCGGTCGTCAACGGCCGCGAGCGGTTCGGGGTGCTCGTGGTGCTGCGTGCGCCGAGCCCGGGCGTGCCCGTGAACGCGCGCGACCGGGGGCGGCTCACCGAGGAGGCGCGCCGGCTCGGCGCGGCCCTCGCGGAGCTGAGCGCGGACGGCACGTCGGTCGCGTGGCCCACGGAGCCGGTGTGCGTCCAGCTGCCGTCGGCAGGGACCCCGCCCATCCGGATCGGCTACTTCGACTGGGACCTGGACTCCGGAAAGGTCACCGTCGACGACGGGCTGCGGGCGATCATCGGCGACGAGGCCCCGTGGCCCGGGACCATCGAGGCGCTCACGGCCCGCCTCGCTCCCGAGGACACCTACGCCCTGTGGACCATCGCCCGCCGGGCCGCCGAGTCCGGCGCTCCCGTGGCCCGGCGGATCCGGCTGAAGGGCCCGGACGGCGGGCTCCATCTCCTGGAGGTCTCCGCCCGCGCCGCCCCCCGCGACGGACCGGCCGGCTCCTCGGCCGCCCTGACGGCCGCCACGACGCACCCGCCGCCGGCCGACGTCCCCCCCGGCCTCCCCGCCGGAGGACGGCTGACCGGCTCGCTGGTCGACCTGGGCACCGGCCTGGTCGGCTCCGACGCCACCGACCGGCTTCCCCGCGCCATCCTCGCCATCGACCGGCTCGGGCGGATCACCTACGTCAACCACCGTACCGAGGACCTCGTGGGCCGTCCCCGGTCCGCGCTGGCCGGGCGGCCCCTCGCGGAGGTCTTCCCCTGGTTCGGTCATCCCGCCCACGAGGAACAGCTGCGCGCGGCCCTGCTCTCGGACGAATCGGTGCACTTCCTCGCCCACCCCTCGGACAGGGAGTGGCTCTCGGTCTCGCTCTATCCCGGCCACGACGGGGTGACGCTGCTGCTGCTCCCCGAGGAGGAGCCCGTCTACCAGCCCACGTCCGTGACCAAGCCGGACATGGGCTTCGGCTCCCCCGCGGACCGCGCGGCGGCGCTGTACCGGCCGGTGGCTCTGGCCATCGCGCTCACCGAGGCGGTCACCGCCCGCCAGGTGTCGGCGGTGGTGACCGACGAGCTGCTCCCCGCCTTCGGCGGCCGCCAGCTGGCGATCTACCTCCTGAGCGAGCGCCACCTCTACCTCGCGTGGGAGACCGGTTTCCCGCCCGGCTTCCTTGAGCCGTTCGACGGCGTCGGTCTCGACGCCCGGCTGCCCGGCGTCGAGACGCTCACGACCGGCCGGCCGCTCTTCTACGAGTCGATGGAGCAGCTGCGGGTGGCCTATCCGGGGCTGCCGCTGGACGCCGACACGGGGGCCCGGGCCTTCCTCCCGCTGATCGCCTCGGGCCGGCCCGTCGGTTCGTGCATCCTCGGCTTCGACCGGCCGCGCGGGTTCAGCCCGGAGGAGCGCACCGTGCTGACGGCCCTCGCCGGGCTGATCGCCCAGGCGCTGGAGCGGGCCCGCCGCTACGACTCCGAGTCCGCGCTGGCCCGCGGCCTGCAGGACGCCCTGCTCCCCCACCGTCTGCCGGTGCTCGACCAGGTGGACACCGTGGCCCGCTACCTCCCCGGGACACAGGGGATGGACGTCGGCGGGGACTGGTACGACGTCATCGAGACCGCGGGGGGACAGCTGGCGCTGGTCGTCGGGGACGTCCAGGGCCACGGGGTCGCCGCCGCCGCCACGATGGGCCAGCTGCGCAGTGCCGTACGGGCCTTCGCCATCGGCGGCCACCCGCCGCAGGAGGTGATGCAGGGCACCAACCGGCTGCTGATCGCCCTCGACCCGGGGCAGTTCGCGAGCTGCTGCTACATCGTCCTCGACCCCCGCACCGGCGCCACCCAGGCCGTGCGGGCCGGGCACCCCCAGCCGTTGCTGCGGCACCCCGAAGGGGAGACGCAGGTCATGGACCTGGCGGGGGGACTGGTCCTCGGCATCGACGCCGACGCCACGTATCCGGTGACCGAGGTGCGCCTGGAACCGGGCGCGGTCCTCGCGCTGTTCACCGACGGGCTCGTGGAGCAGCCGGGCCACGACATCGACGAGGGCGTGGAGCGGCTGCGCCGCACCTTCTCGGCCACGGGCTCCGCCCCTCTGGCGGAGACGGCGGACCGGCTGATCCGGGACGCCCGACGCGCCACGGACCGCCCGGACGACATCGCCCTCCTGCTGGCCGCCCGCTGGGCTGCCCCCGCCTGACGCAGGACCAGAGTCCCGGGGTCAGCGGCGGCGGTGGTGGTGGTCGCCGAGCGTCGGCATCGCACCGTGCTGGGCCCTGGCCGAGAACGAGACCCGGTCGTGGTGTGCCTGCTCGCGGCGCGCCTGCTCCATGAGCAGCCCGTCGGCGTTGTCGGTCCGTCCGCCGCCGCGTCGCAGCAGCGTCACGAGGAGCAGGGCGACGGCGGCCCCGATCACACCGAACAGGACGACCACGGCGGCCATGCGATTCCCCCTTCACCGGCGGCCGCCACCGGGGCGGCGCGCGATCACCCGACGATAGCGGGCCGTCGGTCACGAGGAAACGCCCTCGGCGCCCCGCCCTGTCCGCGCCCGTCACCCGGTCGGCCCCCGGTCGCTGGTCGGCGTCACCGAGCGCCGCGAGGCTGGGCCCCAGAAGCAGGCGCGCCCGAGGAGGACATGTGCAGCAGGACAAGCAGCCGGAGTACGGCCCCGTGGTGTTCCGCGACCGCTCGGCCGGGTTCGCGTTCCTGACCCGTTCCACGGCGACGAGTGAGCAGACCATCGAATGGGACGACGGCCGGACGTACCCCGTCGTCGACGTCGAGATCTCCTCGGAGAGCCACCCCTTCTACACGGGCAAGGCCCGCACGGTGGACTCCGAGGGCCGCGTCGCCAGGTTCGAACGCCGTTACGGCGAGGAGCCCTCCTGAGGAACCGGCAGGCGAACCCGTCCCGAGAACCGGCCAGGAGATGACCGGTTCGCCGACCAGGGTGGAGTCATGACCGCGGCGGGGCACTCCGCCCCGCCGGAGAAGGGAATGACTCATGATCGTCGTCACGGGTGCGAGCGGGAACGTCGGACGGACCCTGGTGCGGGTTCTGGCCGGGTCCGGCCGGGAGGTGACCGCGGTGACCCGCCGGCCCGCCGACGGGCCGCTGCCGCCCGGAGTACGCCACCGGCAGGCCGATCTCGCGCACGCCAGTGGGCTTGAGCAGGTGTTCGAGGGCGCCGAGGCGCTCTTCCTCCTCGTCGCCGGGACCGGGGAGGCCCTGCGTCCGCGGGAGATCGCGGAGAGCGCGGCGGCCTCCGGCGTGCGCCGGATCGTCCTGCTCTCCTCGCAGCTCGTCGGGACCCGGCCGTGGTCCCCGTCGCACCGGGCGCTGGGGGAGTTCGAGACGGCCGTACGGGAGTCGGGGCCGCGGTGGACGGTGCTCCGGCCTGGCGGCTTCGCGTCCAACGCCTTCCTGTGGGCCGAGTCGGTCCGTGAGACGCGCACGGTCGCCGCCCCGTTCGGCGACGTCGCCCTGCCGGTCGTCGACCCGGACGACATCGCCGAGGTCGCCGCGGCGGCCCTGTGCGAGGACGGCCACGCGGGGCGGATCCTCGAACTGACGGGCCCCGCCGCGCTCACCCCGCGCGAGCAGACGGAGGCTCTCGCACGGGCTGTCGGCGCACCCCTGCGGTTCGTCGAGCGCGGCCGGGACGAGGCGCGCGCCCATATGGCGCGGTTCCTGCCGGCGTCGGCCGTGGACGGGATGCTGGACGTCCTCGGCGAGCCCAGCCCCGAGGAGCGGCGGGTGAGCCGTGACGTCGAGCGGGTCCTCGGCCGCCCCGCGCGCCCCTTCTCCGCGTGGGCGGAGCGCAACGCGGCGGCCTTCGGACCGGCGGCCTGAGCGGCGGCGCGGCTACCGCAACGGACGGAAGAAGGCGCGCAGTTCCTCGGCGACCTGGGCGGGTTCCTCGTGGGCCATGAAGTGGCCGCCACACCCCGGGGTGCTCCAGTGGCGCAGGTCGCGGAAGGTGCGCTCCGCGAGGCTCCGGGGATAGTCGGCGTACGCCGGTTCGTGGCTCAGGGTGATCGCCGCCGGGACCTCGACGGGCGGCACGGGCCGGTTGTGCGGGTAGTCGTAGTACTGCCGGAAGGAGGAGCCGATGGAGCCGGTGGCCCAGTAGAGGGTGGCCACCGTCAGGAGGGTGTCCCTGTCCCAGCGGGACTCGAGGTCCCCCGCGCAGTCGCTCCAGTCGCGGTACTTGTCGACGATCCAGGCCAGCAGCCCCGCGGGCGAGTCCCGCAGGGCGGCGGCGATCGTGTCCGGCCGCGTGCACATGATCTCGCTGTAGCCCCCGTCCCGGGCGTCGTAGGCCGCGAGGGCGTCGAGGTAGGTCCGCTCCTCCGTCGTGGGCGGTTCCGCCTCGAAATCGCACGCGACGACGGCGGAGGTGATGTGCACCCCGGCCACCTCACGGGGGTGGAGGGCTCCGAGCCACTGGGTCACCCCGCCGCCGATGTCTCCGCCGAAGGCGCCGAAGCGCCCGTGGCCGAGCGTCTCGGTCATCAGGGTGTGCCAGGTCTCGGCGACCCCCCGGCGGGTGAACGGCCCGGCCGGCGGAGCGGAGTACAGGAATCCGGGCAGCGAGGGTACGACCACGTCGAAGGCGTCGGCGGGGTCGCCGCCGTGCGCGGCGGGGTCGGCGAGGAGTTCGGCGACGGGCAGCATCTCCACGAAGCTGCTCGGCCAGCCGTGCGTGAGGATCAGCGGGAGGGGGGCGGGGGCGCCCTCGGCGCGCCGGCCGCGGAGGCGGACGAAGTGGACCGGGCGTCCGGCGACGTCGGCGATGTGGTGCGGGTAGGTGTTCAGATGGGCCTCCGCCTTGGCCCAGTCGAAGCCGTCGGCCCAATGGGAGACGAGTTCCCGGAGGTAGCCGGGGTCGGTGCCGGCCGCCCAGTACGTGGAGTCGGACGGCTCGGTGTAGAGCGTACGGCGCAGGCGCTGCCGCAGGTCGTGCAGGACGTCGTCGGAGACGGAGATACGGAAAGGCGTGACGGTCATGGTTCCTTCGCTCGGGAGTGCTCGTACGGCGGGCGCTCCCGTGCGCGGTCGCGGTTCAGTCCGCCGCGACGACGGGGAGGGCCCGAGGGGGGCGCTGGTCGTTCATGCGGGCTCACCTCCGGAATCCGGCCGGGCTCGGCGCGTGCGCGGGCGTACGGAGTCGGCGCGGGATGCGACTGTACGGAATCGGCACGTGGGGCGACCGTACACGCGGCACCGGAGGCGCGCATCCGGTTAACGAGCCGCGGGCCGTATCGGGGCGGGGCAGACGAAGACCGCCCCTGCGAAGGCTCGGCAGGGGCGGTCGCGCGCTCCCCTCAGGGGGGCGCCGGTGTGCGTGGGGTGGAGGGCGCTCAGGCCTTGACGACGCCGGAGGCGGACACGGCGATCTTGGCGCTGGTGGCGCCGGAGCGGGAGCCGAGGCCCTCGATCTTCTTGACCAGGTCCTGGCCCTCGACGACCTCGCCGAAGACGACGTGCTTGCCGTCGAGCCAGTCGGTCACGATGGTGGTGATGAAGAACTGGGAGCCGTTGGTGTTGCGGCCCGCGTTCGCCATCGAGAGCAGGTACGGGCGGTCGTGCTTGAGCTGGAAGTTCTCGTCCGCGAACTTCTCGCCGTAGATGCTCTTGCCGCCGGTGCCGTCGCCCCGGGTGAAGTCACCGCCCTGGAGCATGAACTGGGGGATGACGCGGTGGAAGGGGGAGCCCGCGTAGCCGAAGCCGTGCTCGCCGGTGGCGAGCTCGCGGAAGTTCCTCGCCGTCTTCGGGACGACGTCGTCGAACAGCTTGAAGACGATACGGCCGGCCGGCTCGTCATTGATGGTGATGTCGAAGTAGACGTTCTCGCTCATGGGGACATCCTGTCATTCCCTGTGCGCGGCGCGCGCACGGGCTGCCGCCACATGACGGATCCCCGCACGCCGCGGTGGGTGCGGGGATCCGCCGGATCCGTTCCTTGCCCGGTGCCGACACCGGCTACGGGCGGGGTCCGCTGTCGGGGAGCTGCAGGCTGCCGTCGGGAACGACGGGCGTGGCCTCGTCCAGCAGGGTGTCGAGCTCCGTGTCGTGCTGCGAGAGTCCGGTGAGGCCGGTCGCACCCGCGTCCGCGCCCGTGGCGGCGGTCGCGTGGGGCGGCGGGGTGACGAGGGCCGTGACGACGCCTGCGGCGAGGGAGGCGATGGCGAGCATGCTGCGCTTCTTCATGCCCTGGTCAACTGCCGAGGCGCCCGGGGGTTACGGCCTCGTACCCAGACGAGCAGAACGAGCGAGGCGACGGCCGCGAAGGCGCACCAGGTGGAGACGAACTCCGTGCGCCACAGCAGGACGCAGACGACCGCTCCGGCGCCGGTCAGGAGGCCGAGGAGGCGCAGCAGACGGTCGTGGGAGAGCAGCAGCGCGCCGACGGTGGCGAGGAGATAGCCCGCGATCAGCGGGGCCGCGAAGGGCAGGTCGAGCACGTATCCGAGGGTGTGGCCGCGGACCTCGGCCGTGACGGGCCGGCCGGCCAGGCGGTGACCGAGGACGCCGGCGACGGCCGCGCCTGCCGCGACGGGGAGCGCCAGGCGCCGGCGGCCGGCTCGCGGGGACGCCGCCAGGACCCCGAGCGGGACCCACAGGGCCAGCAGGGGCAGGGCGATCACGGCCCAGGCGAGCGTGGCCGGGCCCGCGCCGCCGCCCGCACGCCAGATCACGGACTCGACGATCTGGTGTGCGCCCAGCAGCAGGGGCAGGGCGGCCAGCGGCGCGTCGCCGGGGCGTCGCACGGAGGCGAGACTGCCCACACCGACGGCGGTGATGGCCGTGCCCGCCACGAGATCGGCCGTCGCGCTCCAGCACACGCCCCAGACATATCAGATGAGATCCCGCGAAATCCTCCGCCACCATCCGATGCGTGCCCGAAGTCTCCCGGAACGGCAGGCCGCCCCCCTGGCAGAGAACTCCTCTCGCCGCGCGGGACGCCCGGCCTCCCGGAGCGTCCCGCGCGGCGCCCTCTCAGGTCCCGGCGCCGCTCTCCACGTACACGGTGGTGCCGAGCCGACGCGCCCGGTCGATCTCCGCGAGGCGCGCGAAGGTCCCCGGCGTCATCTCCCGCTCCCACTCGGCCAGCGTGCGCACGCTGAACTCGCTGTGCTCGTCGGGGTCGAGGACCACGGCGTCGAGCTGGTCCGGGGTCAGGACACCGCCGTCGAAGATGAACCCGATGCGGTTGGCGGGCCACTCCTCCCCCTGATCGCCGATGAAGTGGGTGCCGAGGAGCCGCGGCCGGCCCCGGAAGGCGATCCCCGTCTCCTCGTGACACTCGCGGACCGCCGTCTGCCAGGGCGTCTCGCCCGGGTCCATGTTGCCTCCTGGCCACTGCCACGGCTCGGTCCGGTAGGAGGCACGGAGCTGGAAGGGCCGGCCGTCGGTGTCGGTGAAGTACAGGCAGGCGTACGCCGTCGCTCTCGGCAGCGTCGCGATGTACTCGGCGGGCGGCAGCCAGGTGTTCGCCATGGGGCAGCTCTCTCTCGACGGTCGGACCACGTGGATCACTCCCATCCAAGCGGTCCGCGCGGCGCCGCCGGCCGAGCCGTCCGCGCGTCACCGGATCGGGTGAGCACGGGCGCGGCCCCCGGTCAGCCCGGACCAGGGGGCGGGTCGAGGGGTTCCCGGTCGAGCCGTCGGGCGACCCGGCGTTCGTGGATCAGCCGGCCGACCAGGGCGCCGCCGTAGACGACGTAGCCGACGCCGACGAGCCAGGACTGCAGGACGAGGACCGTGCCGAACTGCCCGTACGTCACGGCGTTGGAGGCGATCAGCGGGGAGAAGACGAACTGGGAGAAGATCCGCAGGCCGAACAGCCCCAGGGCCGTGCAGACGGCCCCGGGGGCGAGGGCGCGCCACCGGATGCGCCCGCAGAGGAGGAAGCGCTGCGACCACCAGAAGAAGAGGGCGGTTCCCACCGTGTCCGCGGCGGCGACCGTGACGGTCTCGGCGGCGCTCTCCGGTGGGGGCGTCGCCGCGAAGACGAGGAGCGCGGCGACGAGCACGGCGAGCCAGACGACATGGCGCCACATGGTGTGCCAGCGGGCGGTCGGGAGGTCCCACACCCGCTCGTATCCCGTCTGGACGGCGGAACCGAAGGTCACACCGAACGCCGCGAGCGCCGCGAGGCCGAAGGCGGTGGTCCGTTGCAGTGCCTGCCCCGGCTGACCGAAGAGCTGTTCGACCTCCTCCTCGGAGACCTCGGACACGCCGAGGCCCTGGACGAGCCAGCGGGCGAAGCCCCGGCCGCTGGCGAGGTCGGCGGCGGCGACGATGATGAGGAGCGGCACGAGGGTGAGGAGGCTGAGGGCCGCGAACCCCATCGCCCGGTGCATCAGCTCCATCTCGCGCCCCCGGCTCCAGGCGAGTCCGATGACCGAGGTCACGACGCGCTGGTAGAGCCTGCGGAACCGGTGGCCGTGCTCGTCGGGGGCGGCCTCGTGGGGCGCACCGGATGTGGGGGGCATGCCACGGGGAGTACCCGCGGGAGGACGGGACCCCTCCGCCATGCCGCCGAACGGGGTACTGCGGGCGTCAGGTGCGGGTGCAGCCGTCCGGCACGCCGTCCCCCGTTTCCGGGGCGCGGGTGGATGCCTGGAGCGCGGCGCTCACCAGGGTCGCCAGCAAGTCGATGTCGGAACCCATGTCCAGACGGACCGTCACCCAGCCGGAACCGGCACGCAACCGCACGGCACTGGACCCCAGGAGGGCGGGCCGCAGCTTCGCGATCATGGCGCGGCTCAGGTGGACGTCGGCCTCGTGTTCACCGTGGAAGTGGACGATCTCACGCGTGGCGGTCCGCAGGCCGACCTCGGCGCCGCAGAGGGCGGGGTCGGCGATCAGCGAGGGCCAGCTCATCAGGCGTTCACTGGCGTGCCTGGCTGTGTTCATACCGAGGAGCGTGCCGGGACGAAGGCCCGCGCACAAGCGTCCTGCAGTAAGAAACACGCCGAGGCGTGAAATCGTCTCTCAGGGGTGGTGAGGGCGGTGGCGGAGGGGGCGCCGCGCCGACGGTGACCGGCGGTGTCGCGGTGGTCACCAAGCCGGTCGGAACCCCGCCGGTTGTACGGGCGGGGGCGTCTCGAACTAGCGTGACCCCATGGAACTCATCGGGAAGATAACGGCCGACCGACCCCTGCTCGTCCTGGCCGTCAAGGAGGAGGCGCAGTTCCTCGACACGGACCTGCCGATCCTGCTGACCGGAATGGGCAAGGTGAACGCGGCGACCGCGCTCGCCACCACGCTCGGCCGGGGCCCCCACCCCTCCGGGGTCGTGAATCTGGGCACGGCCGGTGCCCTGCGGCCGGGCTGGACGGGGACGCACCTCGTCGGCGCCGTGCTCCAGCACGACCTCGACGGCGAACTGCTCGCCACGCTGACCGGTGAGACCTACGGCGGGCCGCTGGCCCTCCCGGACGGCGGCGGGGTCGTCCTCGCCACCGGCGACGCCTTCATCTCCGACGAGGCGGCCCGCGCCCGGCTCGCCGCCCGGGCCCCGCTGGTGGACATGGAGGGGTACGCCCTGGCGTCCGCGGCGGCCGTCGCCGGGGTCCCGCTGCGCATCGTCAAGCACGTCAGCGACGAGGCGGGCGCCGGCGCGGCCCGGACCTGGCGCGAGTCGGTGGCGGACTGCGCCCGCGCCCTCGCGGACTGGGCCGCGGCGAACACGCCGTACCGCTCCTGAGGCGCCCCGGACCGGCCGCGCAGGCGGCCCGGGAGGCGCGGACGGAGTCTGCGCAGGCGCCCGGGAGGCGCGTGACGGAGTCTGCGCAAGCGGCCCGGGAGGCGCGTGACCCTGCGCCGAGAAGGCGGTCCTGAGGGGGTCAGCCCGCCGCCGGGCCGAAACGGCGGCGGTACGCGGAGGGTGACAGGCCCGTCTGCCGGTGCATCAGGGCGCGCAGGTTGGCGGCCGTACCCAGTCCGCTGGACCGGGCCACGACGTCCAGGGGGACGTCGCCGCGTTCGAGGAGACGGCAGGCGAGGGACACCCGCTCGCCGGTCAGCCAGGCGAGCGGGGTCGTGCCGAGCTGGGCCCGGAAGCGGCGGTGCAGCGTCGCCGGGCTGACCGCCGCGCGGGCGGCGAGGTCGGAGACGGCGAGCGGGGAGCCGAGCCGCTCCTGTGCCCACGCGAGCAGCGGCGCCAGGGACTCCTCGGGCAGGTCGGGAACGGGGCGCTCGACGAACTGACGCTGACCGCCGTCCCGGTGGGCGGCGAAGACCAGTCGGCGGCTCACCGCGTTGGCCACCTCGGCGCCGTGGTCGCGGCGCACGACGTGCAGTCCGAGGTCGAGGGCGGCGGCGCTGCCGGCGGCGGTGAGGATGTCCCCGTCGTCGACGAAGAGGACGTCCGCTTCGAGCCGCACGGAAGGGAAGCGGGCGCGGAAGGAATCCGCCCACTGCCAGTGCGCGGTCGCCCTGCGGCCGTCGAGGACCCCTGCCTCGGCCAGGGTGAAGGCGCCGCTGCAGAAACCGATCAGGCGTGCCCCGCGCGCGTGGGCGCGGCGGACCGCGTCGAGTACGGCGGGGCGGCGGGGCACCTCCACGTCCGGGCGGTTGGGGACGATCAGGGTGTCCGCGTCGTCGGCGGCGTCGAGCCCGGCGACACCCGTGAGGGTGAAGAACCCGTCGCGCATGCGGGTCCTGGGCTCGGGCGAACAGAGCCGGAAGTCGTACAGCTCGCGGCCGGTCTCGGGTCGGCGCAGCCCGAACACCTCGGTGGCACAGCCGAGTTCGAAGGGGTTGGAGTGGGCGTCGACGATGACCACGACCCGGTGCGGGCCCCTGCCGTCCCGCTCCGCACCGTGCGAGGATCCTTGCGACATATGCTCTTTCTAGCACTCGCGGCGGTGCGCGGTCACGGCGCAGGATGGGCGCATGAGCGACCCGAGCAGCAACGACCCCATCGCCCTCACCCAGGCCCTCGCCTCCTTCGAGGACCTGTGGAGCCCCCGCATCGTGACGCGGGTGAACGACTACGACGTCCGCGTGGCCAAGGTGGCGGGCGAGCACGTCTGGCACGCCCACGACGACACGGACGAGTTCTTCCTCGTCCTCGACGGCGAACTGCGCATCGCGCTGCGGGAGGACGGGACGGAGCGCACCGTGACGCTGGCCAAGGGCTCCGTCTTCACCGTCCCGCGGGGGGTCGAGCACCGCCCGTACGCTCCCTCCGGCGCGTCCATCCTGCTCTTCGAGCCGACCGGGACGCTCTCGGTCGGCGACCGGCACGAGGAGATCCCGGACCACGTGGACGCGACGACGGGCCACGCGCTCGGCTGAGCCGCGCCGTCACGACGTCCGGATCACGGGCGTACGACGAGGACGGCGGCCACGTCGTCGTCGAGGCCGTCGGCTCCGTACGCCACGAGATCGGTGTGGAGCAGGCCCGGGAGGCGCTCTCCGGGGACGCCCTCCCAGCCGCGCAGCCGCTCCTCCAGGGGATAGAAGACGCCTGCGCGGTCGCGGGTCTCGCTCACCCCGTCGGTGAAGAGCAGCAGGCGGTCTCCCGGCCCGAACGGCACCTCCTCGACGCGGTGCCTCTGGTCGGCGAGGCCCGCCAGGCTGAGCGGCAGGGAGGGGTCGGTGAACTCCACGGGCCGGACGGCGGAGCCGTGTTGCAGCAGCGGGGCGGGGTGGCCGCAGCTGAGGAGCCGGGCGACGTGCCCGTCATCGGGGATCTCCACCAGGACGACGGTGGCGAACCGCTCCACGGTGTCGGAGTCCGGCTCCCAGGCGCGATAGCGGTCGAGACCCTTCTCGAGCCGGTCGGCCAGCTCGGGCAGGTCCGCCGCCTCGTCGACGGCGGCGCGGAAGGCGCCGAGCAGCACGGACGCGGTCTCGACGGCCCCGAGCCCCTTGCCCTGGACGTCCCCGAGCATCAGCCGCACGGCGCCGGGCACCCGCACCGCCTCGTAGAAGTCGCCGCCGATCCGCGCCTTGGCCGCCGCGGCCACGTACAGCAGGTGCAGTCGCAGGGCGCCGAGCCGGGGCGAAAGGGGGCGCAGGACGACCCGCTGGACGACCTCGGCGACGGCCGTGACCTCCCGCAGATCCCGCTCGTAGCGCACCCGCACCCGGCTGACCCAGACGGCGGCCGCCGTCACCGCCGCGAGGACCAGCTCGTTGGCGAGCAGATCGGGCAGGAACGGCTCCCCTCGCGAGAGGCCGAGCAGCGCGCGCAGCCCCATGGCGAGCCCGCCGATGACAACGGTCCCGCGAACGCCCCAGGTCACCGCGGCGAGAGCGGGCGCGGCGACCAGGAGGCGGTCGAAGCGCTCCCGCTCGGGGGTGAGGAGGTCGACGACGACCGTCAGCGCCATCAACAGGAAGGGCAGACAGCGACCGAGGGTGATCTGCGTGCGCGTCCGGGGAGAGGGGAACTGACGGTGACCACCAGTGGGCATTGCGTGATCGTACGCAGAGGGCACGGCGGGTATCCGGCTCCGCCCGGGCGTGTCCGGACGGGGAACGGCGACGGTACGGGCCGGGGAGCGGCTGGGCCGCCCGGTCCGGTGGCGGCCTGCCGCTCGCGCCCGCCCGGGCTGCGGAAGCCGCCCGTGGGCGCCCGGGTTCCGGGGCACCGGCTCCCGTCCCGGCCTCGGATGCGGGCGGCCGCCGGGTCAGCGGCGCGTACCGCCCCCGCCGCGAAGGCCGCCCGGCGCCCGGCAGGGAGCCCGGGCACCGGCTCCCGCCTCGGCCCGGACGCGGATGCCGCTCCCGATCACGGTCCGGGATCGGCTCCGGCCGAGGCTGCGGGGGCCGCTCCGGATTCCCGCCCCGGCTCGGCGCCGGCCGCGGGTCGCAGCCCGGATTCGGCCTCGGCCTCCGGCGGCCCCGGGCGTCCCGGGAGCCCGAGGGCGGTGGCCGCGCCTGCCGTGGCGATGAGGGCCAGGACCAGCAGGGCGGGCGTCGTGCCGCCCGCGTCACGTCCGGTCGTTGCGAGGGTCATCAGGAGGGTCGCGACGGCGACGCCGAGGGCCGGGCCGATGTTCATGGCGGTCTGCTGGAGCCCGCCGGCGACCCCGGCGTCGGCCACGGCCGCCCGGCGCACGAGCACGGAGGCGGCAGTGACCATGACCGTGACGAATCCGGCCCCGACCAGGGCGAAGCAGCCTCCGGTCACCAGGGCCGTCGCCTCCTCGTCGAGCCGGGCGAGGAGCAGTACGCCGGCGGCGAGCAGGCACGCGCCGGAGACGGTCGTGACGCGGGGGCCGAAGCGGCGCGGAAGCAGCGCGGCGACGGGCGCGCCGAGCACCATCACGGCGGCCAGCGGCAGGGCCCACAAGGCGCTGTGCAGCGGGTCGAGACCGAGGGTGTCCTGAAGGAAGTACGTCGTCACGAACAGCGTGCCGAACAGGGCCGCGGAGGCGGCGAGCAGGGTGCCGAGCCCGGCGATGACGGGCGTCGACCGGAGCACGCGGGGCGGCAGGAGCGGATGCGGAGTACGCCGCTCGTGCCGGACGAGCGCGGACCCGGCCGCGAGCGCCGTGCCGAGCGCGAGCGGGGTCGCCAGGGGGCCGGGGGCGGTGACCAGCACGTGAACCAGGCAGGCGAGCGTCACGGCCAGCAGACAGGCGCCGGGCAGGTCGAGCTCCCGGGGGCCACGGGCGGCGGGCGGCGGGTCCGGCATCGGGACGGCGGCGGCGAGCAGGCCGACGGCCAGGGCAGGCACGGCGGTGAACAGGAAGACGGACCGCCAGCCGTACGCGCTCACCAGCGCGCCCCCGACGAGGGGGCCGGCCGCCGCGGCGAGCCCGATCGCGCTGGTGCGCAGGGCGATCGGCATGGCGAGCCGGTCGGCCGGGAAGGCGGCGCGCAGCATGCCCAGGGTGGCGGGCTGCAGGAGCGCCCCGCAGACGCCCTGCGCGACCCGCAGACCCGTCACCCAGCCGATGCCGGGCGCGAAGGCGATGCAGGCCGACGTGGCCGCGAAGCCGAGCGTGCCGAGGGCGAAGAGCCGGCGGTGGCCGTACCGGTCGCCGAGCCGTCCGGCGAAGACGAGGAGGCCGGCGACGGCGATGAGGTAGCCGGTGCTCGTCCACTGGACCTGGTCGACGTCCGCGCGCAGATCGCGCTGGAGCGCGGGCTGGGCGATGGTGAGCACGGTGCCGTCGAGGGCGACGACGGCGGCGCCGAGGACGCTGCAGGCGAGGGTGGCGCGGCGCCGGACGGCGACCCCGCGCGCCCCTGGTGGCCGCCCCGCGAAGCGGCGCCGGATCTTCACCACGCGCGCCCCTCCGGCTTCCGGCGCCCGACCCGTGAGCCCGCGCCGGGCCTTCACCACGCGCGCCCCTCCGGCTTCCGGCGCCCGACCCGTGAGCCCGCGCCGGG